>DATGZD010000171.1:0-5021 GCA_035297385.1 Candidatus Sulfotelmatobacter sp. | reverse complement strand
GCACCACGGCTTTCATCTTTTCAATCCAACTTTATTTCTTAACTAACTGCGTTATTATTAACATAATATTTTCTAGACACTATTAAGAATTAGGCTTCCCAGAATCAGGGGCACCTTCCCTCGCATCGAGGCCGCTTATTTCCTAAACCTATAGAGCGTAGATCCTAGCATAGGTAATCCTAATCTGTAATCAGCGAATATCATTTTGTCGAAAAGGCTAGAGCTACAACATAATATGAAATAAATCACTTAATTACAATACACTAAAAATGCAGTGTTGAAGAACGCTGTTGCAAAATTCTTGAAAACAACAGAAGACTCATAGCATATAAAGCTAAACAATATTACTTGAAGATCCAGTTCCAAAAAAATGAGGCAGCCATTAGAATTTATTTCAAGAACATGCATTACTTAGCCCTGCATTAATGGACTTCTAGCGTGCTAATAGAGGACGTCAGTTACAGAAAAGCTAAAATAAGTTTCAAACTGAAATATTAGCTAATAAATATAGCCCAATAAACCAATTGATGAATCATTCCAAAATACTATTCACTGGGAGAGGTGCAACAAAAAATGAATTTTCCATTGGGCTTCTGGGACATAAGCCTATTCTTAGCAGTCCTATCTATAATACTGCTCCCAACATCTAAACTAATCCCACGATACTACGGAATGGTAGAAACATTAATCCGTAGACTCGAAATAGCAGCACTAACAGTCTCGGCACTGTTTCTCATAACCGTAGCTGTTCGATTAATGACCACGATCCTCGAAACATAAAAAACAACAACATCAAAAAACCTTCAAAACCGGGGATCAGCAAGCAAACACGAAGGATTCAATCTGCCTACCTGAAATAACATTAAATAAGCTCAACAATTCAAACTAATTGCATACCGAGCAAGCAGGTATAAGATGACAAAAATGAACGACTTTTTAAAAAGCGCAAATAAAAACCTTAGAGCAGGATACAAGCTTGTCATAGCGTTTGCTCTGGTAGCACTAACCCTCATAATAATATATGGAAACGACTTCTCAGTCCTAGCAAACGAAATATTGAACGATGAAGCCCTAACACACCTTCTCATAATGCCCTTCCTGGCTGGCTTCCTCTTCTACCTGAAGAAAGATGCAGTCAAGGCCGCCGTAGCAACCAGAAACGGCAATTCTCGAAGAACATACACAAACGGAATTACCGGAACTATTCTATGCGTTATAGCCTTCCTACTCTATATCTATGGATCCAGCACCTTCTACCCTTTAGAATACCATCTCACTTCTCTTCCAATCTTCATAGCAGGAATAACACTCATTCTACTAAATCCACAAGTCCTCAAAATAATAGCCATCCCACTACTCTTTCTCTTCTTCCTTATACCACTACCCGCATTAATAACCAATCCCATTGGTGGCGCCTTAGCTAACATCAACACACAAACCTCATACACCATAATGCACACACTAGGCTTACCAGTAACATTATCCTATGATTACGGTGCGCCAGCAATCCTGCTTTCAAACCAAGCTGGACAACCCTTGGCATTCTCAATCGACTTAGCCTGCTCAGGACTATACTCTCTAACGGCATTTGTCATGTTTGCTACATTTTTAGTAATTCTAGCTTCTACATCAATACTGAAAAAAATGCTACTGTTCATTTCTGGATTTCTACTATTCGCAGGTCTAAACATAATTCGATTGGTTACAATTGTCTCAGTTGGCTACGGAATCAGTGAAGAAGCAGCCCAACTCGTTCATTCATTTGCAGGTATTGTCTTAATTTTCGTAGGAATGCTGCTCCTTCTTGGTTTATCCGACAAAATCCTAAAAATCCCAATAATAACAAAGATAGAACAACAAAAGCCATGTGTAACCTGCAAAACAGATTCAGATACCAACGACTTCTGTCAGAACTGCGGTAGATTCTTCAACAAAACAAATTTGCCAATTTCCAAAACTACCTTCTTAAAACTCACTCTAATCGTCCTTGCCAGTTCCTTGGCAGTTCTTTCCTTCGCTCCACCAACATTTGCAGCAACACAGGGATCAATCCAAATTGCTCAAAATAGCAATTGGAAGGAAGCAGAAAGAATCTTTCCAAAACTGAAGAATTATACCCTTACGTATCTTTATGAAGACGTCCAATACGAGGAACTAACCAAACAAGATATCGCTCTAGTTTACGGCTATTTCCCAGATTACGAAAATAACACTGTAATGTATGCAACACTTAGCATCTCTGCAAGCTTATCAACCCTTCATAACTGGGAAACCTGCTTCATAACTTATTGGACAGGGCAAGGACAAGAACCAATCGTTAGCATACGTAGTTCCAAAGAAGTTACTCTTATAGAGCAGCCGCCATTGATCGCCAAGTATCTTGCTTTCGATAGCCCCAAGTATTCTACTCAATATACTCAAGCTACAGTCTATTGGTATGAAAGAGTCATATTTGCAACAGAATCAGGACTTGAACAAAAATATGTGAGAATAAATCTAATAATTCTAAGTCAGGACCCTGAAAAACTGCCTCAATATGAAGCAGAATTGGTCCAAGCTGGGCAAGTAATCGCCTCGAGTTGGGAACGTCTCAGAACTCAAGCATTAATGTCTTTAGGTGTTCCAGCTCTACAAGTACTTCTTGCCGCCTCAATCTTCATATTAATTTTAATAACATTCACACAATATTTCACTCAACGAAAACAAATGTCCAATAACCTCAAAGCCTTCCAAAACCTAGCCACCACAAAAGAAAAGAGCGTACTGAAGAGCCTCAATGTACTGACCAAAGCAAAGAAATTGACTACAACAGCTGACATTTATACAGAGCTCCAGAAACAATACGCAGATCAAATCAGTGAACAAGAAATCGTAGACATACTGAAAAACCTTAAAGAATACGAATTCGTAAGTAGATCCATTAAGATTACAAGAAATGCACCCACCGTTGTATGGAAACTAAACCGTATTCCAAAATACTAAAAACCCTTCCCATCATCTTCAAGTAATCAACCTAGACAGCAATCACTTAGGAAGCATAGATTTGATCGTCATACGGCACGTGAATAGCGATTATCCAAGCAGGGCTATCGTTATTCTTTTAGTTCCCGGAATTCTTTCGTTGCTTTTCGCCATATTATATGAAATTCCAGCTCTTGCCTTCGTCGGATTAGGCTTAATCTTCTGGGGAATTCTCTTTTTGCTCCTCGGACCACCTAGACGAATCGAAAGTAACTTGCTCTGCAACGACGCAACATCAAGATACTCTACAATAGACAGAATAATCAAAGATTTTGAGTACACAGGTCAAGCCTTCTACATCCCCCCCTATCCAAAAAGCGTCTACATCCCAGAGCACCTAAAAAGCCTAAAAGAAGCAGTTGTATACATATCCTCCGAAGAAACTTCCCCTCTGCCCTCAACCGAAGAAATAGCCCAAGGCAAATTCCTACTAGAAAATGAAAAAGGGATTCTCATAACCCCGCCAGGAATAGGAATCTTAACAGACATCGAAGACAAATCAAGAATTGATTTCACCAACCTAAACATAAACCAGTTTTGCGAAATAATGCCACAAATAATCCTGGAGAAATTTAACCTTGCTACAGAAATCGAAATAACGTTCCAACAAAACAAAATAACCATGAAAATAAAAGACTCCATATACAAAAAACTCTACGAAAAAGAATCTAATCCAAGAGGCGTCCTCATTCTTGGCTGTCCACTCGTGAGTGCAGTTGCATGTGCCCTAACTAAATCATCAAACAAAATAGTCAAAATAGCTCAACCCGTGATGATCAACCAGGAAACAATCGAAGTCACATATAATCTCATGCAAGATTGGAGTCAACAAATCAACAAGTCAGACTTGACTTAGTCCTGAAAGCGACAATACCCTTACATCCCGGACCATAATCAATAAGCGTTTAAAAACAGGAATTGCCTTTAAACAAGGAGATGTAAATTAATGCATATTGCACAGATCGGAACAGGCAGAGTTGGTCGCCCAACAGCCTATACAATCATGTCCGCGGGCCTTGCCGACACTTTAACACTATGCGATGTAAAGCCAAACCTTTCAGCAGCATTCGCGCAAGAACTGAACCATGTTAAGGCAAGTCTCGGATTGGACGTAGAAATAAATGCATGCGACAGAGATCAAGATGTGACTAACGCCGATATTATTCTGATATCCGCCGGAAAACCTCGAACTCCAGGCATTCAAATGAGCAGACGCGATTTAGCGATTCAAAACGCCAAAATAGTAAGGGAAATCTCCGAAGCAACGGCTCACAACAATCCCGACGCAAAGTACATCGTGATAACAAACCCGGTCGACGCTATGGCTATGGTATGCAAAAAATACACAAAAGCCAGCTTTGTAATAGGCACTGGAACAAACCTCGAGTCTTTGAGGTTCAGACACGCACTATCTGACTCACTTAATGTTCCTATATCCCAAATTCAAGGCTGGGTAGGAGGCGAACACGGAGACAACGCCGTAATACTATGGTCAACAACACGAATCTTCAATCAGCCCATCGATGAATTTCTAAAAGCGGAACACAAATCCCTATCCAAAGACAAGATCGCTTCTTACGTAAAATCAGTATCAAAACTGATAGTTGACAATATAGGTGGCACAGAATATGGCCCAGCAGCCTCATTCAGAGACATAGTAAGAGCAATAGTAAAAAACACTGATGAGGTTCTCTCTATCGCAACACCGATGAAGATTCAAGGAATTCCCGAACCAACATTCGTAGGAACTCCAACTCAAATAGGAAAGATGATCGGGCGGTCCTTGTACACAAGTTTAGATAGCAATGAACAAAAAGGAATAATCGAAGCAGCAAAAATAATTAACCAAACATACACAATGGCAGCGCAAAATATAGAGTAAGGATCGCTTAAGTTCTACACCTTAAGATAATTCGACCAGAAATTTGAAAAGACTCGTTAACATAGTTTCGGCGAATGTCCGAAAAGACACACTATCTAAATCAAAGATGCTTTGCTTC
>DATGZD010000170.1:0-48516 GCA_035297385.1 Candidatus Sulfotelmatobacter sp. | reverse complement strand
TTCGTGGGAAGGTTGTAGTGTGCTCGCAATTGTATCCGTATACCATTCCATCAGCGACACGAAGACCCGAATTGAAGGCGAATACTTCAGTCCCGTTCTCATCTGTATAGGGGCTTTCGAATGGAGCCTGTGAATATTTATGGTAGTTCCAAACTATTTTGCCATTAGTCCAATTGATAGCAGTTATACCAGCGTAACCAGGATGGAATATTAACCCATATGCTGATGCTACACCGTAAGCTCCGAAACCGGTTGAACTCCAAGGATAAGGCATGATTTCACTTTCCCAAGCTTTGTTTCCCGTTGCCAAGTCATATGCTACATATCGTCCGTAACTGTCACCTAAACGCGATAGTGAGAAAGCAACTTTTCCATGATCAGCGACTGTGCATGAACCACTGAATAATGATGCTTGGTCGATGTAAGTGTTCCATATTGTTTGGCCTGTCCATAAATTGTAGCCTGTTACGTTTACTCCAATGTAGACATTCGCCACAGTTCTACCGCTTGCTGATGCACCGTAGCCTGTGCTCCAATCGATGACGCTGGGTAGGCTACCCATAGCGTAGGATGTGTTGCTTGCTACCCTTGTGCCAAAGTTTGTACTAGTTCCTAGAGTTGTCCAGTTAATTAAACGGTAACGCCCAGCGGTCGTATTTGCTGCTGCGGCACCGAGGTCTTGTACGGATAAGACGTAGCCATTCTTGTAGTAGGTTGTTATTGATATCGTTGGGGTTACAGTCATTGAAATGTTGCCGTTGTTTATTACCGCTCCAGTTACTGGGTTGTACTTTATTAGTCTGAAAGTGCCCTGATTAGCGCTTTGATTCTGACTAACGCTTAGATATACAAGGCTTTCTGTGACTGCTCCAGCGCTTATTGCCGCTGTTGTAGTACTAACTGTATATTCAATGAATGTTGGTGCCTGAGTTATGCCTGTTTGTTCCCAGTATACTTGTCCTGTGCGAAGGTCAAAGCATTGCCATGTGTTTGGACTGGTCGGCATCAGCCACGAGGTGTTGGTTAACACTGGTTTTGCAACCATTCTGTAACCTCTTCCACCGTAGACCAAGTTGCATAGGTAAGGACTTGTTGATAGGTCGCTTGCAATTGTATTGCCTTCTTGACCCATCTGTCCTCCGACTATGCCTGCTGGATTGTTTATTTCCTTCCAAACTATGTGGGAACTTCTTGGTCCTTGTACCCATGGAATTAGACCATACTGGCTACTCCATAATGGGTTGGTGTCAGGATAGCGTGTGCTCCACTGAGGATCAGTAGTGCCATCGTAGCCATTAGCAGGGTAGTTTCCTAAGATTGGCCACCAATCTCTATGTGAAAAGTCTACTGGACGGGTCCAATAGTCAGTTGGTAGTGCTTCTGCGGGCCAAGAGGGATTGTAGTCTTGTTGGCAGGTGAATGTTACTTCTTTGGAGGAACTGGGTTGATAGTATGCGGATTGCGTAGCCTCGTCAGTAGTGCCATTGAAGTATGTTCCAGGAAAATCAACTTTTACCTTCCATTGACCAACCATGTCGACTGGATAATCAAACCATATAGCTGCGGTTGCATTTTCAGAATCAGTCGTAAAGGTTGTGGTTGTTCCATCAGGTTTTGTAAAGGTAAATAGGTAACCTCTGACATTTCGAACATTCTGTGTTGCAGGGCAAAGCCACGCATTAACCAAAACGGATTGACCAAGCCCTACTAGTCTAGGTCTCACACTAAGGCTGCAAACTGTCTGAGTATTGACAGCAGGAGTTTTGCCCGCTGGTAACGGCCCAGCTATACCTACTTCTGCACCGTTAACAACTAGCACTAAAGGTACTGCAATTAGCATGATAGAAGTCATCATTAGAACTATAACGATTATACTTGTTAGTTTTGATTTTTTGGTTTTGTTGATAGAAATTTCCATTCTTTATTCTTCCTTTCATTTTTTCTAAAGTCCAGAAATGGGCTTTGTAAGAGCATCATTTGTACGAGGTTCTAATAAGAATTGCTCCAATTCAAGACGAACAAGCTTCTGAATCTAAACTAGCAATCTTAAGAGAAAAATTTTTAAATTTAGCAGGTCAAAAAAATACCTGAATTTAATCTTTTCAATTCCTCTTACGCAAGTTTCTTTGTTTCTTTGTATGAACGTGCACAGTGTGTGCAACAAAAAGCTAACTCTTCACCGTTTATGATCTCGCGGTAAGCTCCTTCATAGACTTTGCAGCCGCAGTGCGCACATACATAGAGGCTGGGTTCGATGGCTATGGAGACTAATTCAGCGAAGCGTTTAAACAATCCAGTTGTGAGTTCTCTACCTTTTGCTGTTAATTCGAAAACTTTCTTTTCTTTCTCGCCGACAGGCTTCAATATATGCTTCACTAAGCCTTTCTCTTCTAATTGTTGCAGGAATGGATATACTAGGCTGGGACTGATTTCTTTTTTAACACGTTTTTTAAAGCGGCTTAGAATCTGATAGCCGTGAGCTGGGCCTTCATAAAGTATAGTGAGTATATAAAAGCGTGAGAAATCCGAGACTAAGTCATCGATGTTTTCGGTTTCGGTTCCCATGATGTATGCCTATATTTTAGGAAGATTATTGTAAAGATATAAATGTTCTTCAGATATATCTCAAAAAGATACTCGTTATTTTATGTTTTGCGTGCTCAAACTTATTAGCTTAACTCATTCAGATAATCTGAACTGGTGAACATTTGTGAACATCTTTAGTTACGAAACAGTCCAAGCAAAAACTATTGAAGAAACTGGCACCTCAAAAGTCAAAATAAGGTGGTTAATTACAAAGGAGTTAGGTGCACCAACATTTGCCATGCGCCTCTTCGAAGTCGAACCAAGTGGCTACAGTCCTTTACATACGCATCGGTGGGAACATGAAGTCTTCATTCTTGAAGGTGAAGGAGTCATCTTTGATGGAAAAAAATCAATGGCTTTCAAACAAAATGATGTTGTCTTTACATTACCCAATGAGTGGCATCAATTCAAGAATACAGGCAAAAAGATATTGAAATTTCTGTGCCTCATACCCAATCCCAAATCTTAAGTCTATTTCATGTTTTAGTTTCTAGCTAAAAATATAAGCTAGTTACTACATCTCATTTTGGCTTCCATAGGAGGATACTTTCCGCTTGAAATATGATGTAGTCATTGTGGGCGCTGGTCCAGCAGGTATATTCTCAGCGTTAGAGTTAACCGAAAAAAACAACCTTAATGTACTCATTCTCGATAGAGGTCCAGACATCGACAAGCGAAAATGTCCGAGCAGTCGAGGTTTTGAATGCAAAAATTGTGAACCATGCTCCGTTCTTCATGGCTGGGGTGGTGCTGGTGCTTACAGTGATGGCAAACTCACGCTATCCACAGAAGTCGGTGGTTGGCTAAACCAGTATGTTTCAGAGAAAGAACTTGAGGCTTTAGTGAAATATGTGGATAGCATTTACTTGAAGTATGGTGCGAGTGAACATGTATATGGTGGGGATGCTGAGGCTGTCGATGAAATTGAACGCCAAGCATCCCTTGCGGGGTTAAAGCTTATTCGTCAAGAAGTTCGCCACATGGGCACTGAAAAATGTGCTGATACATTGCGTATGATGCGAAATGAGTTGAATAGCAAAATAACTTTTCAGCCAAGGACAGAAGTCAAGAGTCTCATTACTGAGAATCATCTGATTAAAGGCGTTGAGACAGTTAATGGCGAGAAATTCTTGAGTAAATATGTGATTATTGCTCCAGGTAGGAGTGGCGCAGAATGGCTACAAACGGAAGCACAAGTAAGGGGCTTAAAAACTGTCAACAATCCTGTTGATGTAGGAGTCAGAGTTGAACTCTTAGCCTCGGTAATGGAAAAATTAACAAAGGTACTCTATGAACCAAAATTAGTCTATTACTCAAAACTTTTTGATGATATGGTTAGAACCTTTTGTGTTTCTCCTTATGGTGAAGTTACGACTGAATCCTATGATGGAGTTTTAACTGTTAACGGACAAAGCTATGCTGAACGAAAGACAGATAATACGAACTTTGCAATACTCGTTAGCACATCATTCACTGAACCCTTCAAAGAACCAACTGCTTACGGCAAGTATGTTGCTAGATTATCAAACCTACTCAGTGGTGGAGTCATGGTACAACGCCTTGGAGATTTAGTAGCAGGAAGACGCTCCACTCAAGAACGCCTTTCACGAAGCGTAGTAGTTCCAACCTTGAAGAATGCTACGCCTGGAGATTTGAGCTTCGTATTACCCTACCGTTACCTATCAGATATCAGGGAGATGCTTCAAGCATTAGACACGATTGCACCTGGAGTTCATTCCAGGGATACTTTGCTCTACGGTATAGAAGTAAAATTCTATTCTTCGCACTTACAACTAAACAATTCTTTGGAGACTAAAATCCAGAACATGTTCACTATTGGTGACGGTGCAGGTGTCACACGCGGTCTAATTCAAGCATCTGCTTCAGGCGTCATCGTAGCTAGAGAAATAATAAAACGAGAAAAATTGAAGGCATCCTGAGCATGGCAATAGCCCAAACTATCAGGTGCTCTAACTGTGGGGCACCAGTAGAGTTTCGACCGGGTGAATTAGTTGCAACATGTAAGTACTGTGGATTTACGACAGTTATTGAGACTGGACAGCCTTTCGTTTTTGAACATTCGCTTATACTGAATCATTTTGATCAAACACAGATTGATAAACCAATCAGGGATTGGATGGAATCGGGTTTTCTGAAACCAGGCGATCTTGCTAGAAAAGCAAAGATTACTGAAAAAGAATTGATATATCTTCCCTTTTGGGTCGTTTCCATAATCGCTAAAACTACATACAAAGGTATCTTTGAACGTGTCGCTCCACCAGTTGTCAAGGATGGAACATTGGAGAAAGAGTATAATTGGCTTGTACTGGCTCGTGAAGCCTCAGATTTTCCAACACGAGAATACGATGTTCCTCTTGAAGGCAAAATTCCCTATGATTTCAGAAAAATCGAAGGTTTTGCAAAAATCTTAAACAGCGAGATAGAACGAGAAGAAGCCTTGGAACTTGCTAAACAACAGATTGACGCAAGCCACCGATTTCTCCTCCAGCAAGATGTGGATAAAATCATTGACATGAAGAGCGAATTTACTTTAGAACAGATGGTTTATCTTCATGCACCAATATGGTTCATTAAGTATGAATACAAAGGCAAAATCTATCAGATAATTGTTGATGGCACGGAAGGCATGGCGTTAAAGGGTGACATTCCCCCCGCTAAGTTTGGTCTGCTATAAGCAAACTTTAAAAGAAGCTCTTTATTGTACACGAGTACGCGAATTAGCGGGGAATAAGTAATGAGTGAGAAAACAGACGTTTATGGGAGAGTCAAAGATCAGATGCGTCTCTCCGAGCGCATTGAAGATTTTATTCCAGGTTTTCGTGGTTACAAAGAAAAAGAATTGAGACGTGAAAGTGACAGACTAATCAGAAATCATCTGTACCTAAAATTAACGGATGCGAAGGATGCCCTTAGGCAAATCTCTCAGAAGCTAGCTGATAGACGTTATTTTGACGTAATCGTGGATGTTGATCGTCTCTTAGCCAAGATGGATAGAATTACAGAAAAAGTCAATCATGCATCTTATGGATACACCGGTTTCTTTGATGCAGTCAAAGTGAAAGAACAAAACCTTGATCGCATGATAGATTTTGATAACCAACTTGTAAACGAGATAAATGCATTGGCTGCTGAAGTTGATGATTTTAGAGCAGATTTAGCCAGTGGTACAACTACCAATCTGAAGCCTCATGTTCAGAGCGTTACAGATAAGGTTGAAAGTCTAGAAGCTACATTTGATAAACGTCATGAAGTAATATTAGGAGTGACTTGAAAATGCCGCAAGTAATTGAATGGACAAACGCTCGCCAAGACGATATCATTTGGAGATATCCAAGCGAAGATATTACATGGGGTGCCCAACTCGTCGTACATGAATATGAAATGGCCGCATTCTTTAGAGATGGCAAAGCCTACGATGTTTTTGGCGCCGGCAGACACACACTTACAACATTGAATCTACCTTTGCTCACCGGTCTATTAACTCGTCTTGCAGGTTTTGGAGGCAATAAACCTTTCAAAGCAGCAGTCATATTCATCAGCACTAAAGTCTTTAACGGTAAATGGGGCACACGTGCACAAACTACTGAACTAGCTCCATTACAGGTATTTGGTCAGTTCTTATTCAAAATTGAGGATGCATCATTATTCGTGAACGAGGTTGTTGGTGGACAAAATGCTTACACAACAGAGGATGTTAACGGCTTTTTACGTGGTTTCCTGAACGAGAAGATAATTGCTGAGCTTTCGCATTACGACTTAGTTACTGTCTTCACTAGACTGCAAGAGACGTCAGTCATTGTTAAGAATTCGCTATTAGACTATTTCAAACGATTAGGCATTGAGTTAACAGATCTACGATTCGAAGGTATAGATACTACACCAGAGTATCGAGAACGATTATTCTGGCTTAAAACAGGCGGAACTCCGGCTGACACTGTTCTGCGTATGGAGACAGTTAAGAGCGCTGCTCAGTCATTAGGACAAGGCGGCGGAAGTGGAGCTCTCGGCACAGGCATGGTATTAATACCTCAAGTTATGACGCCTCAGGGCGGTCAAGCTCAAGCACCTACTGCGGCTTTGGTGATTTGCCCTAACTGTGGTGCACACGTTCCAGCTACATCAAAATTCTGTCCTGAATGCGGTAAATCCCTTACACCTCCATCAGCGGCAACCATAAAATGTCCTAATTGCGGTCGTATGATTCCTGCAGGCTCCAAGTTTTGCCCTGAATGTGGAACTAAAATATCCTAGGCTAGCAAAGCTATGTCTGAAAGCAAACGACAGTTACTTTCCATTGGCGTCTTCTTACTCATTATTGTAGCTGTCATTTTGCTCTTTGCAGCAAATGTCATTAGCCTGCTGTTGGTCTTTCCACTCATACTAGTGCTTGCAGGTGCATGGACGTTAGTATTAGCTGGGATGCAGTCCTCAAACCCATCCAAATATGAACAAAGTGCTTTCAGCATGCTGAGCATGGGTCTGTTATTGATCGCCGTAGGCGGTGCTTGGTATCTAATCTACATAAATTGGCTGTTTTCTATTGCTCTGCTGTTGCTTGTCCTCGGCGCTATCGCTATAGCAGCTGCAATTAGACAAAAATAATCTATTTTTCTTCTAAATGTTTTTCTATACCCTTCTATAGTTGAGTCTGACAGAGGATAAAAGCTTGAGCGAAGAAGTTATTGGACATGGCACATGGTACGACATGATGGCAAAGAAAGTTGTTGAGAGAGAACACAGCCTGAATCGAAATCTTACGAGGGTTCGAACCGAAATGGGTTTAGGTGCATCAGGTTTTCCTCATATCGGCAGCTTGGGCGACGCAGCACGTTCGCATGCCATCACATTAGCACTACAAGAAACGAATTGTAATTCTGAATTGGTTGCCTTCTGCGATGACAAGGATGGCTTACGCAAAGTGCCCGCGGGTTTACCAAAATCGTTAGAGAAATACTTAGGTTATCCTGTTTCAAGTATTCCTGATCCATTTGGATGCCACGAAAGCTTCGGCAAACATATGAGCTCCCTTCTACTTGAAGCATTAGATACATGTGGCATTACGTACAATTATATGTCCGCTAAAGATGTCTATGATAAAGGACTTCTGCGTGAAGAAATACGGATTCTTCTCATAAACGCTAAACAAGTCGGCGAAATCGTTAAGCAAGAAGTAGGTCAAGAACGCTACACCGAGGTCTTACCTTTCTTTCCAGTTTGTGAAAACTGCGGACGAATTTACACTACAAAAGCCATTTCGTTTGACCCCAAAACTGACCGAGTGCAATATGTTTGTGAAGGTTTAGAGATTAGAGGTAGAAAAATAGAAGGTTGCGGACACAAAGGCGAAGCAAGTATAATCGGTGGCGGAAAATTAAGTTGGAAAGGTGAATTTGCTGCACGTTGGAGAGCTTTCGATATACGTTTTGAAGCCTACGGTAAAGACATCTCAGATTCTGTTCGCATTAATGATCGGATATGCCGTGAGATTCTTTCTTTTGAACCTCCATCACATGCAAGGTACGAGATGTTCTTGGATAAAGGCGGAAAGAAAATCTCTAAATCAGCTGGCAACGTATTTACTCCGCAGGTCTGGTTCCGCTATGGCTCTCCTCAATCACTTTTACTTCTAATGTTGAAGCGATTTGTAGGAACTCGAACTTTGGATGTTTCTGACATTCCCTCTTACATGAATGAACTCGATTATCTAGAGGACATCTACTTTAGAAAGAAGCAGGCAAAGGATGAACGAGAATTCACAAAGCTTCGTGGATTGTATGAACATTGCTGGGTTATGAAGCCACCTGAAAAACCAAGCATACATGTACCTTATAATCTGTTAACTTTCTTAATGAAGATGGCACCAAAAGAAAACACTGAAACATTCATTGAAGAAAAACTAAGAAGTTATGGTTACCTAACAAAAGACCAAGAAATAGATGATGGACTTAGAAAAAGAATTGATTATGCTTCTAATTGGAACCAAGATTTTGCAGAAATAAAGGAGACACCAGTAAACCTCAAGCCTGAAGAGAAGAATGCACTCGTAGCTCTAATTACAGCATTAACGACCGAGAATGATCCGGATAGAATTCAAAATGCAATCTTTAGCTCTGCCAAAAACAATGGATTACAGCCTGGATCCTTTTTTAGACTTCTGTACATGATTTTAATGGGTGCAGCTCAAGGACCAAGACTCGGTCCTTATGTACTTGCAATGGGAAAACAAAATGTCATCTCAGCATTACAGAGAGCTGTAAACAAGACCTAAACCATGTGCCCTCAGCATATTTGTTTACAATTATCCTATCTTTTGGTTTTCTGAAACATACACTAATATAAATTCGCTGTATAATCAACTATTCAAAAACTGTTTTCTTCTTTCTCCAGCTTCTTATCTGCAAAAATTTTTAAGCTAAACGGACGATACCTTCGAACGCTCAAAAATTAAAAGGAGAAAAGAAAAAAAATGCTCAATAAAAAGAAAATGAAAATGATAGCTGCAATAGCACTGCTTTTAGTAATATCTTCTATTGCCTTAGTCTTTGATTCTTCAAAAATATCTGCACAAGCACAGCCTGTATCTCAACCTTCAGCTGGACCTTTACCATCAGATGTTAATCCAAGCGTAACTGTTACTACTGACCCATTCTTAGGTGTAAGTCCAAATCCTATCGGCGTAGGACAAAGTGTACTAATTAATATGTGGTTGCATCCGCCAATCAATGTTAATAGACAATTCCTTAAAGCATTTGAAATTGTGATTACGAAACCAGATGGAACAAGTGAAACAATTGGTCAGATAGATTCGTACGCTGGCGACTCTACTGCATGGTTTGACTACCCAATATCAATGGTTGGAACCTATAAGTTCAAATTCAATTTCATAGGAATGTGGTTCCCAGCTGGTCGCTATTACTTGGGACAAATGGTCACTAACTCTTCAGGTCAAGTGATGGACTCAGCGTATTACAAGCCATCATCCACCAAAGAAGTTGAGATTACTGCACAACAAGACATTGTATACTCTTATCCTCCAGCTGCTTTGCCAACAGATTACTGGACTCGACCAGCATCACCTGAGAACAGAGAATGGTGGCCAATACTAGGAAATTGGCCGAACACAGGGATCGTGGGCGGAGGCTCCAACTGGCCAGCAAACACGAATACATACATGAGTAACTATAACTTCATTCCATACGTTCAAGCACCTAACTCTGCACATGTCGTTTGGAAACGACAAAACAATATTGGTGGCCTTATCGGAGGCACAGCAGGACAAATCTCAGTCACATTAGGTGGACTCACAGGGACTGGTTATCCAACACTAGTCTATTCAGGAAGATGCTACGAAGTCATCTCTAAAGTCAACACAACAACCAACGTAGCTGCACAGAATCATTGGCGATGTTATGACCTACGTACCGGAGAAGTATACTGGGAAAGAATGGTAACATCAGGAGAAACTATACCTACATGGATTGAATACGCTAAGCAGGGCGAAGAAGTCCCAGGCGCATCAGCTAGAGCCGGCGTAAACGTGTATCTTGTGGCAATAACAGGACCTTCTGGAAGCAACGATGGACGTATCTTAAAGTATGATCCATGGACTGGCGCTTTAACGTACAATATAACTGGAGTGCCTTCAGGTATGAACGCCGGAACCTTGTATGGATATCCAAATGTGTACAGCATCCAAACTGTTGGTTCAAAATACTTCCTCATAAAATGGAACGTGGAGAACAACGGTGGAAACTGGGCTTATGGTGGTGGCGGAGGACAGACAACGGTAACGAACTTCACTCAGCGAATAAAGAGCAACATATCTTGGCCCTTCAGCAGCTTGGGAACATGCGATTTTGAAACAGGAGTTGCAGTCACAGCTCAAGGTATTAGTTCAAACGGCACCGGCACTAGCATAGCTCAACGATTGATCGGTGTTAACATAAACACAGGAGCAGTAATGTGGAACATTACAACAGACTTGAATTCGGGTATCGAGACTTTCTTCTCATCAGGTACAGGCGTTGCTGATCATGGAAAATACGCTGGAAAGATTCAGAACGGAGAAGTTTGGGCATGGGACTTACTGACAGGTAATATAGCCTGGAAGAGTAAAATGCCATCTTGGCCTTGGGGTGTCTTTGGAGCCTACCATGTACAATCAGCCTATGGTTTGCTCATCCACAATGATTACGATGGCGTTCGAGCTATCAATTGGACCAATGGCAACGTTGAATGGGTATTCCGCGCACCCGTTGCACCCTTCGAAACACCTTATAATGAACAGCAAGCCTGGCATAGCTCTGGCGTTGTTGCTGATGGAAAACTATACACCTTCACATGCGAACACACACCAAGTCAACCGTTGACACGAGATTGGAAGCTATACTGTATCGACATGACTAATGGTAAAAACGTTTGGAACATATCCTGTGGTCAAAGCATACCCGGCTCAAGATATATCATGGGCGCAGTTGCTGATGGCTACTTAGCTTACACCAACGAATATAACTTCTACTTGTACGTATATGGCAAAGGATTAAGCACGACAACAGTTACGGCACCACAATCAACTGTGGCAAAAGGTACTCCTGTACTAATACAAGGCACAGTACTCGATCAATCACCCGCTCAACCCAATACACCATGTGTCAGTAAAGAATCAATGACCACTTACATGGAATACTTGCATGCTCAACAGCCCATAGATGGGAAATATCATAACGCAACAGCTACTGGCGTTCCAGTTACTCTTTTAGCCATGGATGGAAACGGTAGCATAATTCAGATCGGTGCAACAACTAGTGATATGAGTGGAACATTCGCCTATCAATGGACTCCGCCTGCTGAGGGAGTCTACAGAATCACCGCTACTTTCGCAGGTGACGATTCATACGGTAGTTCCTGGGCTGAAACAGGATTGTCAATAGGACCAGCACCAGCAGAACCAACACAACAAAACCCTGTGCAAGTTCAGACGGACAACAACCCAATGTACTTCGCTATTTCAACTGTTGCAATAATTATTGCAATCGCTGTTGCAACGCTGCTGTTGCTTAGAAAGAAATAATTTACAGAAAAAACCGCATCTCTCTTTCATCTTTTTTTGTGTTTGCAACAATCCTTTGACATTGCTTAAGTAGAGTTAGAATAGTTATAACAACAAATCTGATTTGTTGAACTGGTAGGAATTATTGTTTGGCAAGATTATCTAGGTAAAGGTGTAGGAAGCGGCTTGTTTAAGAAGGCAAAAATGGTAGCCGTTCAGACTGAATTTAGGATGATGTTAGTTAAGACTGAATCTGCTAATAAAAAAGCTCTGCTTTTCTACGATAACAAAGAATTCGTGAAGCAAAAACAGGTGATCGAAGAGATGAATAATCAAAAAATAGGCCTTATTATCCTGAAACTTGGCCTCAAAGAAAAATGAACCTGCAATGAAATATTAGATTAGATTTTTCCTTCTGACGATTCCAGTATAGGCTGAAAATATGAGAATTCCAGTCAGTAACACAAGCTTGTAGAAAACTAATTCTTGAATGAGTGAAAAGACTAAGAGGGCAACTGGAATTAGACTCAGCAAAACATAGACTAAGGGAAATAATTTCAACGCTCTTCGGTTTACGTTTGCTGTTCCTTTTTGTTTGAAGAAAAGTTCAGGTAATTTACCCATTCCAATTGTACATGTCTTGCAGTAGTAGCAGGTAACGCACCCATGTTTTCCGACTTCAAAGAAGATTAGGAAGGCTACAAGCGCAAAAAAAGCTGCAGCTGCCAATGGATAAAATATTCCACAAACAGCAGCGCCTAGACTAATCCAAAAGATGATTGCTAGATTACCAAAAATGAGCTCAGGTTTTGAGTATTCTTTTCTGTTTCTATTCTCAGCTTCCATCCTCATTACCTTGCTATTTCAGTTTTCGACAATTCGTCTTGCCACTCGTAAAGCTAAAGCCATCGTCGTTAACATCGTTGGCATTCCTTGAGAACGTGGCATCAGCGAAAGGTCAGCCACCCATAGGCTTCGTGGCAACAGGGAAGGATGCATCGTTTCACTAGTTTCTTTTGTAAGTGGTACAGTCCCTCCCAGATGACCTCCATGGATCATGCCATCTATGAATGGTTCTGTTACCCCTGAGGTTTCCATGATTTTTTTTGCTTCTGCCTTTGCCTCCTCCAAGCGTTGCATATCTGTATCTGTTAACTGTTTGATTATTGTCCCATCAGCGTTGACTATTCCATTTTCTGTGTCAGCAAGTTTAATCATCATACCTACTAGATCATCCTTTGGTATACGCCTCCAGGGTTTATGGAACCAGTAGGATAACAAATCGAAGTATGGTGAAAGAATATAGTGACTTCTTTTTGTGAACCAAACCATTGGTGGTTCGTTTAGCATTCGTGAGTTTTTAGCTACTCCAGCGACTGTGAGTACTACGTCGACCCAGAGGCTGTCTTTTGTTGGTAAATCCGAGGCTTTCAAGATTTGAGCTGTACCCATGCCTCCAGCAGATAGAACTACAATATCAGCGTCAATATGTTCGGTTGATAACGGATGAGAGACTAAAACACCTTTAGCCTGTCCATTTTCTACTATGACTTTTTTGACTCTATGATTAGTCAATAAAGTAATGCCCTTTCCTAATAAATCAGTATAAACACGTCGGCTGTCCCATTTGGCGCCAGTAACACAGCCCAATTCACAGTAGCCACATTCTATACATTTTGCGGTGGTTCTTGCCTTCGGAGTTGGTTTTGGTGAAAAACCTAACTCTTCTGCTTTTTCAAACATTTTCTGACTAAGAGGTCGCCATTTTTCTCTGGCTACGGGTGTGATTGTTAGAGTCTTTTCTATCTCTTCAAACTCTCCTGAGAGGTCAAGACCAATTTCTTTAAGACCGTTCTCTGCCCTAGCCATATTACCGCATGCAACTGAGGTGCAACCACCCTCTGTTAATCCTCTAAATATATGAAGGTCTTGACTTGCATGAGTAATGTCATAGTGTGGAAAAATGTATTCTATCGCGTTCTCATCTTTGAGTAAGAATGATCCCCTGAATGAACTCAACCTGGAAATCATGTGTGTCAGAGGACTGAACGGTTTGCCTGCCTCTAGAATTGTGACCTCAAACCCATTATTCGCCAGTTCGCGGGCTACGACTGCTCCTCCTGCTCCAGATCCAACCACAATTGCTTTCAATCCTCATCCTCCTTTTCGCTCAAGCAGATGTTTGCGCGACAATTCTTGTATCCGCTTGTCATGTATTCTCTGAACTTCATCGTTACCTTTGGCTGCAATCCATTTATGACTCCTTCATCAGTTGCACTTAGAATTTCGCAAGTTAGCCTTGAATACTCTTCTGCAAGAGCGCATCTATCAATAACCAATGTTGCATTTGATGGATCGTGCCAATCCAAATGGAATTCTATTCCTAAGATACGGTATAGGATTTTGGCTGCTTTGGTAAGATCTTCTGGATTGTTGTTTACACCAAGTCTGCTACGGGTTTGTTTGCCTAAGTTTTGACCAACCAAGAATAGGGCTTCTCTACCCAGTTTGATAGCTTCTTCATTGCCAACGGCAGTTGCCAGCATATCAACCAGTTTTGCCTGAGTTTGAGCCATTAATGTTCTCTGCGCTTCAATGTTTTTTGAAGATTGCTGCTTCATGTTTGTAGGGTCAACTGCTTTCTTTGCATATTTGGAGACTAAACTTCTTAGTGCTGTATTGCTTTTGTCAGATATATTTTTGAGTTCTTTGCGGATAATGTATTTTGGTGTCCACCAATTTAAGATAAGAAGTCTTAAGCCCACCTCTATTCTCCTAGCCTTTCGACACCGCCTATGTGTACTTCTCCTTCCGGATTTGCTTCAGTGTAGAGTGAGTCAATAATTTTTGCATATTTTTGCGCAATAACAATACGTTTCAGTTTAAGGTTTGGTGTTAGTTCACCGTTCTCAATGCTTAAGTTGTTGATAAGTAGTGCCCATTTCTTTACTTTTTCAGGGTTTGATAAATTCTTGTTCATTTCAACCATAGCTTTGTCAATGGATTCAAGCGTTGCTTGATTGTAATGTTTTTTCTCTATCCAAGCTAAGGCGGTTACATATGGTTTTGATTCTCCTACAAGCATTGCTTCTGTTACTTCGGGTAACTCTCTTATCATACCTTCAATCTTTCCACAATAGATACATTTGCCATACGATGTTTTGATTAATTCTTTTTTGCGTCCGAATATGACGAGGCTTCCTTCATCTGTTAATTTGCCGATATCACCTGTCATTAGCCAGCCATCTTTGACTGGAGGCTCAAGTGACTTATCAAAATAGTCAGCAGTAACTTGTGGGCCTTTAACCATTATTTCCCCATCTTCGGCTGTCTTGACTTGGGTAAAGGGCATTGGTTCACCCACAGTTCCTATCCTGTTTTTTCCAAGTCGATTTATTGTCACTAATGGCGCTTCAGTTAACCCGTAGGCATTGTGGATTTCTATACCGAGTTCACGGTAATTCTGGAGAAGACCCTCATCGCAGCTTGCTGAGCCAGCTATGAGCTGTACACAATTGTTTAAGCCAGCTCGTTTGAGAGTCATATTCTTGAGAGTTCTTCGCATTAGTCGTTTTAGTAGGTGGCTCTTTGTTTTTGTGTAGAATCTGCCAATTTTGTTCTTTTGTAGGACTTCCCAGATTCTTTCGTAGATCCGTGGAACTGAGAAGAAAATGTTAGGTCTAACACGCGGTAGTTCTGATTGTAGTTGTCTGAAGTCTTCAAGAAAGTAAATTTCAATGGGTGCTGGAACATAGTATGGCGAGTAAGTGGCTAAGATTCCTTCAACCACGTGTCCCATTGGCAAAAAAGACAAGTAGCAACCTCTGTGGTTTCTTTCTCGCCAAGGCATTATTGAAACTATTGATTCGGCCATGTATCTCAGGTTATCATGTCTGAAAATTGCGCCTTTTGGTGTACCAGTTGTGCCTGAAGAGTACCGTAAAGTAGCAGTATCGTCGAAACCCACAGGCACCTTTACAGTTGAATCAAGTTTTGAGCCTTTAGACAAAAAGTCTTCCCACGAATCCACTTTTCTTGACAGATTCTGCGGCACCTGTGTTCGACAAATGGAAATAACTGGAATATCTGGACAAAGTTCATCGGCTTTTGCTAAAATGCTGGGCATTCCAACAAATAAAAGCTTGGATCCACTTGAACGCAGAATGGAATTAATGTCCGCTGGAGGCGCAGTATAATATAATGGAACACTGACAGCGCCTAGAAGACCAATGGCCAAGTCTATGGCGAGATATCTCGTGCTGTTCAAACCTGTTAATGCAATTCGGTCTCCTGATTCAATGCCAGAATTGCGCAGGGCGCTTAGGGCGGTTAAAATGTCACTGCGCATTTCAGTTGCAGTTTTCTTAACTGTTTGGCCTTCATAAATATCGTAGTATGTGACTGGGTAGCTTTTGCTTTCAAGCCTGAAGAGTGCTTGTTCATGGACTGTTCTGTCAGATCGATGGAGGAAACTGTTGTAAACAGCATATTCCAGAAGATGAGGCAAAATCTCCATCCATTTAGGATCATAAGTACCTAGAAGTCTATCTGTGTTGGTTCGCTCAAACTGTCGGTTTTCACTAAAATAGGGTGCTAAAGCGATAAGTGCATCTGAGACACGAGGGTTTCTTTGGAACGTTCGTTGAAGTTTAATTGCTATTTTCATTGAAGAAGCTGACATTGGAATACAGATAGGTCTTGGAAGTTTGATGCCTAGTTCTGTTTTGGCCCATTTCTGGAGAAAATCTAACAATTCTCCTACTGTAATCAATGATTGATGGGGTGCTACCAAATGAAATGTTAATCCAGTTGCATTTGGATCAAAGGTTAGTTTGGTTACTGCTTCTGCTACGTAGTCAACTGGAATAACGTTGATTCTGAGAGAGCGACTGATAGGCATGTATCGTCTTTTTCCAGTTAAATAGAGTTTCAGTGGATAATAGAAGGTGTTGAATGTTTTGATTGCGCCGGTTTGGGAATCGCCAACAATCATGGATGGACGAAAAACAGATATTGGTAACTCGTCTTTGGTTGCTTGAACGAGTAATTCGCCTTCATACTTGCTGTGTTCGTAGTTGGTGGAAAATCCAAACTTGTTTGTCATATTAGATTCAGATACATCTCCAGTTCTTCCCCCTGCGACGTAAGCGGTGGAAATATGCGAGAATCGTTCAAATTGATGGTGTTTGTTTGCTTCTTTAGCGACTTCCAGAACGTTTGCAGTTCCTTGAACATTGGTTTTTCTGAGTTCATCAAGGGAAACAAGACGCCAGTCAGCTGCAGTGTGAATTATGTGTGTTACACTATCAATGAGGCGAACGTAATCCGTTTCTTTTAGTCCTAGATGAGGAGAACAGACATCGCCGCAAACTACCTTGATTTTGGTTCCAATTGCGTTGACAAGTTCTGGCCAATCCCACCATTCTCTGGCAAGTCTTCGTGCTCCTTCTTCGGTGTTGGTTGCCCTTGTTAAGGCTAAAATAGTTGTTTCTTTGTTTTGAAGAAGACGCCGTATAATTTGAGTTCCAACAAACCCATTAGCGCCTGTAATAAGAATAGTCTGCATTAATCTAACCACTCTGAATAGTTTCGTTCAATAAAGGCTTTAAGCAGTTGGGGGTTACGGCTTTCACGTTCTCGGTACATTTCATAGCCTTTTTTCAGTCTCTCCTTAAATGAATCGTAATGATCAAAAATATCACCTACATCGTTACTTAATTCCCAGAATCTCAATGGATCTTCGTGATCTGTGAAAAGCTCACTCATATCCAAGTCAGCGTATAAGTCCCTGATTCTGAGATCGTGCCCTATAGCCGTTTGAGGAACTTGCTTTGGGAGGGAAAGCACACCGGCATGATACCGTGATGTAATGAGTAGTTCTAAACTTCTGAGTATACTCGTGATTTGCGAAGCATTATACTGCAAGGAAGTAAATACTTTCGTTCGTTCAGGATGTTTCATCAATCGTTGAACCTTGTTAGCGAAGCCTGCATCCAAGCCTTCCATGCTTAGAAGGGCAATGTCCTTGTCGAACTCTTCTATGATATCATCGGATTGCACCGCTAACACTTTGGCGAGAAGGTCGCTTTTTTCACGGCTTGCCCTAGAGTGTGTGTAGTAGTACGGCCATCGGTAGCAGTACTTCTTTTGGTCCCAAAGTCTCATGTGGACAGGCCAGGCATAGATGTCCTCAGCTGCAACTCCTACTACATGTGATGCTTCTGGCCAAACTCGTTTGAGGAGACCTTGGTCTTCTGGTATTGGTTGAAATGCGAAGGCATTGTCGGCTGTGACTTCCATTGGAGCCTTTACACCCCACTTCTTTAATCTTTCTGCAGCACTGGCTGTCCTCGCTAATATGAGGTCAGTTTTGCTTGCTTCTCGTCGGATGAGCCAACTATTAAGATGTCCAGCAGAACCTGCATCTACTGCGTAAGCGACGCAGGGTTTCTTTAAAGAATGTGCATTCCTGGTGGCTAGCAGATAGCACCAGAGTAAGGCTGAACCCCAAGTATCCATGTAGCAGCTGCCTTCAACAAGAAGGACCAAATCGCTCTGTTTCACGAATTTTCTAATATCAAAAAGAACTGAAGCAGGTGTGAAGCCCTTAATCTTCAGGGTTGGGCTTTCAGATAGATATCTTCGGAGGTTCGTCTCGTTTAAGGAGGGAACAGTAATTTGTGTCTCGGGACCAAGGATCGAGCGTATTTCATCAATGCAGACAAGGAGTTTTGCTTCAGCTCCTGTGTTGTTTGCTCCATTATAACCTACGAGCAAAACTCTTGGTTTCAAATTCGATCACCCTGGAAAGTGATTCTTGTTTTCCTTTCTAGTAAGATTATGAATTCACCAGATAGATTATGTTTTTGGTTTTCAATCTTTTTTGTTCTTAATACATTTTTCTTCTGATTTTTGCGTTTTCCTCGTAGATACTTGACCTCAAAATAGTGTGCATTAAAGAATGCAATGAGAGATGCGCACGCAGTAACTTAGTTCCTATTTATTCTTGAGCTTTCTTAGCAAGCTCTTTAGTCCAATTGTGAATCTCATCCCAATCGCGTAAATCGTAAACGCCCGGTTCAACTTCTTTGTATCCATATTTTTGAAGTTGTGATTTATAGCCCATTTCCATACCTTTGCGGATAAGAAAGTTCATCTTATTGTAATTTATAATTCCGCCGAAAATTCCTGTCATTATAGGCTTAAGATTGTACTTAGCTATTTTATCTTCCAATCCAATTTTTTGTATTCTGACAACTAGATCTGTTTTGCCTTGTTTTTCTTCAATGGGTTTTAATGAAGATATAAATAAGGCAAGCTTTTTGTTTCCAAAGTCTTTTTGGAATCTTTTTATAAATTCTTCTGCTTCATTGGTCCAGTTGCCCATCGACATGCCGCTTCCGACCACGATCAATCCATATTCTGAGATGTCTTTGATTTTTTCCTCTTTTGCATTGACAACCTTTACATCGAAGTTGTTTTCTTGGAGTACTTTGGCGATTTCCTCCGAAGTGCTCTTTGTTGCGCCATAGCGTGTGCCATAAACAATTAAACTCTTCAAAGTTGTCACCACGTATTGTTCGCTGTTTTGGCGTAATAAGCTTTTTTGGTAGTTATAGAATTCGAGGCTTATACTAGCTTTATGCTGTTTTTCTGGGCTATTTTGTCGTCGTTCCAGGCTTTCCGTATTGTTTTTCTTTTCACTTGAGTGAACTTGCTTAATTCTGCCATGAATTGTAATGTTTTGGCTAATGGTGGTTCAGGTAATTTCTTACAATAGTTGTCATATCCAACGTAGACTGTTGAAGGCTGAATTTCTTTTATCCATTGAGTAAAGACTTCTGTGTCAAAATCCATTATGGGTTCTATCACAATTAGTTTATTTTTCCAAACAAGTTTTGCCATTGCTTTGTACCTTTCGATTGGAGGAGGTGCTTTAGAAACTGGATATTGTCTGTTTGTTTCAATAGTTGCTCCTAATACTATGTTTGTTGGGAATTCATTTAGAAATTCTAAGTATCTTCTTGGATTTTTTGTTAAGAATAGATATTTGCTTTCTGGGTTATTCTTGATTGTTTCAATGACTTTTAGTATCCAATCTCTTGAAACCCATTCTCCGAATAAGTCGCCCATTATGCAAGCGAAGACATATTTGTTCTTGAATTTCTTTTTGAGGTCTTTTTCTGTTAGTTTTGGTTTGAAGAAACCTTCTTTATATTTCTCCATATGTTTTAATCTGGTTTCGGTTAAATTCCTAGCCCAGCAGTAGGTGCAATTATGTAGACATCCAATTACTGGGTTCCATGTTGCATTAATATCATCAGACATTTTACTCACAACATAATCCGCCATGATTATCGGTTAATCAGGAAAGAATCATTCTTAATTTCTGAGTATTGAAAAAGTTGTCTTTGCTATTAAAACATAACATTTAGTCTTAACTTGCTTTCACAGTTTCATCAGGCTTACTTGAATTCTTTAATCAACGTACTAAATCATAATTAACGTCATTTAGAGTCCTTTTGATGGGTAGATGGATCACGTAAATCTTGTACTGGATAATCAACTGTATAGCCCAAACGTTTTCGAACGTTTTCTTTGTATTTCTTCTCTGATTCTCTTGCCATACTTTCTTTATTGCTAAATTCTACACTATTACTCAGTTTTCGGATTGTTCTACCTAAGGTTCGGTGCCCTCGTGTTACCATCTTGCATCATTTGTAAATGAGTAACCCTTCTTATAAAACTCATTTTGCAGCATGTGCAATTATATTAACTTCGAGAAAATGAAAAACCTACATATCAGACTGTGGTGCTTATTCAGGCACATGGCAAAAGGACTGACTAAAAGTTCTTTCATTCCATTTTCTGCTTCAGTCCGCTCTTGTATTTTACTGTAATTAAACTGGCACAGTTCAACTTTTTCTTGATACTCAAAAAACAAGGAATATCAAGTTTACCATCATTTTAATTTCTGTTTAAACTCTCTTACCCTAAATTCGAAAAGTTATATTAGGCTCTAGGAACAACGTCGAATTTACAAAGCCTATTTTTGGCTTTTAAAAAAATTGAAAGGAGAAAGAAAAATGAAGACATCACAGAAAATGACATCCGTAATCATTTTGATACTTATGGTAACATCTTTTACAATGATGACTAATGTAGCTTCAGTAAACGCTCAACCTTCAGCCGTTCAGCCGTCAGCTGGACAGATACCAAATGGAGTTACTCCTAATGCTACAGTTAAAGTAACAGGTGCATATCTTAGTGTAACACCAAGTCCAGTTGGTCTTAACCAGCAGCTTCTCATAAACATGTGGATTATACCTGCAATACATCGGCAGCGGCAATTTATCAAAGCGTTCGAGATTGATATAACAAAACCAGATGGAACCACGGAAACTATGGGCGACATTAACTCTTATTGCGGCGATGGTACAGCATGGTTAAATTATGTACCCGACCAAGTTGGCACATGGAGGTTCAAATTCAACTTTCTGGGAATGTATTTTCCAACAGGATATTACTACAACGGAAAAGCGTATCCTAGCATTTCAGCGATGCCTGCAGAGGACCTTGCTAAGCTCGGTCAAGTCACGTATGGAAGTATGAGTTCTCCTACTTATCTTGCCTCAGCTTACTATGAACCTGCCTCTAGCCCAGTAATAGAAGTTGTTGTGCAGCAGGATATGGTGGCATCGTGGCCTCCAAAACCATTGCCAACAGACTATTGGGTTCGACCTGCATATTCCGAAAACAGAGAATGGTGGCCAATCTTAGGAAATTACCCCGCAACTGGTATAGTAGGCGGTGGACCGAATTGGCCGGCTGATACAAACATCTACATGAACAACTATGGCTTTATTCCGTATGTTCAAGCACCAAACTCTGCTCATGTTGTCTGGAAACGACAAGGAGCCATGGGAGGTCTAATAGGCGGCGCTTCAGGACAAATTACATACGAGTTATTCGCTGGAACTGGAGAAATCGGTTTCCCAAGCGTAATCTACATGGGAAGATGTTATGAAACTATCACAAAAGTAAGTCAAACAGGAGCAACGCCCCAGAACTACTGGCAATGCTTTGATTTACGCACGGGAGAATTGTACTGGGAACGTCCACTGTACGCAGGTGAAGCAACAGGGCCCACGTTCATAGAATATGCAGAAGAAGCAGAGGAAGTGCCAGGTGCAACAGCTAGAATCGGAATCACAGCATACCTTGTAACAATAACTGGATCATCAGGAACTACTCCAGGGAGAATATTGAAGTATAATCCATGGAACGGTGCTTTAGTTGTAAACATTACAGGACCTATACCAGGTGTACCCGCTGGTACTCTCTATGCCGGTCCATATGTTTTGAGCATACAGAATCTCGGTGCAGGCAAAGGCTACCGTCTGATAAATTGGACTATTGAGAATAATGCAGGTCCAGGCTACGCTTACAATGCGTACGGTCAACAACCAATCGTTGATAATTTCACCGCACGCATAATAAGTAACATAAGCTTCCCGTTCAGTAGCTTAGGCACTTGCGATTTTGAAACAATGGTATCTGTAAATTCAGGTAGCATAAACCCAACGGGAACAGGTGTAACTTCAGGCCAATTTTACATGGGCGCCAGCTTAACGACTGGACAGCTTCTGTGGAACATTACATTGAATGCTGATACTGGTTACAATCAATTCTTTGGTGTTCAACCACGTGCAGACCATGGCAAGTTCGCTACACGCAATCGCGATGGATCTTACTACTGCTTTGATATAATGACCGGTAAATTCTTATGGAAAAGCCCCATGTCAAGCTATCCTTGGGGTGTCTGGGAAGCCTATAACGTAGAATCAGCGTACGGTCATATCTTTATGACAGACTATGCTGGTTGCAGTGCCATTAATTGGGATACAGGCAAAATAGACTGGACATTTATATCGCCAACACCATTTGCGTTTGAAACTCCATATGAAGTAAACGGCACAGGAATCTATTCCTTCCATAGTGCAGGCCAAGTTGCCGATGGAAAAGTCTTTGTTGTCAACACCGAACACTCTCCTTCTCAACCTCTAACAAGAGGCTGGAGACTGTTCTGCCTAAATGCAACAACGGGTGAAGAGATATGGAGTATATCTAATGGTCAAGGCGCTCCAGGTTCCAGAGCATTTCAGGGTGCTATTGCTGATGGTTACCTTGCGATGACTAATGAATACGACGGTTACATGTATGTTTATGGTAAAGGCAAAAGTGCAACCACTGTCACAGCCCCACAAACTGCTGTACTATTAGGAACTTCTATATTAATTGAAGGAACTGTACTAGATCAGTCACCAGCTCAACTAGGAACACCATGCGTATCGAAGGATTCAATGAGTACACAGATGGAATATTTACATAACCAGTATCCTATTGATGGCCTCTTCCATAACGTTACAATGATCGGAGTTCCAGTATCACTGACTGCTAAGGATTCAAGCGGCAAAGTGATTGACATAGGCACTGCTACGACAAATGCATACTACGGCACATTTAGTAAATCATGGACTCCGCCAAAGGAGGACACATATACGATTACTGCTTCATTTACTTCAGATGCGTCTTATGGTAGCTCAAGTGCGGCAACCTCATTAATAGTAGGTCCAACAACAGCGTCATCAGCCACTCAACCAGAAGTTGTAGTTCCCGATTATACAATGTTGATTCTAGGTGGAATAATAGCAGTAATAATTGTAGTAGTCATAGTTGGAGTATTACTCTACAGAAAGAAACCTTAGCTCTGCTAAACAGCTCAATCAACTCCTTTTTTCTTCATACTTTTTTCCTTGGAACATTTGAATAGAAGTATCCACACAAACATTTCTTCCTCTATAACGATAATGCTACAATTAATTTCTCTCTGAAAGAAGAAGGAATGAAAAACACTTGCTTTCTTCTTCAACTCTAAAGTAGTCAGATAAGAAGAATCATCATCGATTGTTTCTAATTGTTTTGAAAGAACAACAATTAAGTTTTGCGAAAAGAGTGTTGTTTTTGTTAACTCAATTGTTCTATTTGATTTCCAATTCTATTTTTTATATCTTTATCATAAAAGTCAAATACTTTTGAAGTAGATTGGTAGCATCTTAATTGAGTAGTTTAAGAGGTATTGAATGGGTAAACAGCCTTCAACAGTATATTTTTCTGAGAATTCAAGTAGAGAACATTTTGTCGAACAAATATTGGAAATCTATAGTTCAAAGCTGCAGAAAGCTGAGAAAGTTTTTGTTAAGCCCAACATTGTTTCATACGAAGCATACCCAACAACTACTCATCCAGAGCTTCTTGAAGCGGTTCTCAATCACCTTTCAAACCATGAAGTCATAGTTGGTGATGCACCTGCAGTTGATGCTGGTAGATCAAGCAAAATCTTGCAGAAGTCGCCTTTGAGAAAAGTATGCGAAAGATATGGAGTCGAACTGGTGAACCTATATTCTCAAAAGATGAAGATAGTGCAGAGTCCTAGAGGCTATAAAGTTAAAGTGTCAACATTGCCTTTGTTATGCGATTTCGTTATTTCCATTCCCATACTGAAAATACACGGCATGGTTGGCTTAAGTGGTGCATTGAAGAATCAGTTTGGCTACTTAAGTAAACAAGACCGAATTCTCATGCACTGTAAAATCAAAAACATAAACAAGGGGATAGCAGAAGCAAACGTTGCAGTTCCTACAAACCTGTTCATAATAGACGCAATAGAAACTATGGTAAAAGCTCAGGAGTGTCGCCATGGAGGCTGCCCAGCCAAACTAAACACAATAATTGCTGGGACTGATCCAGTGAGCTTAGATCTTTTTGGATTACAGCTCCTTAAACAATTGGAGCCAGAATTCGAAGATAAGAGAAATCAAGCCATGCGATACATTGAATATGCGGAAAGTTACGGATTGGGAAGCAAGGATTTTGAAGTTAAGAAAATTGTTTAAACCATGGAACAAAATGTAATTGATCTTTTTATGGAAGAATATCGACGTCATCTTAGTCAAGATTGATTTTTTTCTTTCTGGACAGCCTTATACGAATACTGAATTAGCATTACTCATTTGTTTTTTTGTAACTTGATGTTCTCTACCATATAAAAACTTGCTATTACAGGTATTATTGCTCCGTATGCTGTCCTAGTTAAAACAGTAAGCAAAAATTACTGAAAACATGCAGTAGACCTTCAAAACATTTACTTGTAGGCAATTCTATCTTTGTATGTAACTTGGTGAGACAACAAAAGTTTAAATTATTTATTAAATCTTGGTTCTTTGCCAGTTGAGGAATAAGTTCACGCCGTGGCTTCAGTTATCTGCTTCAGCATCGCCGGGGATACTTAGGTATCCAGGCGAATGTCTGATGTCATTTCTGAAACCTCTCGTGACGTTAAGACTCAACTCGGCATAATTTATATCATAAAATTAACATTTTAGCGGACGCCAAAGAGTAATGTTTTGATGAACAATAAGAATGAATATCGACAAATTGGATCATTAAAATCTGATCCAATCATTAGTCGTTATCCAGGCAACCCGGTTCTTTCAGCAAAGGACGTTCCATACCCATCTATGTTAGCGTATAATGCTGGCGTAGTGAAATATAACTGTGAGTACGTTATGGTTTTTCGCAATGATTACGGATATGATGAGACGATCAAAAAAGCGCCGCATTTTCAATTAGGACTAGGTAGAAGTGATGATGGGATTCATTGGAAAATTGATCCCAAACCAATCTTAGAAGGAGATAATGAAGAAGTATTAGGTAGTTATGATCCACGTTTAATTTGGATGAATGGACGGTTTTTCATTACTTATACACAGTATACTAAGCACGGTTATCGAGCAACTATTTGTGTAACTGACGATTTTAAGAGCTTTGAGTTCTTGGATCGGTCGTTGCCAGATAATCGGGATATGGTACTGTTTCCAAAGAAGATTGACGGTCAATACCTGAGACTAGATAGACCCTTCCCCTATTTTTCGAGGGATAAGAAAGTTAATTTTGATATTTGGATAAGTGAATCACCAGATATGGTTTACTGGGGTAAATCAGAGTTGTTATTGTGTTCAGAGGATGTACCTTTTGCCAATGAAAGAATAGGTGCTGGTTCACCACCAGTTTATACTAAGGAAGGATGGCTAGTGTTGTTCCATGCAGTAGATGTCGATCCTGAGCGAGGCAAGAATGGTTGGGAAGACCAATGGAACAGTCGATACACAATGGGCGCATTACTTTTAGATTTAAAAGATCCCCATAAAGTAATCGGGTCTTCCAAGACACCGCTACTAGTGCCAGAAGCAGAATATGAAGTAACAAATGGTTTTCGAAATAATGTAATTTTTCCAACAGCCTTAGTCCCTGAGGAAAATGGATTAGCCAAAATCTATTATGGCGCAGCGGATACGGTACTGGCGCTAGCTTTCGCCAAAACAAGTGATCTAATACAGCATTGTTTAAACGGAAGATAAAGCACGTAATGATTTGATATTCAATATTAGCCAAGAAGATCAAGTAAATAGTTTAGAACTAAGATTTTTCTGTATTTGTGTTGAATAGCAGAACCGTATTGTTTATTAACATTTGATATCAGGGCGTACACTAGGCCAAAAGGTAATTCACATCCGGGTAATGATTAGGCAGAGTGATGAGAATGGTAGAATATGTTAGAGGAAGCCAAAGAGACAATTGGCATTGGTGCAAAAACTGCAGCCAGTACCCTCTTTACATTTTTCAAAGATATTCTGCAAAAGACAAGGCAAAGCCACCTAATCTTTGTGAACAATGCAAAGCAAAAGAACAGCTCGGAACCTGTGAATGTGGTGATACAAACAAAACACAAAAGCCTAAACTAAAAAGAGACATTCCCTTCTTCTGCAAACCGTATTATGGAGAAAAATATTAAGCTAAATTGTGAAGACTCTCATATACTATGCCACGTGCAAGAATTCAGGATGGAGCTTATTCCCTCCTCCGACAAAACAAGTCAAGGGAATGAACTCTAAAGATTTTGAATCTAAATTGAAATATCTATTGTTTTATATTTGCTAAAATTAGGTACATGGTCCTAAACGATTAGACAGATGGTGTTATGCGTAGAAAAGGAAGTGTTTGGCTTAGAGCTTTCATCATTTTTGTTACAAGTTACTTGTCAATTGTCATTTCTCAAGAGCTTTCAAGACTTTATCCATATGTAAACGCAACATTAATTCAAGCTTTAGGTCCCGCTTTGGCGTTTGTTGTGGTTTGGTTCTTGTTCCAAAAGAAATTAGCATAATTTCTCTACAATATATCGTTCCTTGTTCTGCATTCAAGCTTGAACTGGATAAAATAATTAAACTTAACCTCTTGTTCCAAGTCTTTGGTGAGAATCTAACCAAAACTATTTTTCTTGGCCTTCAGTTTAAAGTTACGTTTAATTCTAGAATGAGTTGAATTCATAAATTGAGATTTAATAACCTAGGCAGCAAGAAAACAGTTTGAATGAAGATGAGAGTCAGTCTATGTCTAAATTGCTCGTATTCGATGAGAAAAAGCTTCAAGAATTTAGAAAATTAGTCGTTTTTGGGGATATACATGGCGATTATAAAGCACTTGAATCTGCACTTCACATACTAGATCCTGCAAAAGATGGAATCATATTTCTAGGAGATTATGCCGATAGAGGATTATTTGGAGTTGAAGTAATCGAGACTATTACTTCATTAATGCGGAATCATCCTCGAAATGTCTTTCCTTTAAAGGGAAATCATGAAGATTACACGGAATCTGGAACACCCTCATTTTATCCGCATACATTGATTTATGAAGTAGCGGAAAAGCGAGGAAATTGGCGTAACTATTTCCATGATACATTAAGACCATTTATTAATAATCTCCATATAGCTGCAATTGTGCCTGGTGAAATACTGTTTGTTCACGGCGGTATTTCTAGCAAGATAAAGAGTGTAAACGATTTCAAGAACCCGACAAAGGATATCGAGAATGATATTTTGTGGTCGGATCCATTTGAGGGATATGGAGAATATCCAAATCTTGAACGTGGAGTTGGCGTTGAATTTGGGATGGATGTGTCTAATACGGTATGCAAGTTGTTAGATGTTAAGAAAATAATAAGAAGCCACCAACCACAAAATGTGCTCAATGGACCGGTCTGCTCACATAATTATAAAGTTGTGACAATAAGTTCCACGAGTGTATATAATGGAAAACCTTTCTTTCTCAGCATTCAACCACCTGATTTGTTAAAGATTCAGGTTGAATTCTTAGGATACTCAAATGGAGATCTGTGGAAATACTAATGGAAACCAAATCTAATGTTGCTATTGCCTTGGTAACCGTATTATGAATTTTGTTCCTTTTCCCTCTTGGCTTTCAAAAGTTATCGTTCCACCAAGTGCTTCAGTCATACGCTTAACAGCGGCTAAGCCAAAACCTTGACCTTTAGCTTTAGTTGTAAATAATGGCTGAAAGAGTTTAGACTTAACCTCTTCAGGTATACCCATTCCTGTATCTTCAACCGTCAATATTACGTCCGTTCCTTCACTGATTGCTTGTATGGATAGTTTTCCACCATTTGGCATTGCTTGAATGGCATTATTTATCAGATTGGCAAATATACGTTTAAGAAGATCCAGATCAGAAATTAGATTTCTTGCTTCTGCTTGGATCACACGCGATATCTCAATGTTTTTCGGAATGGCTCTCTTAGCTAAAACAGCATCCAAGACCAGTTCAATGTTCGTCTCTTTAAGATCTGGCACAAGCGGTTTAACATAATCCTGTAAGTCATTAACAATCTTGCTGATGTATTCGACGTTTTCTTCGATACCAATCAGGCTTTCAGAAATATCACTTTTCATTGATATATCAGGCATAGATGTCAAATCCTTTTTGAGTAAGTAAACATCACTAAGTATAGCCTGTAATGGATTCCGTATGTCATGACCAACCATGCCTGCAACTTGTCCTATGGTCGATAATCTTTTTGTTTCTTCTTCCTGCGTCTTATCCTCTACAATTATTGCTACACCTTGAGTTGAAGGATAAGTTGAAATCTCAAATATTGATGGTTTTCCAGTAACCCTGCTTTTAGCATTCATCATGAAACGAGCAGGCTTTTTTTGCTGCAGAGCATCTAAGTAAGACGTAATATCTACAGATGTCATTTCAGGCATAATTTCGTAAATTTTTTTGCCTAAGGCATCTTTAGCAAGTACTGTTGTTATTCTTTCAGCTGCTTTATTCCAATGTATAATATTGAGCTCCCAGTCTATAGCTATGAATGCTTCATCAAAACTTTCGTATAGTTCTCGATAGTTTTTTTCGCTTTCCTTTATTTTCTTTGTTCGTTCCTCAACAAGTTGCTCGAGATTGTTTGCATATTCTTGAATCTTAATTTGGAATTGCTTTAGTGTTTCTTCAACTCTTTTGCGCTCAGTTATATCAATGAATGAAGATATAAAACATGGTTCATTTTGTATGTAAATGACTGATGCTGATAAGTTGACGATAATTTGTGCCCCATCTTTTCGTACTAAGGCAAATTCTTGGTTTTTAATGGAGCCCTTTGTGATGAGTGTTTTTGCGAATTCTTTGCGATCGTCGGGGTTTGTCCAAAAACCTAATTCAAGTGTTGTTTTTCCAATTGCTTCTTTAGGGTTATATCCTAAAACATCAATTACTGAATCATTTCCATCAATTATTTTACCGTCACTTAGGCGAGTTATTGTCACAGCGTTAGGACCGTTCTTGAATGCTTTAGAAAATTTCTCCTCAGATAATCGTAGTGCTTCTTCAGCTTTTTTGCGTTCAGTTATATCTTCAAAAATTGCAATTGCACCTGTAATTTCACCATTATCAATTAATGGTTTTGCATTTACTAAGGCTACTAGTTTTGTTTTGTCAGCTTTAGAAATCATCATTTCTTGATTACGTGTTGTTTTTGCACAAAACAAAGCTTTAGTTAATGGAAGTTGCTCGTACAAGAATGGTGCATTATCTGATTTGTAGAGTTTAGTCATGTTTAATGTATATTCTCTAAGCGAGAGTCCTATAGGATTGAAACCAGTTATTTCAATAAAACGATTATTGATATAGACAATTCTTTCACTTGCCTTTTCAACGACAATAACTCCCGAAGGAATAGACTCTATTATTTTTTCTAAAGCTGCTGAGCTTAATTCTTGACTTTCAAAATTAAATAATGATTTTAAGCTCAGTGAATCTCCCCCGACTAAATTATTTCTTAATATACACTTATTGTTTATAACATTATTCACAATATACTACACATTATTGAAGGAAATCTAGGTTGAATTCGCTTTTCAATTAACAAATAAGCCAGTTGGGTTTAGTTCGATGGAAAAAGGAATATATGGTTTTAATTATGCCAGCCCAAGAGACAACACACTAATACTAAACAAGATTAGATCTTAATCCGATCTCAAGATTGTCTAGATGGTAGAGCAGAGCAGACAGCTCTACTTCAAAAGAGTTTCAGCGATTTCTTGGCTCCATTTCTCGATTTTCTCTTGTTCTCCTGCTTTCAGATTCCATTTATTTTCTCTTAATTTACCCTCTACATAGACAATTAGTGGAGACGCAACTATTTTAAAGCCCAAGTTTTTAAGTTTACCATCTATGCTTTTTGCTGCACTAGCAGAGATTCTCGATTGTACTTGAGTGCCAAAAGCAGCTGCCAGTTTTCCAGAAAAATCTTTGCTCGATAAATTATCAAGAAATTGTCTCATATTACTTGATATTCTAAACTGCATAGTGGGAGCACCAGCAAGCAAACAATCATAATCCTTCACATCTACCTTGCCTGCATTCTCTACAAAGAAAGAATCAACTTCAAGTCCTTTTTGTTTCAAAACTACAAGTATAGTTTCTGCAACGGATGCTGTTACTTTCGAAGGAGAGACTGAATCATAAACAATAATGGTTTTCATTAAACTAAACCTCCCATTGATTCATACCCTTTGGTCTTTCTTGGCTTAAGGTTTTGTATTGCAAAACATCTAAAACTTCATCTATTTGTTAGAATGAGATCAACCAGATTGTGAGAAATCAAAGTTTCATTTCTTTTTACGTGAACCTGACACAACCTGAGCATGATTTATAGCAGCCACAATCGATACTCCACCGATAATATTGCCAATTAGACTGGGAACTAGGAAACCCAAAAAATATGTTGTAAAACTAATATTTCCAACAGCCACCAAATAGAAAGTTTCTGCTGAACCAGCTATCACATGACTCAATCCACCAAGACCGACAATGTATGTAATTATAATAATTACCCAAGTCCTTGCAGTCTCAGCTGCTGGTAACAACCAGACCATAAGGGCAATTAGCCAGCCAGCAAAAATTGCGCTCAACAAGACTGTTGTAAAGTCAGGCTGCATTGCTTTTAATCCAATTTCGAAAAACATATTCTTTACCTCAGGCTCGAAAATAGTGGTGTTTGCGATAACCCATGTTACAACAAAAACACCAATCAAATTAGAGGTTAATACAACAACCCATAATCTCAATACATTAAACAGGCTTTTAGAGAACGCTCATGCAATAATGGAATTATCGCAGTAAGAGTGTTTTCAGTAAATAATTGTTGACGTCCTAAAACGACGATCAAAAAGCCAATTGTGTAACCAAAGCTAGAAATCAAGGGCGCCCAAGATATGCCCGGAAGGTATCTTTCAATTAAACCTGTAGCGATCAATGAAAATCCCATTGATAGGCCCGCTGCAAAACCAGACCACATCAGTGCTGATGAAGAACGTTTTAATTCAGACATACCTTCTTCACGAATAGCTTCATGAACTACTGCAGCGCTTATGGCAGAACGTTCTTTAGCTTCCTTTCTTTCAGAATCGTCCATACCATTAATCTGATTATTATTTTCATCTGGATTGGTTTCAGACAAGGTCTCATCTTCTTAAACGCTCTCCTCTTACAAATCGAGGTATAGTATCATAGACACTTGAGACCTCTTTGGTAGTACAGCACGTACCTACTGTAAGTACTACCTCAAAATGTGTCACAAAAATCACGTACGAATATGATTAACACTATATAATAAATATTAAGCTGAAGTCATCTTAGATATTTCAGGTATTTAAGGAAAGCATTCTGCTCTCAGAACTGCTTTTGTCTGTTTGAAGAAGCATGCGTTTGTTAGAATTGCAGTCTCAATTTTTAGTCACATCTCAAACAAACTTTTTAGTCTAGAAAGCTCTGAATTCAATGTGCAGTCGATGAAATTCGTTCCTTGGCAGTACATTTCGGATTGGAAATGCGATATGTGTGGTGACTGTTGCAGGTTTTACAGTGTAGTCATAGATTTCAATGAATGGTTACAGATTGTTAAAAATTTTGGGGCAGAAAAGACTGCTATGGGTTTAGATAGATTTTACATTAAAAGATGCAATGATGGCTCTTGCCCGTTCATCTACAAGTTTGCTGGTGCATGTGCTTGTATGCTTCAAAACATGAAACCTGGTGCATGCAAACAATGGCCTTTCAAAGTCTTGTTTGAACCAAGATATGGTGACGCAAATCATGCTCAATATAATTATGGCAATTTGAAATTGTTTGTTTATGCAGACTCTAACTGTTCAGGTTTAAGGTACGGTAATCCCCGTTGGGATTTTGCCACGACAACAGTTAGAGAATTTGTAGAGTTAACTTTAGGAAAACGTCATGCCCAACACAAGACTACGCGCTCTACGTAACCTTACTGATTGAATTCTCAAGGGGATTCATAATTAAACGTAGAATGTTGATGAAGCCAGATTTTTCTGGTAGCTGAGAGGAAGAGTAATAGATTTATGACAATCAGATATGTTGGGAAGGCAATTGCAGAAAAAGTCTGTACTGTTGTAACGACAACACTAGTAGAGGCATTGAAGATACCGACTAAGAATTGCCAAGCGACCTCGGTTTCAGGATGTCTCCATGCTTTTGTAAGAGTTGGTATAGAAGCTAATGCGTCGCTGACTACTGCAAATATTATAGCTACGTCTGGGTCTTTAGTTATGTACCAAAGAATCAATGCCAGCGCTGATAGTGCTCCGCAAACATAGTCGAATGAATTAGGTTTCCAATAAGCTTTCTTCAAAACAAAAGACGCGATAAATATTAAGAAAGGTGAGAAACCTGACATAAATACTGGAATAGCTGCCCAAGTTACACCGCTAGATATGGCTGCTGCAGTTGCGATAAAGGGTGCGATTGACCACATAAGCCACGAAATTCTGTTTGGTTTTGCGTAACCTCTAAACATTGAGCGCACATAAAAGAACGTCGCTATTAATGTCGCAGAGGCAGAGATGAAAACGAGAAATTCCAACACAAATGTTAGACGTGTTTTTTGATATAAAAGGTCATGCTGTCATAGAACGAGCTTTATTTGTTGAATAAATGAAAACAAAAGAAAAAGGATGGTTGAGTTAACTGTTTCTTTGTTTTGTCTATCGTTTTCTGAGCGCTATGAACAACAATGCTCCAACTATCGCCACTACAACTATTATAGCAATAGCTCCGTAAATTATTGTCATTGTATAATCTGGTATTGTTTGTTGTACATTTGAGTTGTTTGATTGCTCTACCGCTGGACCAACTGAAATTGCGGTTGATCCAGATGAGCTGCCGTACGAGTCGTCGCCTTTGAATGATGCAGTGATTGTGTATACCTCTTGATTTGGTGGACTCCAAGCGATGCTGAATGTTCCATAGTATGGATTAGTAGTTACTGTTCCAACGTTAACCACATTATTCTTTGAGTCTATAGCAGTAACCGTTACGGGAACTCCTGTCATGCTAACATTGTGGTACAGTCCATCAACAGGGTATTGCATATGTAAGTATTCCATTTGAGTAGTCATAGAATCTTTACTTACACATGGAGTGTTTGGTTGTGCTGGAGATATGTCCATTACGTTTCCCTCGATGAGTATTTCTGTACCCTTGGCAATAGTCTTAGGAGACGTAGTCACACTAGTTGAACTTTTACCTTTACCATAAACATACATGTAACCGTCATACCTATTTTCGTATGTCAGATATCCATCAGCGATTGCTCCAGCAGATCCTCCGCCAGTAATATTCCATATTTCTTTACCTGACACAGCATCAAGACACCAAAGTTTCCAATCTCTGGCAAGAGGTTCGGTGGGAGAGTGTTCACCGTTTCCATAGTAAAGTTTTCCGTCAGCAATTTGTGGTGAATTACTGAACCATCCCGCAGTTGGGTACCATGGTTCTTCGAATGGCGTTGCGGGTGCAATGAAATTCCAAGCTACTTTACCAGTGTTCCAGTCTATAGCGTTGATGCCCGCGTAAGAGAAGTCATAGAAGTATCCACCATAAGAGGCAATAGTGTAAGCACCAAAATCTCCCCATGGATAAGTTAGTTTTTCACTTTGCCAGACCAGCTTTCCAGTGTTGAGATCCCAGCAATCCCACCATCCACCTAACATGCGGACAGCGTATTTTCCGTGATCAGCAACTCCTGTGCTGCTACTGTAGAATATGTCGTTTGTCGTTACGTTCCATAAAAGTTGTCCACTTGTTAGGCTGACGCCCATTATGTATTGTCCTTGTGCAGTGCCTGCACCAGCTGGAGTTATTGAGCCTGTATAAACAGATATCATTGATTCGTAATCAGTTGTTCCTAAACTGCTCATCGGGTAGGATATGTTGTTAAGAACTGTTATTCCTGTTGTAGCTCCCCCCATTCCAACGGCTACTATTGTCCAGTTGATTAAACGGTATCTTCCGCCAGGCGCATTTGTTGCATTGGCACCTAGGTCCTGAACGCTCAGAGCGTAGGGGTCATTGTACAATGTGCCGGAGCTGAACGGCAGTGATACATTTACTTGGACTGCACCGTTCCATGGGTTGTATTTTATGAGTCTTGATGAGCCAATGTACATTAAAGAGAATGAGCCTTGTCCCATGCCTGTTTCTCCTGCACCAGGTACTGAAGCACCTGCTTTGTTGAGTGTTACAAGGGTTGGTACTTGTGTAATGCCTGCTATCTCCCAATAGATTTGTCCAGTGCGAATATCGTAGCATCGCCAAACGTTCTGTGCAACACCATCGATGACGCCTGGAACATTCTGATATGCGCGTCCTTGGAAGATTATGTTAGGTGTGCCAGAATAGGTGCTTTCTCCTGGACCGTTTGATCGGTAGCCGTATTGCCCGCCGCTTATGCCTCCAAAGGCACCTTGGATTTTCCAGGCAATGTGCGAGCTTGTTGGTCCTTGAACGTAAGGTGTAAATTTGTAATTGCTTGCAAATGTATTAGTGTTTGCTGGCCAATCTGGACCACCACCTTGACCCACGAATGGGTACTGTCCGCCAATGACCCACCATTCTCTGTAGCCTATAGGTATTGGTCTTGTCCAATAATCTGTCGGTAATGGTATAGCTGGCCATGAAGCGACCATATCTGATTGTACTGTAATTGTTGTTTCTGGACTGGATGATGGTTGGTAGAATGCTGATTCAAGAAAGATTGGTCCTGAGAAAGCTGATGCTGTATAGGGGCCAATTGCTGCAACATTTGGGTATACTTTTCCGCTAAAGTAGACGCCTGCTGGGAAATAATTGCCTGCAAAGTCGAACTTGAATTTGTAGTTGCCTACTTGATCGACAGGATATTGGAACCATGCTGTTGCATCGCCTTGGTAAGAATTCATTGGACCAATAGTTTCAGTTGTGCCATCGGGTTTTGTGATTGTTACAGTGTATCCTGATAAGAATCTATTATACTGGATTGGTGGTTCTAACCATAAATTAACAAGGACAGGCTGCCCGATGCCAACAGTCGGTGGATTTACGCTCATAAATGCACTAGTTGCAATGGTAATGTTTGGAGTAACGCCTGCTGGTGGTGTTGTCTGCCAAGCAGGTAATACTGGCGCTCCTGTTCCCAAAGTTTGAGCTTGAACAGTTGTTGGTAATAGCATAATTGAAGTTAGTATAGCTAAAGTAACAATAGTTGTGAGTATAGTCTTTTTCTTTTTAAAGTCCATTTTTTTATCTCCTATTTATATTGTAGAGTTCGGAAAGAACTCAAAACCTCGTGCGTCCTTTGACTTTTAAGAGTTATGTAAAATATGCTAATACCCTGTTCTTTACACTTGAGAGCTGTTTAATATCGATACATAACATTTGGAAAGAGTCTGGTGCTAATTGATGAACTTGTTCTTGATTCTGCTAACTGCCTTTTTTCTTTTTGGTCCTGATGTGTTAGCCATTTTTCTATTCAGTTTTATCAAAAGTGATCAGTAGTGTGCGTCTCTTAGCTTTGAAAAAATTTAAAAAGAGTACATGACATTAAAAGGATTAGGGGAAAAGAGTTGAGCAAAGCTAAAGATACAGCTACAGAAGATCAGATGCTGGAAGAATTAAGGAAGATCAGGCAAGCTGTTGAGAAAGGACCGCCACCTCAACCAGCAAAAGGTTTATGGAATGAATTCAAAGACTTTCTAAAGAAGTACGGTGTTCTTGGTTTGGCTGTTGCTTTCGTGTTAGGCTTATACTTAGGCGGCGTTGTACAAGCACTAGTTAAAGATTTACTGATGCCAGCGATAGGGCTAATTATTCCAAACATGCAAGACCTTGCAAGCTTTACAGTTTCAGTGATGAACCAAAAATTTGGTATAGGAGACTTCTTAGTAGCAGTAATTACCTTCATTATAGTAGCCTTTGTAGTGTTTATTATAGTGAAGATAGCTAAAAAATGGCGCATAGATTAATCTATATTTCTTCCAACCTTTTTTTGTTTCAATCCGTTAAAGCACAAAAAATTCTTGCTTGTTAGTGAATTTTTTTTGTACAAATTTCAGAATTAAAGGTGGAGGTGTGGGAAGCTGATATACTTCCCTTTTACTGCATACTTCTTTATGTTGCATTTTGATTGGGTTTAGCTACTCGCTTTGTCGATTACAGTTCTAGTAATGACTACTATCTGAGTGACTTTTGCGTTTGTTACATCTACATTAATAGTTGCATAGCCTGATGTGCCATTTTGAAGTAGCACTATTGCTGTTGTTGCTTTCGTGGTTAGTGTTCCGTCGCCTTCTACAACATTCTTGATTATTGGGTTGATTACCGTCACGTTATAACCTTGTGAAATGAGATTTTGTACATCACTGTCATTGTCGAGTATAGCATTTACTTTCGTGGCATATTCTGAACTGACTTCAATGTTATTCATCTGCCCCATGAACATTTGTCCAAGACCACCATGTCTACCCGGTCCGCAACCGAATCCTTGCATATCCATCATGCCTGCTCCAAATTGCATCTCGTTTGGACTTGAGATTTGTTCAGTCGGAATAGTCGTTGTTACAGCGTTAGTTGAATTTGTCGAGTTTGTGTCAGTCGCAAACGCCGAAATTACTCCGACGACGGTTGCAAGTGTTGCAAGTAATACGAGACTTGCTGCGATAGTTTTTCTTTGTATTTTTTTCCACCTCCTGTTTGTCAAATTCAAACACTGAAAACGCTTATTAAATGCTTTTTCAACATTGTTACCTAAAAATCCCTTAATATTACCCAAATTAGTACAAAATTTACCGACGCCATATCTTTGTAGTTATCAACAAAATAGCTCCAAGCGTGGCGGAGGCATTCAAAATACAAACCTTAGAATTAAAGAATGAAGCAAGATATTTAAGCGATTATTGGGAAAGGCATCGTTTATTTTATTCTATTGTATTAGTATTATGAGCATTAATCTTATTTCTTTTGAAGAAAGGATTAGCTGAATTACTTTCGTTGATAGTTGACGCATAGTATAGGTTACGTCACTTGTTGGGTTAGTTTTTTATTTCTGACTATCTAAGTTTAATAGAGGTAGTCAAATGCACAATAAGCTATTCAAGTTAGGTGTCTCAGCATTTATCATTGCCGAGATTTGTTTTCTTGGAGGATTATTATCTGTAGTAATAGAAGAATATGATCCAATTTTTATTGAAACAGCCGGATTAATCATGATTGCTTATTCTATAATAGTGGGTATTGGAGTTTTGCTGTTTGCGTTACATCAACTTCACAAGTGGAATCCAAACGTCATAATACATTTAAAGAATTTGTTCTTTCTCAAACTAAGAGTCACTATGTAAGGATTACTTTTTAATGCTCTTGTTGTGCTGGCAGACTGATGATGAATTTAGTACCCTTACCTTCCTGACTCTCAAAACTTATTGTGCCACCTTGCGCTTCAACTAAACGTTTAACCACAGCTAATCCAAAACCTTGACCTTTAGCTTTTGTTGTTGTTAAAGGTTGAAAGATTCTTGTTTTCACATTTTCAGGTATGCCTATTCCTGTGTCTTCAACCGAAATAATAGTGTTGTCTGTTTCATTGAAAGCTCTGATAGTTAATGTGCCGCCTTTAGGCATAGCTTGAATTGCATTAGTAACTAGATTTCCTAAGATGCGTCTAAAATAAGTAAGGTCAAGAAGGGATTCATGAACATTATCAACTTCTATTGACACTTGGATAGTGTTAGGTATACATACGTTTGCCACAATTTTTTCGAGTAGTACTCGTATATTAGTTTTGGTTAATTCAGGCGTTAAGGGTCTGGAGAAATCTTGTAAGTCCGTTACTATCTTGTCAATGTAGTCTGTTTGTGTGCGAATTTCTTCCAATTCTTTTTTGGCATTTGTTTTTTCTTGACTTTCTGGTAAACTATCTAATTCTTGCTCTGTCAAATAAAGTGAAGAGATAATATTTTGCAGTGGATTACGTATATCATGTCCAACCATAAGGGCTGTTTGACCGATGGTTACAAAGCGTTCAGATTTTTCTCGGTTGGTTACGTTTTGGAACATTCGCCAACGATATGAATGCAGTTGCAGCGAAATTAGAGCCGCAGTTATGATCGTAAATAGTAGGCTAGAAAGTGATGTAAAATATTCTGGTGGTGTTCCATTATGAAATCCAATAATAATAGCTGCCTCACCTATTGCAAACATCACGGATGGTATTGTTTGAAAAATAAACTTTGTTGGAATTGTTAGATAGAATACAAATATAGCTAAATCAGTAATGATTATATGTGATAGAAAGTTTTGTGGACGTGAAATGTTAATCGTTAAAGTAGCGATTACTAGTATGATTAAAAACAGCAAAATTGATTTGTCATATAACTCAACATCTTCAATCCTTTTTATGTAATTTAACTGAAGAAAAGCAAAAATAATTACGCATGTCCTCAGTGCCAGAAGTGCAATGAGATTTAGTGATAATCCAACAGACATGTAATCACTAACTGCAAAAAGTGCGACGGTTAGGGCAAGCAACATATAAACTATTTTTGACTGGCTGATATCTGAAGAAAGATAAAATTTTCTTAATTCTTTTCTGCTTTCGACAGGAATCTTCCATATTTGCATAATCCAATTAGATTGCGTTTGTCTCCTTTCAGGACGATTTAACTAAATTCACCCCCTAGAATGTTTTAGTTTAGTTAATACTTGGTTCTATTTCCTATAATTTCTAATTAAAACTTTCTCAAGAAACCCGATGCCTATTGAACTTCCGATACAAAGCTACGATTTTAACTATGCTTAATATTGCGAACAAAAAGAATAATAAACTAAATAGTTACTGGAATCATGGAAGTTTTTGAATGGTTAGTGTTGGAGAAAAAGCTCCGGATTTTACGTTGCCCTCTCAGATAGGTGATAATGTTACTCTTTCCGAATATTTTGGCAAAAAGAACATTGTTCTCTATTTTTATCCACAAGATGAATCAAGAGGGTGTACTAAAGAAGCCTGCAAATTTAGAGATAGTTACGATGTCTTTACGGATTTGGATGCGGAAGTTATTGGTATTAGTTCTCAGAGTGTAGAATCACACAAATCTTTTGCGTCACATCATGGATTACCATTCATTTTGTTAAGTGATCCAAAAAACGATGTTCGAAAGCTATATGATGTTCCAGCAACCTTAGGTATCATTCCTGGTAGAGTTACTTTCATAATTGACAAGAAAGGCATAGTTCGCCATGTATTCTCCTCACAGTTTCAGCCTGAGAAACATATAGCAGAAGCTGTTGAAATTCTTAAGAAGCTAAATGAACAAGATAAGAAGCAATCATAATTCTGCTTTATTTTTCTCTTCCGTGAATGCGCGCTAAATTAATTGATGTAACACGCCTATTATGTGCTTGGGCGACTTTGACTAACTATCTTTTATCATTTGGCGGGAGAAACCCTATATTTACGTTGGTTTTCTGAGGGTAGCTTAAGTGGTGTTTGACAATAGATCTGCTAATGATAATCCTAATCGCTGTTGGTCTAGCTATGGATGCCTTTGCGGTTTCCGTCGCTAAAGGAATATCAATAAATCATGATAGGCGAAAATCTGCTTTTTTAATGGCTTTATTCTTTGGTGGTTTCCAAATGTTGATGCCCTTGATAGGTTGGCTTGCGGGTCAGAGTTTTAGGGAAATTATAATGGGTGTCGACCATTGGATTGCTTTTGGCTTATTGTCATTTATTGGCACAAAGATGATTTATGATTCTACAAAAAAGGAGAGTGAAGAAGGTCAAGAAACATTAAGGTTGCATACGTTGTTGGCTCTTGCAGTTGCTACAAGTATTGATGCTTTAATGGTTGGTCTAAGTTTCGCTTTTCTTCAGACCACGATTATAGAACCGATTCTGTTAATTGGAATTATAACTTTCTCTCTTTCACTGTTGGGTTTCTTCTTTGGTTGTGGCCTTGATAGTTTCTTTGGAAGCAAGATAAGAATTGTAGGTGGACTAATATTGATAGCCATTGGAATTCGAATTCTAATAGAACATCTAGTCTAGAATTCTACCTAATTTAGTCTATTCAATAAGAAAAAAGGGACGTTTTAGTTTTTACTTCAGAAAAGCTCTGATTTCGCCTGGAGGATGCTGACTTGTATGAACAACAACATAAGCTAAGCCTGAATTCATTCTATCTACTAAGTCGTTTATTGTCATTCCTGCCATAATACCAATCAAATCAGACGCTGTAATCGTGCCTTCTGCCAAAATTCCATCAAATCTTCCTGGAATTAATTGAAGTGGTGGAGTTCTTGGATAAAGCCAAACAACGATTGGTCCCACCACAGCTCCGTTATCGATGTGGATATGTGCCATAGTTATGTTTTCAATGTTTGCTACAATCAATTTAAAGTCAATTGATCTACCATCTTTGCTTACCTTGAACGTGACTTCTCCTTGAGCTTGAGTATCTATTGCGTAGGTTACCCCAGAAACTTTTGAAGTCCATGTTTTGCCAGATAGATGTGCTGCGAAATTACGGTTAGATGGGGCTATGCCAAAAGTTGGTGTTGCTAATATTCCTAAAGCCAAAGCCAACAGGCCTATGCAAAAAACAATTTTGCTTTTCAAGGTTAAAACACCGAATTGATAGAGAGTAATAAGTGATTTAAGAATATGTGGTTGCTGGGCAACAGTAACATACCGTTTAGAGCAATTCTTTGCTCCTAAATAACTTTAAATTTGTCTTAGAGGTGTTAATCTATGGTGCTGTTTTTGATGCAAAACCAAAAAATTGTTGGTACAAACTGTTATAATTGTAAATATATATCAAAAAAGGAAGAACCAATTAATTCAAATGATTTAAATAATGAAGGCGGTCTTGATCCTAAAAATAAACAAGAAATGGCTAGAGCAAAGAAGGCTGATTTAATTACACTTCCAGGCGGAACTAAAGCTGACGCCTCCAGCAAGAAATTTTGTAATCATGAAAAAATAAAGATGTATGTTACTGTTCGTATGTGTTGTGCATACTGGGATAATGAAGGCGTCAAAAGACCTTGGATGCAGAAATAAAGAAAATCTTTCCTGATCTATTTCTCTGCATGATTAAGGTGATAAAATGGGAATAGGAAATAAACTATGGGAGGGAAAAGGTAAAACTCAGATTATGATTGTAAAGAATGTAACTGCAGAAGGCGCTGCTGTCGAATTTACTTGGAATGGAGAACTTACTGGAATTGGACAAGCAAAAGGAATAGATGGTGTTATAGTTTTTACGGGTAAAAAAATCGCGCCCCTTTCAGGTTTAGGAAAAGGCACAACTATGGGTCAAGGATTATTCTTTACAGGCAAAGATATGGTAGCGATTAAGAGTTCAGGATATGGTAATCCCACATGGAAAAAAATTAAGAGCATAGAGCTTTGGAATTTTGTAACTTCTTCTCAAAAATTAAGGTGGATTAACGATGTCATTGCAGTAGTTACTCAAGAAGGCGATCCAGCATGGAAAGAATTTACAATATCTATAAATGAATGGAAAGAAGAATGACCAATAAGTGCTTAAAAACAGCTGTAGACGTCTTTTCTCGAAATTTGAATGGAATAAAAATTAGTCTTTGTCTTCTCGTTTGAGTACAACCTAGTCTTTCTTCATTTTCTCTTTTTGTTCTTTCCTTGATCTCTTATCTTGTGCCTTGGTTCTTTCTCGTTCTTGTTTATCTTTTCCCATAAACTCATTAGTAAACAATTAGACAGAAATCATATAAAATACTAATCAACTCATTGGCAAATCATTTTTCAAAGAAATAAAAACTACTTTACATTTAACATCCTAAAATATAAATCACTTAACCCTATAGAAGAAGCTGAATAGTTTTATATTTCCAACATAATGTTTGATTGTGTTTTTTCATGTCATATGTGGAGTCAGTACTTATAGTGACAGGTTTAGTTGTTTTTGAAGTCGTCAATAGTGTAGACAATGCTATTGTAAACGCAAGTATTCTGAGAACAATGAGTAAATTGTGGCGACAAAGGTTCTTAATCATTGGAATTTTGACTTCAGTTTTTGTAGTCAGGTTCCTATTACCGTTCATAGTAGTTTGGCTTTCAGTGCCAACAATCGGAGTAGCAGATATTTTTTTGGCATTTTTAGGTCAGAGCACAATCACAGCAACGGCAATTGAGCTTCAGAAGCCATTAATCCTCATTTTTGGTGGGGTCTTTCTTTTGTACCTCTATTTTCATTGGCTGTTTTTAGAAAAGAAGGAGCCTCTTTATTTAGAGAGGTTTCTCAAAGAAAAACATGGAGTTTGGTTTTTCGCTTTTGCTGCAGTCTTACTTGTAATTATCATGTATTTTGCACGGTCGAATGCAATAATGATGCTTTCAGCGGCTATAGGCAGTGCAACTTTCTTCATATTATATGGTCTAAAGGAAACGGCTGAAGCAAATGAGCGAAATATGGTGGCTGGAGCAAGTAATTTGAGCGACTTTTCGAAATTTGTTTATCTTGAAGTTTTAGATGCAACATTTAGTTTTGACGGCGTTATAGGTGCATTCGCATTTACCATAAACCTTCTTTTAATTCTAATTGGAGTCGGTATTGGTGCAATTGTTGTGCGAGAATTGACAATAAGAGGAATAGAAAAAATCGCAAAATACAAATACCTAAAGAATGGAGCCCTAACCTCTATAGGTTTTCTTGGATTATTCATGCTTATAGAGAGTTTTACAATAGATCTACCTTCATACATACCCATAGCAATTACTTTCATCTTAGTTGGGTTTGCATACTACAAATCCCGTCAACTAATTGTCAAATCTACTAAAGCCAAATAACTATAGAAACTAGGAATCACGCCTTAGGAATACTATACTCAAAGAAGACTGTTTTCGCATTATTTGCCAAAAAGTGTTGAATTCAACTTTTGATTTTTTTTGGATATGATATTGGAAACTTAGGAAAAGTTGTCAGCTACAGAAAAGCACAGAAAAGACACGTTTAGAAAAATCGTAACTACGCTACTTCCACTCCCAGATCTCAACATGCCAATTTCCATCCTCTTCTGATTCGAATTCCCACACACCAACTATCCTGTTTAAGCATGCCAGTTTTTGTGATTGTGTCATATGGAAAAATACGCCTCTTCTGCTAGACTTTTGTCCATTTCCAGTAGACCATCCTATACCACTTTTCTTAATCATCACAACTTCATTGTCTTTGGTAGTAACTATAGCGTTTCCATCACTCATTATAATACCATCGGGCATTGGTGTTGAAATAGAAGTAGCTAACCATGTAGCTTCTATTCCTAAAATATTGCCTGATGCTTGTTCAGACGTTTCTTTTTTTCCTTCAGGTAATATTCTTACATTAGTAATTCTGCCTTTAAACTCACCAATTAGATTTCCAAGCATTAGAAAACAACTCAATAAGCCTAAGTCTAAAGTTTATTATTAGAATTTGTGGTTGTAATCCAGCAGTCACGATAGAAGTTGTAGTTACTTTTGCTTTAATTGGCTTAAATCATCAAGCTTTCATAAGTGATTTTAATGTTTTAATTAGCGTAGCTATTATCGCAGCAGTAATTTCCTTTTTACTTGCTTATTTGCTCGAGATAGCATCAAAAGCGTTACGGGTCAAACATGAAACGATTGTAAGTATTATATTAATGGGAACATCAAGGAATTGGTCAATGGCGGGGGTTGCTATTAAGCTGTTTACTGAACGATCAACAATACCGCCATCTGTTTATGTTTTCTTTGCAGTGTTCATGATAGTATGGCTCGGATATCACTTCCGCAAATAGTATTGCTGTTTTATGATGAAAATACATATAGATTATTCTATGGAAATTAACCTATCATGACTATGATTGGTGTATTGCTACAGTCACATAAGATTAAGTAAGCGATTTCACGTAATGTAAGAAGTAAGAGGTAATTTTGCTATCAAAAAGAGGTGAGATTCTTGCAAAGTATGAATATGGATCCTGTAACTGTTGCGTCTAATGTTTATAAATTCTTAAATGAAAATGAAACGTTTCGAGTACTCCAAGTAACTTTTAAGCCTAGTGATACCGCTAAAATGCATCATCATCCAGAACATTTAGTCTACGTGTTGAAAGGTGGACAATTAAGATTTGTTTCTGACGGTAAGACTGATGAAATGGATGTAAAAGAAGGATCAGTTGTCTTTCTTAAAGAACAAAACCATGAAGCTACCAACATTGGTAAATCAACTATTGATTTAATAGTAGTAGAAAGAAAAAAGTAAAGTAATTTTGTCAATACTTGATATTTTCTAAGTAGCTTTAGCTTAACGTATTCCAATCTCTCCTTTTCTTTAAAAAACAGCGCTATCTTAATCTTTAGATTGCTTAATGAGAACTGCAATTAATTACTATCAGATTCTCTATTGAACGAATTCGGATCTTGAATCAAAGATTAATCATACGCGCTAGTATCGCATTAAATCTGAAGCTTCCTGCTCACTCGTATGAGTACAGCGATTACTACTATTACTGAGATTATGATGAGAATTAAGGTTTGATTTTCTGATTGTAGGAAAAATTGTACAAGGTTATCGAGAAAAGTTCCAACTCGTTGAGTTGTTGTTGGTGGAGGAACATTACCTTCTGAAACAGGTAAGTACTCGTAAGGAATGTTAGGTGGAAGCATCACTGAGCTTACATCTGGTCCTTGATTAGTTGCATTGTATTCTGTTGAGTTTGCCATCCATCCAAAAACGGTGGCTAATCCGTATACGTCAAGTGTTGAAATCTTTCTTAAGGGACTATCTAAAGATAATGCCGGATACATTTGATCACCAGAAGCATTTCCATGACCCAGACCTAATCCATGTCCTATTTCATGGACAGCTACATTTTGTGTATCAGTTTCACTTAATACACGATCTTGACAATCATAAATAGCAAGCGCTATTGTACTATTACGAATTAGCGTCGCATTCTCATACGTTGTTCTTGCTAATCCTGCTTCGCACGTAACATTTCCAAATTTTTCTACCCAAGATATGGTTACATCAAAGCCAGAAATTGTCAAATTTGAGACTGTTAGCTCCATCTTAAGACGGGACAGGTACGCATAATCAGTATAGTTGGCCGCGAAATAGGATATTGCTTCATTCCATTGATTTATAGCACGAAGGGTTGAGTTTAGATAGACGGGATTCCACCATGATTCATTAAATGAAGGAATAATTAGGACTGAAATAGTTGAATGATCCCAAGTAGGACCTAAAAGATCTAATGTATATACTTGTTCTGTTTGTGCCCCTACAAATGAAATTGCTGCTAAACAAAGAATGACTATTGATAGGATAGGGATTATTTTCTTTAGCATGACTTCACCAAAATAATAGTGAGGTATTATGACTAGCGTAATCTCACATATAAACAGGTTTGATTGTATGATACCTACAACAAGAAAACTAGATTTACTAAAGGGTTAAAAGAAAAAAAGTGAAACAAAGGATCAATTTCGTTAGAAATTATCTAATGAAGCACTTATAGCAATGTACACATATTTTTGAATTATTGACCAAGTTTCCGTCTGAAAAAGTAAAACTTTTGGCTACATTCGAGGACAGTGCAAAGATACAAAACACACATATAAAACAAATTACATCATAAAGACGAATTCTGGCACTGTTATCGTGGCAACTACTGTGATTTCTTAAGTGGAGAGTCAATAGAATGGATAGAGAAGCGCTAAGAAAAATCATTTATTCAATTTTTTCTGATACTTTAATGGTCTTTCTAGCTCTGCTTATTCTTCCCATAGTTCTTTCAGAGTATCTTCTTGATTTAACATCAACACAAAATATAATATTATCAACTATTAGTTGGCTAATCTACTCAATTTTTGTTCTAGAATTCTTCCTCAAACTAGCCATATCTGAACAGAAAATATCTTTCATAAGAGCCAACAAACTATATACATTCATAAGTCTTGTTATCATAATATCTCCTTTACTAGAACCAATCTCAGACCTTTTTGCCGCTGCACCATTTCTCAGAGTACTTCGAATTGTAAGTATTATCCGTTTATCAAGGTTAACTGCAGTATTAGCTGTTTCTGGTAGAGCAAGATTAGCTTGGAAGCGGATAAACTTTAGAACTTACGCAATAGTATCATCGATCATAGTTTTCGGTTTTCTGATATCTTTCTTCAAGCCAGAATTTGTACTATCAAACACGGATCAAAATCTGCTTTCCCAGCTAATTCAAATAACAGCAACAATTTACGCCATTGTTACTGGCTTCATAATCTCTAATGTTTGGGGAAAATATACTTCACTTATTCGGTCCGTTAATTCAGAGGCATCTAGTTTACGAAATGTCTACCTATTGGCTTTACATTTAACAGATAAATCATTGGTAATTAACTTAAAGAATGCTATATCAGAGTATCTTCAATCGGTAATTGATGTGTTTTGGGAAGGGTCAAGCAGAAGTAATGTTTTGGAGCAAGCATTAGCTGGAATATATGTATCTCTTGGCAATTATAATCCTGATGTAAATAGTAAGATAGAAATCTACACAAATCTTATTGATGAATTAAGAAAGGCATCAGAAGGACACGCGAACATTCAATCGCTGTTAGTTTCTAAGACACCAAAAATTCTCTGGGCTCTGATTACTGTTTTATCTTCTGTTATACTCTTTGGTTTCTATCTAATTAACTATGATAATCAGCTTTTAGCGACATTAACAATGACCTCAGTCTCAACTGCTCTAGCATTAGTGGCTGTAATTATCTATGATATGAATGATCCCTTTAAATTTGGATTTTGGGCTGTACAACCCACAGCATACCTTGAGCTCAAGAGTTTCCTTAAAGCTTAGTAATTTGTTCTAACTTTTGATTCCTCTGTGATTTTAGAATCCATCGGAGCTATTTCCATCAACTAATTAACAAGAACTTCTCCACAACTATCCGAATTGTTGTTATCCTTGGCGTGAATATTTGTTTCTTATTACTTTCCTCAGTTCATCGGCGATGAAAACTGAACTTGAAACAAGAATAATCGTTAACCAATCCCAAATTGACAGTTGAGTTGTACCTAATGCCGCTTGCAGCGGAGGCAAGAGAGTTGATAATACTTGTAGTGAAACTGAAGCTACAATACCTATAATCAAATATTTGTTGGAAAACAAACCGAGTTTAAAGACCGAGGTTTTATGTGATCGACAATTTATGGCATTAAAGATTTGAAACAATGCTATAGTTACAAAAGCTAACGTTTGAGCTTTAACAAAATTACCATTATTCCATTGACTTACGAAAAGCCCCAACGTTCCGACCGCCATAAAAATACTTACATAAAGAATGTTTAGTATCATGTCTCGATCAATTATTCTCTCATTAGGCTTCCGTGGAGGCTGATCCATGACCCCTTTTTCTTTTGGTTCCATTGCTAAGAATTTGTCCAACAAACCATCTGTTACTAGATTAATCCACAATACCTGAACAGTAGTAAAGATAAGGGGAACATTTGGTAGAAAAATTAAAGCAGCAAGTATAGTGATAATTTCTCCTGTATTAGTTGAAACAAGATATTTGACAACTTTTCTGATATTTTCAAAAACCACACGACCTTCTTCAACTGCATTAACAATGCTTACAAAATTATCATCAGTCAAAACCATTTCAGCCGTCTCTTTTGTTACATCAGTCCCAGTAATACCCATTGCAACTCCTATTTCAGCCGCTTTAACAGCAGGAGCATCATTTACTCCATCACCAGTCATTGCAACAATATGTCCTTTACGTCGTAAAGACTCTACAACTCGATACTTATGTTCAGGAGATACACGAGCAAATACCGAAATATCATTAATTATAGCATCTAGTTCTTCATTAGATATACCCTCAAGCTCTACGCCTTCAAGAACTCTTGAACCTTTCTCCAGAATGCCTATTTCTTTAGCAATAGCTTCGGCTGTGAGCTTATGATCTCCTGTAGCCATAATAACTTTGATCCCAGCTTTTCTGCAAAGCGCAACAGCAGATTTTACTTCAGGTCTCGGCGGAT
>DATGZD010000169.1:0-2739 GCA_035297385.1 Candidatus Sulfotelmatobacter sp. | reverse complement strand
AAAGAAGCTAAGCATCCATTTGTCTCCGCGTATAAGTTGTATTTCATCGAACGCTATCACGAATTTAGTGCCACCTTTTTTTGCCCAATAGTCAATCTTTGCGAAAAGCTCAGTGAGGTCTACGCCTGCTTTACCCCATTCAAAGCTAAGCTCGTTTCCAAGAACGGATACACCTTTCAGATGTTTTAAAGCATCAGCAAGTTCTGAGAACCATTGTCGATCTACACGTTTGAAAGCACTTTCTATTTTGCGAACTACGTCTTCGTGAGAAGGATTAATCGGTAAGCCTCGCATATCTAATATTGCATATGGACAGTTACACTCGGCTAATGCCACGTTAATGAAGGAAGTTTTTCCTGTCCTTCGCAAGCCAGCCACGACAATGATGGGAGCATAAACTAACGATTTTGTAAACTCTTCAAGTTCCATTTGTCGATTGTATAAATCTTCTTTTCTATTCTTAGGGCGAGAATCAAAATACATGTATGGGTACCCATACCAAGTATCCCTACCCATACTAATAAACATTAATAGATGACACTCATTTAATCAAAATTCAATCGTTAGAGAATAATAGACTACACGTAGAAAATTTTCTACTGTAGGTTTTTAAAAAGAAGAAGCGAGAAAGAATATGCCTTCTGCTAATAACAGACCCTTAGGCTTAGAATTTGCTCTGATACAAAAAGAAGAAATATAAGAATTTTTTGTGCGTGATAGATGAGCTATGTACTGGCCACTGCTTCTTCTTTTTCTTTTGAGTCTTTATGATTTTGTTTTCTTTTTTGTTTTTTGGGCGAGGATCGAAGTACAAGTAGGGGTACCCCTACTTAGTAGGTGGGTCTACTTAACAATGCTTGTCTGTTGTTCCTTTCCGAAAATGAAATTGTCTGCTAGTATACTTTAGCGTGAGTACTAAAACACATAAAAAGACAAATTGTATTCAACTGGATTTCAACATACGATAATTACATTGCAAATACTAGAGTAGTTTTAGAAAATCTTCTCGAGTAAGGTTTGCTTGTCTAAGTATTGATTTTAAGGTTCCCTTCGCCATTTCAGGATGATCAGGTACTATGACGATCAGAACATGTTGATGATCTTTTTTCTTTAATTTAATGTGGCTTCCTTTTCTGCCTTCAACTATAAAACCCGCTTTTGTTAAGGCTTTAACTACTTTTCGACCGGAGATTACGGGCAGACTCATTTGTAGTTACCTTCACGATAGTAACGATAGGAGCCTCAACTTTAGAGGGCTTTTCAACATCTTCATCTTCCAGATAAAGTTCAAGCGCCTCCTTAAGGTTCTTCAAAGCCTCTTCAACACTCTTCCCTTGGCTTGCAACATCAACTTCAGGACACAAAGCTACGTAGAGCTTGCCTTCTCGCCGAACAACGGCGGAGAAATCAACCGTTTCACTAACCTGCATGTACTTCATAGTCAACATAAAGAATGATTCGAGATAAAAGCCTATTGTGGAAAAATTAGTGTGCGCTACTTAAATTTTAGTATTGGAAAAGAAGGTTTACGGATAGAAAGAAGTGTGTGGTCACTTCTCGCGCGAAGGAAATACATAGTTAAGTTTAGGTGCTTATAAACTGTCAATTTTGGCTGATTTGTTGATAGCACAATTGTTGAGGTTGTTTTGGTTTGTTTCTTAACTTAGAGTGTGTTGGTTTTGTTTTCTTTTGTTTTTAGATTAGCGCGCGCTTTGGCTGTAGGCTTTTTTATGGCATGTTTTAGTTTGTTTTTGGGTTTTGAGTGTTTTTTGAGGTTTTCATGTGCATAATATTATTCTTATCGATAGATCATTTTTACGTTTTCTGAGGACTTTCTTTGCGTTCTTTGCGTGAAAAGCCGAAGTATAGGCATGTTAAGAAGTACTATAAATCGTCAAGTCAGTACTGGAAAGAACGGGATCGTAGGAAGCAGGTTTTACAGTTGCAAGAACAAGGCTTAACGCAGAAACAGATTGCAGAGCGTTTAGGCATCACTGAGCGTACCGTTAAGAGGGATGTTGCTAAGGTTAAACCATACTATAATCGTAGGATTCAACATTACAAGAGCCAACTACCAGAAGAAGATAAAGATAAACAAGTTGAAAGTTATGAAAGAAAGAGTCCACGTGAAATACTACATACCTTAGAAGAAAAGTTTAAGGCATATGAAAGTTTAGGTATGTTAAAGAATCGACAGTACACTTATCATAGGTTAAATTTTGTTTTAAACTTGAATGATATGGTTGATGGTTTTCCTAAACTCTTTACTTTACCAAGAGGTGAGGTTAAGTTTAGTTTTCCTCTAAAGATTAGTATCTTCTGTATGAAAGATGATAGAGTAGTTGAGCTTGGAAGTATAAGTCTTAGTCAGAATAATCCAAAATTTAATAATATTTGGTAAAATTATGTTTATTTCTAAATAGTGAGAAAGAATTTAGTATTTGAATTTAGGGCACTAAATTTTAGTGTTGCTGCGCTGAAATTAAATTCACCTTGAATTTCATCGTGACAAACTTGTTTAAACAAAACATTAATCCCATCGAAGCATACTTGACTTAGAATTGCTGATGGATAAGAAAGAAGCAGAAAATCAATTGATAAGGCAACTTGGCAAGGATGAGAAAATTCCATATGATTTGTTGTTGCTTGCAGACCCCACACAGGAAGCGATAAACAAGTACATTTTCAACTCCACTATCTATGTTTTAGAACAAGATAATAGAATCATTGGTGTTTATG
>DATGZD010000168.1:0-4583 GCA_035297385.1 Candidatus Sulfotelmatobacter sp. | reverse complement strand
ATTATCAGGTAGAATTGTATTTGGTATAGTTGTGTTTGAAGGAATAGGTGTAGATGAATCTATAATCATAGTCTTCATTAATGGATGATTGTCTTTATTGTTTTCATCAATAATGTATGGTGTATCTCCTATTCCATCATTGTTTGCATCTATTCCATTATAGTCACTCCAAAAGTTTCTATCAATGTTGATTATTGACCGATTATATCCAAATGATAAGTAATAGGTTTCATTTGCGCCAAATTGAACAACATTATAAAGATAATTGTTTTTGGTTATAGTGTTTCTATTAGAACCATAGATGGATGTTCCAAGTCCTGAACGTGAAATGTTATTTCCAATTAGTATGTTATCGTTTGAGTATTGAAAATTAATAGCCGTATCTTTGCAGTTTATGATCGTATTTCCTATAATCATATTGTTGTTACTGTTTTGCCAGATTTGAATTCCTTCAACACAAGACTCAATATAATTATTATTTATCAAATTATTATTTGCAAAGTTAAGTTGAATAGCTGATGAAAGTCCAATTGATTGAAGAATATTTCCAGTAATATTATTTCCATTACCAGAAACCACTACACCATTTGTAGCATCGGTTATTTTGTTTCCAAAAATATTGCAGTACTTTGCTGATACAAATATTCCCTTCCAACCATCATATATGGTAAAGCCTGTAAGAGTTACGTTGTTGCTGTTTACTTGTAGACCTCCTGTCACATCAATTACTGTTAAATTTTTATCTTCTCCAATTAATGAAATCGATTTGTTAATTATTGGATTTTCTACATAAACGCCTTTTTTTACATAAATTGTGTCTCCTTGAAATGCATTATTGATGGCTTGTTGAATTGTAGAATAATTATCTGGCACAATTATAGTTTGAACTTCAGCTTTAATAGGCAAAAAGAAAATAACATTTGAGGTAAGTAAAGCAAGAATCAGGCTCAGTGTAATCATTGTTTTCTTCATGCTACTATCATAATAGCATGTTCTAATTGACGTTAAAAACAGTTTTTATCAAGGTTTCTTGACTAAAAGTTAGTCAAAGATTCTTGACCACATTAGAGGGTCTACGTTTTTTCTGGTATATCAAAGCAGCCACGACAACGATGGCAGCAACAATCACACCAACAATCACTTCAACCAGTTCAATGGTAACGTTATTGCTTGAAATAGAGTTGTTGACGGTTTGCGTTAGCTGGAAGGAATCGATGGTTTCTTTGAATACTGACGACAGATTGTCGTATGCAGGCGATAATGCCCCGCAGACAATGAAGAAAGTCTGGTTAGTTTCTAAGAAAATGACGGAGACAAATCTCATAGGCGAACCATTTACTGATGCGTTGAACATTATCTGATACCCGTTTAGGCTGCCAACAACTCTGGCTCCCCAATCTGTAATCAGATAACCTTCATAGTTTTGATACAGATAATATTTCAAGTTGCGTTTTTTCATGCTATACAGAAAAGGGTCTTCCTGCGAAAACCCTGACTGGTTCACCATCACCGTAATGCTTGCTCTTGTATAGTTGGATGAGTCTTTAAAAACAAAAAGTTTAGACTGAATATTCTCTTCAAATGTCCAACTCTTGGGCGGATTTATAGAAAAACCATATTGACTGTTCTCATAAGCATGCACAGACGGCATCAGAAGGGTAGCCAAAACTAAAATTGATAGTAGAGCTGATAACTGAAGGGTAGTCTGCATACTGACCATCAATAACTACTTGTCATAGTGCGTATTTAGCTCTCCTCAAAGAACACTCCGTTCTTCAAAAAGAACACCTGCGAGATTCAGCGTTTGCGTTTCTTCATGTAAACCACGAGAGCAACAGCAACCACTCCAATTGAAGCTACGGAGATAGCAACTGGCAGAATTAGGGAAGGCTCGGATTGCGTCTCAGGCTGCTGCATAGCAGTAATTGCAAAATTAACCGTTTCTGATGCTGCAACATTGCCAGTTCCATCCCAACAGAAAATAGTAAGAGTGTGCTTTCCATTTGAGAGTCCATGCAAGGTGACGTTTCCATCAATTGTGACGTTTTCACATCCATCTAACGTGTAAGCGATACGTGAAATGCTACCTTTCAAAGTAAAGTTAAGGGGCACATCTGATGAAGGGTACGTTTGGTTATGCACAGAAAGGTTCGAAATTTCCAGAGGCATCGTTTCGATGGCGGGTTGAGGCGCCATTTCATAGGGTTCATCTGCGTATACGCTGAATTGAACTGTGTCTGACCAAGTGGCTGAATATTCAGAGCTCCCAGGACTTATAGGTTGGAAGACAGCGTTTGGTTTTCCGCCACCACTGTAATGTACGCTAGCCACGAGTGTAACTGTCACTGAATGTGGACCATCTGATAGTTCAGGTAAAGTTACCCAAGCATACACAGTATTGATAAGATGAACTTCATTATCGGGTGATCGATACTCACCCATTGGAATCGAACCTTCAGCTACTCCATCAAGATTATAGGTTAAATCATAACGTAGTCCACCGTAGGTGAAAGTAACGTTTAACAGCAAAACTCTACAGTTGTAGGTTGAGGAGGTTGGACTCACAATTTTTATTACGGAACCAGAAATGGATTCAGCTTCACTTACAAGGATACTCATCGAAGGCAGAATGAGAAATAAAGAAGCCAATAGACAGACCCAGATTTTATGCTTATTCACGTTTTTCACACCTTGTTGTTTGCATGATTTATCATAATTGAGGTAACATTTTACTCTCCCCAGAGAACAGATTGTTCTCCAAGAAGAACACGCAGCGCGCGCAGCAAAACCTCAACGTTCACGTTTCTTCAGGTACAGTGTTATAGAGACAGCAATCACGGCAACAATAGCTGTCAAGATTCCGGCAATCTGCAATATTGGGAAAGGTTCCTGGGGGATTTCCACGGGGAAATACAATGTTTCAGATATGCCCGTATTGCCTGAAGAGTCATTAACATGCACAGTCAAATTGTGCAAACCGTTCGCTAATCCCGAAATAGTAGTGTTACCCGTGATTGTTACTGTTTCTTTTCCGTCAAGGCTGTAACCCATCCAATCAGCTTGTTCGTTCAGAGTAAAAGTCAAAGAAACACTGCTCGAGTTGTACAGTATATTTCTTGGAGAAAGCACTGTTACTACTGGACTTGTCGCATCAACTGATCCAGGATATCCTGCAGGCGTAAACATCATGTTTTCAGAACTTGCTGTCTCTCCAGGCAGAATGTAGCGGTTTGATCCACCAATCACATAAAGCCTATCATCAACAACAGCCAAAGACGCATCAATACGTGGAGTTGGCATAGAAACGCTCTGACCCCAGCTCTTCGTCACTGGATCATAAACTTGGACAACATCTGTAGCTTGATCTCCCCTAGGTTGTTGTCCACCAACAAGATAGATTCTTTGAGGTACCAGAATACCAGAAGTTACTCCTGCCACAGAACGCCAAGTTGATTTTGGAATTGGTGTACCAAGACTCCATGTATTAGTGTCAGCGTTATAGATTTGATTCACGGCCATCCACATAGGGTCCTCAAACTCGTCGATTCCTCCTAAAAGATAGAGTTCATTGCCGATGACAGCAGAGGCATGCTGAGAGATAGGATACGGTGCTGGAGCTTTCGTAGTCCAAGAATCAGTTTTAGGATCGTAAGCTTCATTTAGAGCAACAGCTGTATTTGGAGAATGAATTCTTCCTCCTACCAAGTAGATTTTGCCATTGATTATGCCCGTTTCAAACTGAGACCTTATTGTTGGCATAGGTTTCTTAGTTTCCCACCTATCACGTGCAGGATCATAGACTTCTACCTTGTCAGTAAAATTAGGTCCAGCATAAGGGTTGTCGATGTTTTTATTGAATTGACCACCAAAACAATAGATCTTGTTATCGACGACAGCTATTCCAAACCTGTACCTACCTGTGGGCATTGGAGTCTTTGTTGTCCAAGTGTCCGTAGCAGGATCATATTCCTCATTGGTGGTGTAGTCAGGCATGCCACCGATTGCATATATTTTACCATTAACCACTGCAACCCGGAGATCAGTCCTAGGAGTTGGTAAAGCCTTCTTTACCATCCAAGAATCTTCAATCAACTCTGCAGTGACAGAAGTAGGTAACAAGACAAACATGGTTGAGGATGCCAATAAAACGATGAACAGTATGGCAACTCCTTTATGCATGATTTGTTCCCTGGATGAAGATAGTTTCAGAATCCGATTTTAAAGCCTTGTTGTCAATATTTCTTGACTAACATTTAGTCAAAATTTCTTGACTATGACTGTGTGACGAGACGCATGCGACCGTACATAAATAAGCAGACTTTATTTTTAGAATGTTAGAGTTTTGTGAGAAGATTTTAGTAAGTGCACTTATTAAAAATAGGGTGGGATCCACTTTGAAGTATGCAATCATAGTTGAAAAAGATGAAGATAACATCTACATTGCTTCCGTGCCTGAACTTCCTGGCTGTCACACTCAAGCAAAAACCCTTGATCAATTAACAGAACGTGTTAAAGAAACTATCATTGCATACTTAGAAGCGGAAGGAACTAAATCAAAAGAGCACGTAGAACTTGTTGGCTTC
>DATGZD010000167.1:0-3235 GCA_035297385.1 Candidatus Sulfotelmatobacter sp. | reverse complement strand
TGAAATGTCATCCAGAAGACATGTTTCCCACAAACCCCTTTTTCCAGTTTGCTGATGAAAGGGCGGCAAGAGAAGATGCTGGGATATCTGCCCCAAGTCCAAATCGCTCTAGCGGTTCTTGCAGTAACAAAGCGCATGAGCTCCATTATGAGCAGCTCCGAGGTGGAGGAGCTATACAAATTCAATAAACCGGAAGGAGGTGAAAACAAGATGGTATCAGTATCAGTTGTTGGAAGCATAATAGTGACAGTCGCAGCAATCATTGCTTCTTGGCCATCTGCTACGTTTCTCCTTCAATATTTTGCTAATCTTCAAAATACTGACGCACTTGCTGCTGGTGGTTTCTTTTCTTTGCTAGCAGTTGTTTTATGGATTTCAGCAGGTTGGGGTTGGTTAAAGACTTGGAAGAATCAAAGCTTTTGAGCGCGAAATGAATTGAAGTTCTCTAAGGGGCGGGTTGGGATTGAATCTCAGTCTGCTTCTCTTTTCATGACTAGAATAATTCATTATGACTCACAGTCCATCACTCATATTATCCATTATCACCCTAAGAAACGCAGTATTCCTTGATTATCTTGATGATAGGGTGAACGCACTTTTCCTGTTAGGGCTATCGAGTTACTTGTTCAAACAACTTCTGGTCCAAATTGGGTACAAGCTAGATTTGAGCCTCTCACAAGTGAAGATGTCACTTACAATTCCTTTTTTTGTTAATCTTGAAAGTGGTTAACGCAAGTTTCTTTGTTTCTGACCTTAACCAGTATCGCATAAAGGACAACATTACTAATGAACCATAACAAAGCAAAACTTGAGGTAGTGCCAATATTCAGTCTTCCTTCAAATTGACTTGTTAATAATAAAGCAGCAGCCCAAAGAATTGCATTTGCAATAATAACCAAAGGAAGCTTACTTCTCAAGAAATTCACTGTACTGTTTGTTTGTGCATAAGTAGTGGTCTTACAGATTAAATTGTATACATCTTCCCCCAGTTCAGATAAACTGTATTTTCCTACTTTTTGAGTAATTAATGGTTGAAGAGTGTTTAAATGGTAAGATAATGAAGCACTGTCTTCAACCTTAACTTTATTTTTAATTTCTGTAAATGTGGCTTGTTTTTGTTCTCCAATGATTCTAAGTATGTCTCTTCTGGTTTGATGGCTTAATGTTTTAAAGATTGATTCTTCCAAGCTTTCGTTAGGTGCTTCCTTGTTCAAACAATCGCCATTGTTGTCTTGTAAAAAGGTTCTTTTAAGTCAGATAGTCAAAAAGTTTTTACTAAAAATCCATTGATATATTCGCAGGATAAACCTCTATATCAATTGCCTATCAGATTCGATTTGAGCCCTCACCGAAGTAGATTTCAGCCGCATTTCCCATTTCTTCTTTTGCTTTTTTGATTTAGCAATAACCTGATAAACCGTCTGAATCAAATAGAGGGTTGCTCCGAAGGGAGTCATCAAAGGTCTTAGGAAAGGGAATAAGAAGTGGAAGAAGCAATCAAGACTTTGTTAGACACAGACAATGAAGCCTTAACAGTATTCACAAAACGGAACCTGCTTGGAGAAGAAGTGGACGTAGAAGAATTATGGTTCCTGCCACAAGTGGAAAGAATACTGAAAAACCAACAATCTGACGGCTCATGGATCTATCCAAATAAGAAAGCAACACTGCGTTCACCCACGAATTACAATCAATACCAAACATACAAGACAATAGCAGAATTAGTGGAATTCTACGGTTTAAACAAAAAACATGATGCAATTAGGAAAACGGCTAAGTATTTATTTTCATTCCAAACAAAAGAAGGAGAATTCAGGGGAATATATGGCAACCAGTACAGCCCCAACTACAGTGCGAGCATCACAGAATTTTTGATAAAAGCAGGATATGGTGGCATAAGAATCGAGAAATCACTTGACTGGTTGCTTAGAATGAGGCACGATGATGGAGGATGGGCTATTCCTCTAAGAACCAGAAACAGGGAATTGGAAGCTCTAAATGAGACGGAAACGATTGAGCCAGATAAAACCAAACCATTCTCTCACCTAGTAACAGGTATCGTACTAAGACCATTGTCTCTAGTGACTTCATACAGAAGGAAAGTAAAGGATATAGGAATACTATTAGCGGATAGAGTTTTCACCAAAGATAAATACTCGGATAGGAAGGGAGTTGAATATTGGACAAAATTCACTTTTCCATATCATTGGACAGACATACTATCAACAATAGATACGCTGACACTTCTCGGAATTAATAATCATCCAAAGATCAAGGAAATAATGCATTGGTTCGAGAAGCATAAACAAGACAATGGAATATACGAAGTAAACGTGATGGCTGGAGCCAAATACACAGATATCAAATACTGGATAACCTTACAATACTTAACTGTGCTCAGAAGAGCTGGAATAAAATTCTTGATTTAAGCGTAATTCCTTCCCTTTTATGGTTTGAAAGATTGTGTGTATATGCTTTCGGATCTTAATCAACTATTTGTATACCTCTTGACTGAGTAACGTATAGCAGATAATTAGCTAAAGATAACTAAACCTTAAAGTTAAGGTTTTTATGATTTTTGATTGAGGTGAAGTTATGATTGTCAAACGCGAGGATGGATACTATGTTATTTCTGAAAAAACTAAAAAGAATTAGGCGGTCCATACAAAACAAAAGAAGAAGCTGAAAAGAGGCTCCGACAAGTAGAGTTTTTTAAGCATAAAAAAGAGGGTTAGTTTTTCTAAACAAAATTGCCTGTTGAGAATTGTCAATTGAACAAGATAATTTAAGAAACACTATTCGACAGAGAAAGAATTTGCTTAATGAGTTTAGGACGAACCCCATACTAATTACCAATCAGATGAGAATTGAACCCCATCTCAAGCGAAGTTAGTGCCCGCAAAGCCCTTTTTCTTTCTTTTTTGGCACAAAAATCTATCCAACCAACCCAACATTAAGGTATAAGGCAGAGAAAGATCGAGCGAACTATAGGTTAGAGAGCACTATGAGCTTCTGTTTCGGAAGAAATAGATAAGTTAGGCTATGCCATAACCGAAGGCAAGGTGCCTGACTTGTCCACTCAGAAAACTTCTCTTTTTCACGCATGCCACTTAGCAACTACCAACTCCGTAAAACAGCACAAACTGAGGAAGCTTGTAGCATGGCTATCCGAAAAAGAAGGAAGAGGAAAAGAGTTCATATCACTCTACATGCCTCCGTCGACATCGATTGATGC
>DATGZD010000166.1:0-1796 GCA_035297385.1 Candidatus Sulfotelmatobacter sp. | reverse complement strand
TTGCAACTGTGCTTTTGTGTCTGGGTCCATTGAGACTATTGAGAACCCTTTTGTTTGAGTTTGTGTGATTTTGGGAAAAGCTATGGCGGCAAATATGGAGGCAAGCAATACGCCGATTATAATAATTGTAGAAAGTATTTTGGTTTTCATTCTCTACGTTTCTCCTTTCTCTATAAGTTTAGACTGTAAAAGTATCGGTTCAAGTCTTTATGAGTTTTACGTAAGATTGCTCTACGGAAGTTCGCCGATTAGAAGAAGAATTTTGTGAGAAGCAGCAGTATCGATAGGATCATGTAGGTTTGGGTTATTACCATTATCCATTTCGGATTTTCTGATGATAAACCCGTTACTTTTCTTTCGAGGATGAGTTGGTTTTGATTGTTTGCGTTTCATATTCTTTTGTGAGGTAACGTAGTTTAAGGAATTTTGAGAGAATATACACTGCAGCTATGGGTATGGCTAGAACTGCAACTCCAATGATTGGATGTTGATTGTTGGTCCATTCTAAAAACAAGGATACCGCAGTCAAGGTTGCGCCCGTACTCAATAAGATTATGCCCATTGACATTGCTTTTCTTAAGCCTAATCTAACGGTTAAGGTTTGAATGCCCTGAGTTTTGTCTCCGAAGTAGTCTCGGATTTCAGTGGGTACTATGACGCCGTATACTGTTAGGGATAGACCAAGGAGGGCTATGAGAAAATATGTGTTTGTTTCATATGTGAAAGCGTAATAAGCAAAGAGCACTGGAAAAACGGCTAAAACAAGCATTTGACATATTGGTCCTATCCAGAATTTAGCTTTCAATCGTAGCGGTGGGGCTGAGAAGGCTATGCCTAAAGAGATACCTATTATCCAGAGTATGAGCAAGATTGGTTCTTGTAAGTATAAGGTTAATGCTGAAACTAGTATGAGGGTTAGGCAGGTTTCAAGGATTATGATGTTTCGTATTTTTTTGTGTCCGAACTGTTCTAATGCTTGTGTTAGTTCTTTCTTACGTGGATCCTTTAGGTCAAGTTCATAGTCGTATAGAGTGTTTGCTTGAGCGCCAATTATAGAGCTGAGGTTGATTACTAAAAAAGAAATGAGCACCAAGATTATTCCCTTTACTTGATCAAGGGGTGGGCTGGCTCCCCATGCGATGCCCATGATTAAGGATCCTAAGTTTGGCAGTAAGAATTCGAATCTAGATATTTTTGCAAATAGTTTCACTGAAGTGGGCATGGGTAAGAGTCGTATCTTGTATGCCTTAAGAGCATTGCGTCTAAAATCAATATAGAGTGGTTCATGCCCCGCAATGCAATAAGAAGTGTGGATAGTAGCTGGAATTGATTTAGAGTTGTTATGGTATGATATTTCAAGATGTGCTGCTGTAATTGTGCAATTACAGGCTCTTCTTGTCTTTATTTGTGTCGCCAATTCTACGGCCAGTCGGTCTGCACATTGACGAAATTTCCAGACATGCACGAATATCTGTTAGGAATAGACCCGTCAGTTTATGTTTTGGGTATGAGTTAAAAAATGATAATCTTGTCGTGCCTTGTTTGTGGAGTTGATTGATTCGTTTTGTAAGGTTTTCATCACCGTTAACTGATTTTCTTGACATCAGCCATGCTGATGATCTTTAAAAGGTAAGTTCGTTTACTATCCAGATCTCTCTGCAAAAGACATACAATAAAAAACAAAAACACACAAAAAAAGAAAAGAAAGTTGTGATTGAATTTTAGCGTCTTCTTAGCACTAACAGTATAGCGACAATGCCTATGATGATTGCTATGACTACTAACACTACTATTCC
>DATGZD010000165.1:0-4889 GCA_035297385.1 Candidatus Sulfotelmatobacter sp. | reverse complement strand
ACCGTCTACCAAACCCTTAATGGTAAGATAAATTTTAATCTTTAGCCCTTAAAACCTCCCAAGCTAACGACAAATTTGATCCTCAAAACAGTTTTCTATTTGCTATGAAAAGAATAAGTTTTAAATTCACAACGATTCCTGTTTGATATGGGGGTGAGAGAAATGAATAGACCAACAAAACTATTAGGCATTGCCTTGCTTACCATATTGTTAGCAAACTTTTCAGCAGTACTGGTATATGCGTTTCCTGACGATACCATCAGAGAAAAAACTTTCACCACTTACCTTGTGGAACCTATAGGTACACCCGGAACTGATAGCTATAATGCCTATGCATATAGTGATATACATTGGCCATCAGGCACGGCAAATATTGCCTACTCTGTCAATCTTAAGGGCGCACCAACAGGAGCGATAACAGAAATCAGTGAAGCTTTTGAGACATGGGACGCACAAATAGGTGATAAATTATTCAAGGACACTGTTGGAACTACTAGCAGAGCTGGCAACAAATTCGATAGCTATAACGTAGTATCATGGGCAAGACTTGGGCGAGGCATCATTGCACAGACGACTGTGTGGTACAATAGAAATACAAAGGAAATAGTTGAATTTGGAATGGTATTCAGCACAGCTTACAAATGGGGCGTTGACACCGATGGAGAAGATACAACATATACTTTGACAAATGCTTTTGATGTACGAAACATAGCTACACATGAGGCAGGACATACGCTGATGTTAGACGATTTATACATGACTGACGCCAGCAAACTAACAATGTATGGTTACGGTGACTTTGGAGAGACGTACGCAATTAGCTTGGGCGCAGGCGACATAACCGGAATAAAAGCCATTTATCCCTGAGCTTCACCAATCCTTTTTTTCTTTTCATAAATGATGCACAGCTATTTTTGATACATCAGTCGTGTATTTGGCTACTACGCTTCCTTCACTATCTACTCAAAATTTCTTCCAAAAGAATTGTTCATGTTTCTTGCCCGTTCACAAACATTCTTAAGAGTTAACGCTAGAAAATACACGTGTAGTTAAGAAGGTTGATTTTTCATGTCTCTTATCGAGTTAATTCTTAGTCGAAGAAGCATCAGACGCTATGAAACTAAAGATGTACCTGAAGAAATTCTACAACAGATTCTTGAAGCCGGAAGACAAGCACCTTCAGCCGCTAACAGACAACCTATTCGTTTCGTCGTCGTAACAGATCGTGATTTATTAAAGAATGTATGTGATACTCTGCTTACAAGATTTGTCAAATATGCTCCCCTCGTTATCGCTGGATGCGCAGATACAACCTCACTATTAACAGGAAAATGGGCTGTCGTTGATGCTACAATCGCAATGCAGAACATGGTTATCGCAGCATGGGCTTTAGGAATCGGTTCATGCTGGATCGGAGCTTGTAATGAAGAAAAAGTCAAAGAACTACTCAAAATTCCAGATAAATGGAAAGTCGTAGCCCTACTAACCTTAGGTTATCCCGCGGAACAACCAACAATAAGAAAGAAAAAACAACTAACAGAACTATTCAATTTCAACAGTTTTCAAAGCTAAATCTATCTAGAGCTATAGTTATTCCATGACTCTCGTCAAGAACCTCTACAATAGATTTACGCATCTTCCTTGAGGCACAAACACAACAAAAACATTTTACTATTCCAAGACTGCGCTTATGATAGGTCATCTACAAATGAAACTGAACTGGATCATCCTATCCTTAACTGTAGCATTCTTATTCTTTGTGGGGTTTCTAATACTGCAGGATCAATTCACTCAAATAGGGTTCTGGTTCCAATTCTCCGACCTTCACCATGAAACCTTCGCCCTAATACTATTCGCACTTGCTGTCGGAATAATCATAGGTGCAATCATTATGTGCATACGCTAATACTACATTTTCTATAAGCGTTAGCTAAATTTTGAAAGGGTATACTGAGGCTTGGAACTTAATCTCTAAGGAGAAAAGAGATCAAAGTTCTAAAAAATAAACACGTTATTGTTTGTAGCACCAAGCCTTCTCAGCCCCTTCCAAATTTCTGAATTCTTTTAATCCGCGCGCGAGTGCTTGAGTGGATACTACAATGAATGTTGAAGCCATCAGAAGGATCATAATGGTTGTAGTTGCCACTTTTTTACGTAAGTGCACCTTTTTCTCTCCCTTCGATTTATCGCAAAGCTTTTTCTAAGCTTCACAAAAATAAGCTATGCATTAGCTTTATCTTTTAAGCTTTTTCCTAGAGAGAAAATAATTGGAAAAAAACACGATTATAGTCTCTATACTATAGCTGCATTTTCATCTTATTCTATTTCAACTATGATTTACCTGTGAAAAATAACAAAAACATCAACTTAAATCCTGACAATTACAATTCTAAAACATGCAGTCCCAACCAACAAGATGCTGGAAAACACAAAACCCACTCTACATCAAATACCACGATGAAGAATGGGGCATCCCCGTACATAATGATCAAAAACTATTCGAACTATTAACATTAGAAGGCTTCCAAGCAGGCTTAACATGGGAACTAATCTTAAACCGAAGAGAAACTCTCAAGAAAGCCTTCGCAAACTTTAACCCCACAACCATAGCAAACTACACCTCAACAGACGTTGAAAGAATCCTCAACATACACAACATGATAAAAAATAAAGCAAAAATAGCTTCAATCATTAACAACGCCGAAAAATTTCAACAGATCCAAAACGAATATGGTTCATTCAACAAATTCATCTGGCAATTTGTCAAGAATAAACCAATCGACCATGCTCTAAAGACAATGCAAGATATGCCCTGCCAAACAAACGAATCACAAGCTATGAGCAGAGAACTCAAGAAACGAGGCTTCAAGTTTGTTGGACCCATAATCTGCTATGCCTACATGCAGGCTATAGGCATGGTTAATGATCACTTAACTTTCTGCTTTCGATACAAACAAATTCAAGAAAACCAAAAAACAGAGCATCATCTACCAGAACGCGCCAGTTAAGCGTATAGGTGATTTTGGCAAAACTTAAAAGCTGAATTAGATAGATACCTTGTTTTTGCAGAGCTTTTCTAAAGCTTTGACAAATTAAAAGGAGAAAAGAAAAACGTATTTATCAAGTAAAGTGGCGAAAATATTAGCCTTAGCGAGTCTTATTCTGATAGCATTTCCGATGGCAACACTGATAGTACCTGCCGAAGCCCAACAAACTTCTGCTCAAAACCCAAGACTACAAGGTAGCATACCCTTACCAGCGGGCGTCACAGCCAACATAACTGTTGAAACTCTAATATTCCTCAGTTTCCGACCCAACCCAGTCGGAGTGGGGCAAACTGTTCTAGTAAATATATGGTTCAACCCACCAACACACTACAACCGATATCTCTCGGGAATTTCAGTTGAAACAACAAAACCGGACGGAACAAAAGATACCAAAAATGACATAATCACTTACGGTGGCGATGCCACAGCATGGTACGAATTCTCACCAGATCAAGTAGGCACATGGAAACTCAAATGCACCTTCCCAGGAGGCTATTTCCCAGCCGGTAACATAGCCGGCGGATGGGCTGATCCACCTCAAAGATACCTTGACTCAGCATACTACAAGCCTGTATCGACTGACGAACAAAGTCTGGTCGTTCAAACAGACCCAATACTATCCTGGCCAGCATCAGCATTACCAACTGATTACTGGACAAGACCAGTATCACCTGAGAACAGGGAATGGTCTACAATTCTTGGCAACTATCCATTCAACGGCAAGATGCCAGATCCACCTGCAGGCACAAACCCACATGCCAGTAACTACAGGTACACGCCATACGTTCAAGCACCAAATACAGCACATATTGTATGGAAACGACAGGGCGCTATCGCAGGCATGCTCGGAGGCGACTACGGACAAACCTCTTTTAGTGGTGGAGGAGGTTCACCTAGTATAATTTTCCAGGGAAGAGCATATCAGACGGTCACGAAGGCGGCTACAGGATTACAATCACAGAGTTACTGGCAATGCTATGATATACGCACAGGAGAGATTTTCTGGGAGGTTCCTCTAGCCTCAGGTCAATCAGCACCAAACATGATTCACTATGATTGGAACCTCCCTGAAGTCTTCGGTGGAAGCGCCGGAACAGGAGCAACTCCATACCTAGTAAGTGTATCAAGCGGACGAATACTCTACTACAATCCATTTAGTGGAGCATTATCCACTAATGTAACTGGACTACCATCAGGTGTATCAGGAACTACAATGTACTCAGACCCGTATGTGTATAGCGTTCAGAACCTTGGCACAGGCAAAGGCTACCGTTTAATAGAATGGAGTATAAGCCGAACTACCGAAGCAATAATCTCTAACATGGTGACACAGATGGGTCAATCCACCGATAATTTCACTGCCCGAATAATCAGAAATATAACATGGCCATTCAGTAGTTTAGGTACATGTGATTTTCAAGCAGGTATAGCAGCTACATTATCGAGCAGCTTATACCCGAATTTAGGAGCATTCTATGGAACAAGAATACAAGCAGCTGACTTGAATACAGGACAACTACTCTTCAATATCACTGATTCTGATACTTGTGAAAGTTCAAGTGAACTTGTTGTTGATCATGGCAAAGTTGCATGTGCAATGCAAGGCAGACATTGGAATTGTTATGATGGACGAACAGGTAAAAAATTGTGGACCAGTGAATACACTGGTTATCCATGGGGTGACTGGTGGAATTACGGTGTCGCTTCATACGGTGGAAACATAATTGGTGATAGCTACGATGCTGTCTATGCTATTAATTGGGATACTGGCAAAATTTCGTGGCGATTTGAAGCTACAACAAACCCCTATGAAAGTCCATACGTTGATCCTAATGGAACAGC
>DATGZD010000164.1:0-19086 GCA_035297385.1 Candidatus Sulfotelmatobacter sp. | reverse complement strand
AAGCAACATATGCACCTACTTCCTCACAAACTGCGCGTAATTCTTTAATTGGATGAGGAAAAAGAAAGAGGCTTCCGCCAAATGTAACAATGCCTGGTTTAGCGGCTCTAATAACGTCGATTGATCTATCAACATCGATGTTTAATTCATTAATGTCGTAAACATGATTAATGTTTTCTAATCCAAGAACGTTCCCGGCTAAGCCTGTATAATCATGAGAGATATGTGCGCCACAGCTTAGCGGCGTAACAACCATCTTACGGTTTTTAGAGGCTAACGATAAACCTTTGAATGTTGCAAGGTTAGCATGAGTACCAGATACAATGCGTAAATCTGCCCAATCACATTTAAAGAGATATTTCATTAAGTCGGTTGCGTAATTTTCGATAAGAGACATGTATTTTTGGCCTTGATAATATCGCTTCTTAACGTGTCCCTCAATGTCGTTTTCGCCTTCTGCATATCGACCTTCAAGGTCTGAGGAGAGGGCTTGCATTTGTTTGACAGCGGGTGATTTCAAACCCTCACTAGCAATAAGGTTTATGCACTCGATGTCTCGGTAACGTTCGTGATTGCGAGTCGCTTCAACTAATTTGAATGTGAGGTCGCTGAAGTCATCCATATTATCTTTCCTCTTGCTGAGTGTTAACCGATGATTGTGTTTGGACTATTTAGCCATTACTAGGTTAAGTTACAGCAAAACACAGTAAAGCGGAAGATTATTGTAGAATTATTTTTAGGCTGACCTAAATATTTATTAGGTTAGCCTAACTTTAGTTTAGGTGCACCTAAAATTGGTGGGTAAAATGAGCAACCAAAAGAGCATTGAAGATTACCTTAAAGCTTTATACAATTTATCCCGAAATGGAACGCCAGTCAATACTACCGAAATCTCAAGAAACCTGAAAATTGCGCCCGCCAGTGTAACAGAGATGCTGAAGAAATTGGCTGAAGGCGGATACATAGACTATTCACCCTATCATGGAAGCATACTTACGGAAAAAGGACTATCAGGAGCCCAAAAAATAGCCCGAAAACACCGATTACTCGAAAAGTTTCTTTATGACATTCTACACATAAAAACCGAACAAGTTCATACGCAAGCTTGCCAGATGGAGCATGCATTATCTGATGAAGCTGAAGAATCGCTCTGTCGTTTTCTAAAACATCCTGATAAATGTCCAGACGATGGCAAAATCATTCCTGCCTGCAACCTACCGTTTAAGTCATGTGAAGAATGTGTTCAACTACATAGTAAGGGTTTAGAAGAAGTTGGAAGACGGCGCCAAAACCTTACTTCAATATGCACACTAAAAGCTGGTTGTTCTTCAAAAATCGCCTTCATTCGAGGCGAACATCGAATCTTACAACGGCTTTTGGATATGGGGTTAACTCCTGGAACTAACATAAAAATTGAGAGAGTTGCACCCTTAGGTGGACCAGTAGAAGTCTGTGTACGAGGCTCAAAAGTAGCCTTAGGACAAGATATTGCGGCAAACGTGTTTGTTGAAGCATGTGAAAAATCGTCAACACAGGTGACTAATACATGTCCTGTCACCTAAAGACGTTAAAGAGCAAGAATACAAATAATTCGAAGAATAACGATTCAATAACAATCGCCTTAGCAGGTAATGCTAACGTTGGTAAAAGTGTCCTGTTTAATCAACTCACAGGTTCAAGCCAAGTCATCGGTAATTGGCCTGGAAAAACCGTTGAAAAAGCTGAAGGCACACTCACATTTGAGGGCAAGAATATTACAATCGTTGACTTGCCAGGAATCTATTCTTTTTCAACTTTTGGCATGGAAGAAATCATCTCTAGGGAATTCATTGCATTACAACAACCTGATGTTGTGATAAATGTTGTTGATGCTGCCGTTTTGGAACGTAACTTATTCTTCACATTGCAGCTTATTGAGATGGATGCACCCTTAGTACTTTGTCTTAACCAAATTGATGAAGCAAAGAAAAAAGGCATAGTTATAGATACTAAGAAGTTGGAACATATTTTAGGTATACCCGTTGTTTCAACGATTGGAATTCGAGGAGAAGGCATATATGAATTAATGAAAATGGCGATTGAAGTTGCTACAAATCTACATAAGAATAGAACAAATCACATCCGTTATGGCGCTGAAATTGAAGAAAGAATAGCCAAACTCGAGAAAACAATTCGAAACGAAAATCTTGGAACAACTTATCCGGCTCGTTGGATTGCCATAAAACTGTTAGAGAATGATCCCGAAATTCAAAAACTAATCGCATCAAAATCAACAAATATAATAAGCATATCTCAAACTTTGGCTACAGAAATTTCGTCCATCCATAAAGAGCCAACGTTTGCGGTTATCGCTTCAGAACGGTATTCTTTTGTTAATAAAATTGCGAGTGAAGTTCAACATCAAGCTCTGCCAAAGACATCGTTCTCAGAGAAGCTAGATTGGCTGACGACACACAAAGTGTTTGGTTATGTTACGGCTACTGGTGTGATTGCAGGGTTGCTCTTGTGGACGTTCAGCGTTGGAAACATACTATCAATTTTGCTCTCTAACCTGCTATCCAAAATTTCACCTTTAGACTTAGTATTAGGTGGCTCTCTTCAGCAAGTGATATGGAATGGTATATGGGGTGGTTTCGTTGCTGGAGTGACCTTAATTATTCCATATGTTATTCCATTTTATCTTTTACTGGCCGTGATCGAAGACTCTGGAATCCTCACCAGAGTTGCGTTCATGATGGACAGCGCCATGCATAAGATAGGGTTACATGGGAAAGCATTGATTCCGCTTATCTTAGGCTATGGCTGCAATGTACCTGCAATTCGAGCATGCAGGATTATGGAGACTAAACGGGAACGGTTGTTAGCTACATTTGCGATTACGTTCGCCCCGTGCACAGCGAGAACTATCGTGATTCTGGGTTTTGTCGCAGCGTTCCTTGGTCCATGGTGGGCGTTGTCGCTCTATGCAATCGATATAGCACTCATCTTTGTTTTAGGAAAGATTGCACTTAAAGTTGTGCCAGGACAATCAACTGGACTTATTATGGAGATGAGTGCATTCAAAGTTCCATCGTTATTAGTTGTGACAAAGCAAACTTGGTCAAGAACAAAAGAATTAATCTACATAGTGTTTCCACTATACATTGGCGGAAGTGCATTAATCCAAGTATTATACATGACAGACATTCTACAGACTTTATCTAATGCAATTTCGCCATTAACGGTAATGTGGCTTGGCTTACCAGCCATTGCAGGAATTCTCTTAATCTTAGGCTTTATTCGAAAAGAACTTACATTATTGGCAGCCGTAGCGATTTCTGTAGCAGCGATTGGTTCAGCAAATTTGACATTACTCTTTACGCCTGCTCAATTAATCACTATCGCCCTCGTGAATCTCTTGTATATTCCATGTTTGTCAACAGTGGGGATTTTGGTAAAGGACTATGGGTGGAAAACAGCGGCAGTAATAATGTTGGCAAATATTGGTGCAGCGTTACTTGTTGGGGGAATAACTTTCAGAATTTTGAGTATGTTCCTATAGTCAATGAAGACTTCAGTAAACTCGTCGTTCAGTTCAATAAGAAATAGATGTCAGGTCAAGTTTGATAATGCTTATTACCTGCAAACTTTGAGATAATGAATTCAACTTCGTGGTGCATCATATGGCGAAGTTGAGGAAGAGTGCAGTTCAGATTCGATTTGAAATCCTAGAATATCTCTTCTTCAACAATAAGCCTCAATTGCGGACCATTGTGTGGCGAAAATCTACGAATCTATCATACGATGATTTTCTGAAACATTTAGAGTATTTGAAGGAGAAAAATCTGATTAAAGAAACTGATGAAGGAGCGTGTTTATTGACACATCAGGGACGAGAGCTTTACTTAGATCTGCGTAAGTCGTTACCTTCAATACTTTGACAGTTCATCTTTGGTGCATCATATATAAGAACAATAAAATCTTAATGAAGGAAGGCGAAAGCGAATGACTATCGAAAAAAACAACACTGTTTATCCAGTTAAGTCATTGCATGATTTCCTGTACGAGTTAGATCGAGAATGGAGTAAGTTTCGAAACGGCACTCTTATCAGCTTAATCTCTTCAGGTGTCTTTTTCATCGTTGTTGTATGGTTAATATTACGTGCAAGATTCTTAGAGCTAGGGTTGCTAGGCTTTTTCTTACTAATCTTTGGAGCAGTCTTTCTAGGCTACAGTATTTATGCTTTGTATTCACAATATAGGTTTTTTAATAGGTGGGAACGTCGTATAGGCTTACTTTTGCATGTGGAAGATGAACTCTTAACAAAGAAATTAGATGAAAAGCAATCGTAAGTATTCATCTTTGGTGCACATCAAGAGTGCGGCTTCCTTTTTAAACACCTCAACAAAGGCGTAAGTAACAATGTAAGTGTGGAGGTGAAAAATATATGGTAAATATAAGGAAGAAAAGTAGACTAATCATCATAGCAGTAGTAGTTATTGTTGTGCTTGTGGTGGCTATACCTTACGCAGCTTATGCTTTGCCCGCTGACGACAGTAACATAGCGGCAAACAAGACTCTTTTAGCAAAAGGAATAGCAAGAGAAGTGAGAAACGGTGAGATTATAACCTCGTCTGCGAATTTTACATTAACTTTGGAGCGTGCTACCAGCAACAATACTGTACTTAGATTTAATGTCGTTGACGGTTCTATTGATGTTAATGGTGCAACATATACAATTGCGTCTGGTGAAGGTGGAGTGCTGCGGGGAAGACATCTTATTCTGCTAAAAGCGGAAGGAACAGGACCAGATGGTCAAGCAATAACGCTAAAGTTGGTTGGACGATACTCGTGGATGGGTGGGCGCCTCTATGTCGTAAGAATTGGAGCTCGATTATTAACTAATAATGGTAACTTCACATTGTTGATGCGAGCTGCAATACGAGTGTAATGCAACCAAAACTAAATCTTGAATGCTTTTCCACACTTTTTTTTCGTTCTAAATTACCTTCTCGAAATAAGTATCTTCTTCTCTATGAGTAAAGGTAAAAATTAAAAGTGAAGAAAGTACAATAGCATCCGGGACTTACATGCGTAAAGAGAATTGACGATTTATCTTCTTTCAGTATTAGTCGTTTTAATCATCGTACTTTATTCTCCAGAAATAACCGGTTTACGTATACCAGTTTTATAAGACCTAAACTTCGATGAGAAACCCACATAATTTTAACGTTTTCACTAGTCGTTTTTGCTGCCGTTGAAGGCTACGCTACATTCAAACGCGCTAAGATGGAGGAGAATAGGCATTTAATTGCTGATTCTCGGAATGGGTTAGAAAAAGCTTATGGTCCATTATACACGCTATTGAATAAAGTGGAATTCGCAGATAAGGAAGGTGGCTTTCTGGCTAGATTTTGAGGAGAGAAAGAGAATTGATGAAATAATGGCAACTTACCCGTTCATGTTTCCACATCGAATATACTTGTTATGGCAAGAAAAAATTCGAAATTTACAGTTTTGATCTGAAGTATCAAGACTTGAAACAGTGGACGTTGAGTTTAATATGAAAGTCTATGTTGAATTTAGGAAGAAAATAAATGAGAAATATGGGCGAAGAGTTAGAGAATATATGAACTCATCGAGAAATAAGAAGGACTTGAAAAAAAGAGAAAAAATTCAACTTCATTTTTGGAATCAAGTTGGCTGTGATGAACATATTTCATTACCTATGCTTGAGAATGAGATAATAAAGGAGTTCAAATGTAAAGATGATCGTTTTGTTCGAGTTCAGGTTAATCTAATGCAGTTTGAGACAAGAATTAGGATTGAAAGTAGGGTTAAAGTATGGATTAAAGAACCAATTAATAGTTATTAGTATGTAGCCTATCTCGTCATTCTTCTGGCATGCTAAGTTTTACAAGATTTTAGCCCGGTGTTTTTTTGAATAGAAAAAAAGGCTGCTGCTGGAAATATAGGCTAGAATCGTAACCATTTTACTGATCGCTATCTATAGCCAAGCAGTCGGATAACTATTATGATGATTGCAATGACAAGCAGCACGTAGATGATAGTACCTAGGTTAAAGGCAACTAATCCAATGAGCCAGATAATGATCAGTATAGCAGCGACTACAAATAGCAGGTCTAATAATGCCATTCTTTTAAAACCTCCATAAAACTCAGAGTTAGTATTGCTATTTTAAGGTATGTGATTGTGAAGGAGCAACTACATTTTATTAGAAATAGGCTTGTGGAAGGCTATATATTGTCTAATTATTGGATTAAGGCTTGGAGATTACTTAACGCAACTAGTAAGTAAGCAACAAAGAGGAGCCAGAGTCCACAGCGAATAAGCTTCGTTAGGCTAGCATGTTGACGTCGCCAAGCAATAAAACCTAACGTCGCAATTAAACCCAAGCTTAGAACAAATTTGAAAATCATGAATTCTGTTAAACCAAAACAAGCTATAAGAAACACTGTCATCGGATTTTTCTCGGTGAGTCCGAGTGATAATGCAGCAAATGTTGTAAAAATATCCATAATGACGCCAGACATAACTAGGCCTGCTGGAATTAAGAAGTCTGCTCTTGGAAACATAACTGTCACTGTATTTGTTCCCCCAACTCGCCGTCTTACACGTCACGTAGACTGAAAGACATGTAGTCAAATAGAAAACGGGTTTATAATCTTACGCGCGTCTCTTCATTTTATAGACTATCCAATTAGGAGACATTTAGTTCAAACGACGAAATTTCAAAGATTTATTTTTGACAATTATTGGCTAAATCTGTTGATCGTATGAAACGCTTATCGGTAAGGAGAGGATCTAAGAGATGTGCTGTATTATATGGAAAGATTATCCTTCAAAATAAAGCCAAAAGAGCCTTTTAGATTAGATTTAACAGTTTGGGCATTGCGACGTCGATCGAACAATGTTATGGATTCATGGTATAAGGATACTTGGAGAAGAGTTTTCCTTATTGGAGGCGAACCCGTTGAGACTATAGTTACGCAGAAAACGGAAAAAGATAGTGTCAGTCTGGTTGTAAATTTAGCCGGATTACATTTAGGTACAGAGGTTAAAAAATACATAGAAGATATTGTTGAAAAATGCTTGGGTACTAACATAGATCTCTCAGACTTTTACAATACTGCCCTCGAAGATGAAAAACTCAAGTTTTTGGTGAATTGTTTTTGCGGCTTCAAACCTCCTCTTTTTCAAACTATTTTTGAGGCAGCAGTAAACGGCATTGCTTGCCAACAAGTCTCATTAAACATAGGCATTACTTTACTCAATCGTTTAGCTATCAATTACGGCAGGACTTTTCAATCAGAGAATACAATGAGCTATGCCTTTCCAACTCCTAAAGATCTCTCAAAGTTAACACCTGAAGATTTTAGAAAATTAGGTTTTAGTTACCAGAAAGGGCGGGCAATAATTGAGTTAGCCCAAGCTACTTTAGCTGGAAAAATAGACTTCGAACGATGTACAGTGCTGGGAGACGAAGAGGTTTTGAACCAATTGTTACAATTGAGAGGCATTGGAACTTGGACAGGTGAGTATATTCTTCTGCGAGGATTAGGTAGACTTAACGTTTTTCCAACTGGTGATGCTGGCGGTCGCCGAGGTCTTGAGCGTTGGCTCAATTTGCCTGATAAGTTGACCTATGAGGAAGCAAAAACCTTAGCTGCAAGATGGAAACCTTACAGTGGAATGGTATATTTCCATTTGTTACTAAATCGATTATGCGAAGAAGGATATTTGTTTGAAGCACCTGCAGCAGCAAACACGTAGAAGGTCAAGAATGATTTTCAACATGCCGCTCATGAAAAAGATTATTCAAGAAAAGAACTTATTCATGAAGCAGTGATAGCATTCTTAGTGTTTCTTAAGGTTTACATAATTGTGGTGATGTGTGGCTGCAGGTAGCTAGTCACACATCTTTATCAATGGCATAGCGCGAAGTGCATGTAGTTTATTAAAAACGTCGGATGATTTGTTTTATGCCAATTCTCCTGAAAAGAGTTTATGAAAAGCCGTCTCCTGAAGATGGAAACCGAGTTCTAGTTGAGAGATTATGGCCTAGGGGATTGAAGAAGGAAGATAGTAAGATTGATGAATGGTATAAAGACCTAGCGCCCAGCACAGAGTTAAGAAAATGGTATGCACATGACCCATCTAAATGGACACGGTTTAAAGAAAAATACTGGAAAGAGCTTGAACAAAAGGAAGATCAGCTTTCTAAACTTTCAAAAGAATCCATGCAACATACCATTACTTTTGTTTTTGCGTCAAAAGAAGAGAAACTCAACAATGCAACAGCATTAAAGGAATATATTGAGACGAAATTAAAAAATGCTCAATGAACGATAATTTGATTAAAATATGTGGTTAAGGAGGTGTAAGATGAAATTCAAGGTTGAGGTTGATAGAGAAGGATGCATCGCCTGCGCTACTTGTTATACGTTAGATCCTGCTCATTTTGAGTCCGATGCTGAAGGTAAATCTAAGGTCGTTGGTGGGACAAGCAACGGTAAATCTGAAGGTGATTTCGACGATGATAAGCTCAAAGAAGCACAAGAAGCAGAGGTCTCTTGCCCCGTCAGCGTGATAAAAGTCACCGTTCTAAAAGAAGAATAGCTATACGCTTGCTACAATACGTGGACACTAAAAGATTAGGAGAATTATACATTTTTGTCGTCTTCATTTAGCAGCAATGACTTTCTCAACCAATCTGGAAACGACACTTTCAACAATAATGTTCATGTCCTCATTTTCTGGTTTTAGACTTTCAGTTTCTAGCTCATTATCTTCACAATTAAGTCTAATACAACATTCTAATGAAGCACAATTAATGCAAGTGTTTTCTGTCTTCATACTATCACATTTTTTCTTCAGATTGCCGTTTCGTCTTGTTTACATGAGTTTTTGGCAGTGTTTATTCAACATTTTTGAGTAAAGATTTTGTTATTTCTGAGTAGTGTTTTAGAGTTCATGTGTCGATACATCAAATATCTTCATGTTAACTTTCTGTCTGTAAGGCGGGTATTAATTGAGTTTGACTGTATTTGTGTTGATAAATCCCTGCGTAATGTTTATTAAGATTCTATAGACTTGAAAGCACCATACATAATCATGGCATGAGCTTAATCCTGTAAGTTAGCTTAATGCTTCAAAACGCACTTTGAGATAGAACGCGAATGTGAGAAGATGCAGTTGAGAACAACCTTTGGGTTTTTGTTAATCATGTTTCTAACAGCTACAATGATTACGTTTACTGCAGCAACTACACAGACAGCACCTTATGTAGATCTTCAAGGAATTACTTGGGATCGTTCAACGATACGTGTATTGATAATCACTCCGGATAATACTGTAACTTGGTGGACTTCATCGTACCTTAACGCTACTCTGCGAGCTATAGGTCAATGGAACAATGCAATCCATGATTTCGGAGTAAATTACTCAGATTTTAACTATCTTTCAAGAATAATGCTAATTCCGACAGCAGCAAGCACGTTGAAATCCGGTTTTGATATGTACATTAATTGGACAAAAACATCAATGACTAATACTACTGAAATTGGCATATCAAGATCAGTATATAAACTGCCATCCACCATCATAAACAACACGATTATTCTTTCCTCAGAGGACTCACGTGGGTACATCTTAAGCGAAGTGGATATGCAAAATGTTGCTCTGCATGAGTTAGGACATAGCCTAGGATTGGACCATAGCAATTATAATCGTGACGTAATGTTTCCTGCTTATACACCCAAGAATACAGTACAACAACTCTCTACTCTTGATGTTTATGGAGTTTCCAAAGTGTTTGCCTGGATGTCAGCTCCTGACCGATTCTACTCGTCGAATATTGTTGTACAAAAAGCTTTGATCACTCTTCCTTCAAACATCGTATATGCGTATTTGCCAATTTCCTACGATAACTTGCCATCTGATTCTCTACCCGAGGATTCAGTTTGGAATCCGTATCTATCCTCGCCTCTCAATTTACTGGAAACGCTAACAAGCTATGGCACAATGTTTTTAACGTTTGCACTTCAATGTCTGACGGACTTGGAAATCTCGATACCACTGACAATTATGGTATTAATGTTATTGATTATCGTGTCATTATCTATTTGTATGCAAAGGAAAAAGAGAAAATCATCAACTTTTTACTAGGCGTCAATTAGTCATAAATGCATGAACTAGCATGCCTCAGTGAAAACAATTCTATTTGCTGATAATATGTTGATAGATCTCTACATTATTTGTGAATTTAGTTATCTTGAATATTTGGTACTTCTGTAGCTGTTACCACGCCGTTGCCTTGTTTAGCTATTAAAAGAAATTCTGGAGAAATCGTGTAAAAAAACAGTTCAAAGCTATTTGTCAGAGCTATTACTGTTAACCCAACTGATAGACATCTTGGTACTTAGTCGTATATGAGAAATCTGAGTTTTCATATACAATGTCTATTTTCAAATCATTGTCTACTAACACAGATTGTTTCAGACTCCAGAGCCTTTGTGTTGTCTCATTAGCATTGAAGATTCCCCAGATTCTATCGTTTTCCCATCTCATCCCCCAACCATAATTCCTGGGCAAGACTAATACGGAATCTGCTTTGATTGAGCCTTGTGCTACGCTCGAGTTGTCGACCACGTCTCTCCAGAAGGATTCCAACGCTTGGAAATGTTCATTTCTCATTGTATCATGAGCAAAGGCTGTACCATCATAGTAATTGAAAAGAATGATGCACTTTGCTCCACATTCGTATGCAGATTTCATTTGAGAAAAAATTTCTGTCCCGTTATCAAGATATGGTGCTGTATCGTACTTCCAAGTTATTACTATTCCCCAATCTTTGCGTTGCAGGTTTGCAGCACCACGTACAATTGCTATCTGCTGACTAAACGTAAGATTCCAGCCTATTTGAGCGAGTACAACGTCATAGCCTGCTGAATAGTCAAACCAAGGTAGAACATAATCAGAAGTAAATACTTTAGTTGAATTATGCAAGTATTCAATATTTTCGCGATCACGATCAAGAAATTTTTCAGCTGCTTCATTTATGTCTTTGAATGGCCGGACGGCCATCAGACTCTGGTATGTTAGGGAAGAAACAGAATATTGATTTTGATTATCAGTTGTTATGGTTCCGTTTGGAAAGAAGGTTAAGTAAATTGCTGATCTGCCAGCGCTTATGTTCTCAGGCTGATATACATGGATGTTTCCGCCTATTTCATAATGAACAACGGTATTATCCGGTTTTTGAACGACGATGTCACCGTATCTTGTTTTTGATATTATGTCGCCAGCATTTGTCCTCCCAAAGTTTACATTGTCATCAAGCATTTTTCCAGCAGGTTCATCACTATAATATATACCTAACAGGTGGTCTCCCCATTTTTCCTTTGCAGTCTCAAGCCACGTAGAAAACGTCTGTCTAATATAAGTGCCAAAATATGGAAGAAAGTACATTCCAGATGCCACTGCATAATCGCCTAATTCATTGATGCTTCCCAAGTCCCTCTGCAAATCTCCTGATTGAAGCACAAACAGATTTGTATAGCCTTTAACTCGATCAATCAACTGTTTCCCCTCTTCCACAGAGTTTCCACAATAGGTCACTCCAACATAGATTTCATGTTCTTTCTTTGCATTATCAGAAGGGTTGATTTGCACCAGTAGAACAACTGTCACTGCTGCAGTTAGTATGGCGACCGCTAGCACCAATAGAGTTTTTTTTGCTTCCCTCAGCACAATTGTATGTATGTTTGAACTAGGTAAAAAAACCTTTTAGTTCTCCAATTTTTCATAAGCTTAGTTTCTACTATTTTACTGCTAACCATCAGTTGGAAATAAAATGAATGTCAAAGATGTCTTTCTATCGATGTTTTAGAATTGAATGAAATAATAGACCGATAGTTTTATCAATACATTGTCTTTCTTATAATTATAAGAGTGGGGATTGCAGTGACAAAACTAAGTTTCGCTCTACTCATCATATTGGTTTTGAGTGTTTTTTCATCAAGTCTAATTCCTTTTGTCTCATCTTCATCAGGATATATAGGCGTAAATGGAAAGCTTCCAAGCTCTACTGGACAACAGGTGCAAGCGGGTAGCAGTGTGAACCTTTATTTTGGGCAGGTAACATGGAGCGGAAATCAAATGTATCTGCTTATGAGCCATGATAACAATCCCGAGGTTTCGGTTGGCGATTTGGTGTATTCTCCGAGTTTCTCCTTATCTCAGCTGATTAATCCAACAGTTGTTGTTAACTATACAAGCGCACAAGGCGTGTGGCTTGTCGGAAATAATTGGATTAACGGAACTATTGCTCAAAATGTGCCTGTAGGAAACTATGCTATAAAAGCATTTGATCAGGCGTCATCATCCGTTGCAGTCACAGACGTCTTTATCACGGTTTACACGGTAATTTATTCTGCTAGCTTGCAGGCTAATCTACCCTCTGGACCAGGCGGCGTAACAATTCAATTCACTGGTTTGGGTTTTCCACCGTCTTCTTCTGTAACTATCTCTTATCTCGACCCCTCGTTTGGCACATGGAATTTTCTAACAAGCGCAAACGCTGATGCCTTGGGGAGATTCACATTTACTACAGAAGTGCCTGATCTTAGACAATCCCTTCGTTCAGGTGACTTTTCCGAAACTTACACACGAGTTTCCTACCGAGCTGAGATTAATGGAGTTGTTTATTGCTACGCGGATTATAACGAGTTTTCAAGGGGGCTAAAGATGGTTGCGAATCAGACTGCTACTGGCCTTTGGGGAAATGGAACTAATCTGGCTTCGACTGTCACCGTAGTATCTGGCGGTAGCTTGGTTCTTTCTGGAAAATGGTTCCATCCAAACGACGTTATTTATATCAGATGGGACGGAGCCACTGTAGTCGGTACTGTAACAGGTAACCAATGGAGTAATGCAGCGATAATTGGTAGTTCAATCTCAGATTCAGCGGGGTCCTTCTTCACTACTATTACTGTACCAATAGCTGATGCAGGTCAGCATTTTCTGTCTATTGAGGATTCACAGGTTCGATTTATAATAAGCATCTACATGTCTTCTGCCTATCTGTTTCTTTCACCATCCTCTGGACCAGGCGGCAGTTCAGTTCAATTTAGTGGAACAAGTTATCCTCCATCTTCATCAATTACCATTTCCTATAAAGATCCTACTTATGGTACTTGGAGTCCACTTAGCGTTACAACGAGTGACTCAGCAGGAAGAATAGAGTTCAACGTTGAAATGCCAGACCTTCGAAAATCATTAAGTAGCTATGATAGTTCAGAAACAACTTACCCAATTTCCTTCAGGACAGAAAGTCAAGGCAAGGTTTACTGCTACGCTACCTATAATGAATATGCTAGAGGATTGAAAACGGTTGGTGGTCAGACAGCCAACGGGTTGTTTGGAAATGGAACTAACTTAGCCTCAACAGTGACTGTTCTACCTGGAAATAGCTTAACAATCACTGGAAAATGGTTCCATCCAAACGATGTTGTTTATGTCCGATGGGATGGATCAGCAGTTGTTGGCACCGTCACTGGCGATCAATGGCGTAACGCTGCTATAATTGGAACGTCGATCTCAAATGTAGTAGGTTATTTCACTGCGACAGTGAGTATACCAACCGCTGATGTAGGTCAACACTTTGTGTCCATAGAGGACTCTCAAACCAAAGTAATCGTTAAAGTTGCATTGGGTCAGAATATTCCTCCGCCGGCTAACAGAGTAACTTCCATAATTACCCTGTCTTGCTCTAGCAGCACCACTTATACTGGATTAACGGCAACCATTAATGGCAAGCTAACGTTCTTGAATCAGACAAGCGTTTCAGGCGCATCAATAACTCTATCATCAAGTGTAGATGGAGGCGGTTCTTGGCAAACCCTTACCTCGGTTTATACAGGTTCTGATGGTTCATTCTCAGCTCAATGGATGCCTTCCGTATCAGGCAACTTTCTTGTTAAAGCAGAATATAGTGGAAGCACTTACATTGCGCCATCAAATCAGACTGTCACATTAGCGCTGACACCTTACTCGAACCAGAACGTGTTCTCCGTGATTTCCAACTCTACAGTATCTGCACTATCATTTGATTCCGTAACCAGCGAACTCAATTTTACTGTTACTGGTCCATCTGGAAGTGAAGGCTTTGTTGATGTGGGAATCGCAAAGAACCTAGTTTCAGATGCTACAAAACTGAAGATATACGTTGACGGCTCACTAATCCAGCATACAATAACGTCTGGGTTGGATTCATGGCTTGTTCACTTTAGTTATTTCCATAGCACCCACAGCATATCTATTAATCTCGGACAGACAGTTGTGCCGGAAGATTTCTCTGGAGCAATATTTGTTATGGTAATGGCGCTGAGTACTGTCTTTACAATTGTGTTTAATAGAAAGAGAAGCTTGAAACTAAAGCTCTAAAGCTAAATCTTAAGCTTTCACGATTCGCTAAGACTAATAGTAATGTTCTATTCTTATGGAATGATTTAGTTTACTTCAGATTTGCTTCTATTTTCTATCTTATTCACAGACTACGGAAGATTTGAGCTTTTAACGGGTTTTTTCAGAATATCTACTATAAGCAATAGACTCATCGTAAAAAGCGGTATTCCAAGAATGAACTCTAAATAGGGTGAAAAAGGAAGAGGCAGCCATATCCACGATTCGCCAGCCGGTAAGGGAACCATAACGAGCAGAGACAACAGCATGAATATTAGACCAACAATAAAAGTTGCAACCTTATCTAAGATCGTGTCCTTCAATATGAAAACCTCCACTCTTATTTGCGCTATTCCGTAATGCTAGAAAACTCGGATATAATTCTTGATGGAACATAGGTATAGAAAATAGAATAGAAAGTTCTAATATGAATAAAGAGCGCTATATTTTTACGTATTTAATGCAAAAATCTTAAATTCTCAATACCATAAACTAAGTGAATCGAGAGTTAGGCAGTGAGGGTCTCCTTTCAATCAGTGTTGTTCGATTGTTTTTACTTCACTGTCTAACTCTAAGAGCCCAATTAGTTTATAGTATTGGCTAACTTAAATCTCTAAACGATTCAACGATACTATCCCAGAGCCTGACTAAGTCTCATTTCTTGATTTATTACGTTTGTGGGTGGATTCCATGTTTGTTCTTTATAAGAAGCTTCAGTGAATACTGAATATCCTGATTATCTCTATGATGGCGAATGCAAGATAGTAGTAATCTGATAAGCGACATAGAGTACCTCTCGACTCAATTATTCTTTTTTCTAGGAATAACCGTCAAGAAGATTCAACAAAATTTTGTCGGAAACCTTGGTATAAATCTCTTTAAGCATGAAATTCTTGCTATTCTTTTCTTCTGATTAGAAAGCCTAATCCTAATACTATGAAGATTATCGTCCACCAATCAATTAGGCTTAGCCAGTTCATGTACTGCTCATCGACTAATGAGATTAACAGGTAAATTGTAGCATACAAACCGGCTACAATGAAGGCGGCTCCAAGCACTTTTGCGTTAAAGCGAATACTTGTTTTCCTGTAAAGTGGTATAAAGATTACAATCATAATTAATGCAGCGATTAGCAGAGTTAAGATTGAATCGAGAGATCCTACTGCATGGAAGGTGCTTGAAAAATCAATGCCTATTGCATAGATAGCCAGCATGAAGTGCTTAACCCACAGTCCAAGAATGAAGCCTGTAATGGCAAGTGCACCCCACTTAGCAATCTCGCGACGGTCGTGAACACTGTTTGAGAGCTTTCGATACAGCATAAGGAATACCGGTGTAACAAATAGTATCTGACCGGCATAAGAAATTGCAGCTCCATAGTACGTTAAAATGGCTGCGGAGCTTGCACCCGGAGAAGTGAAAGCTCTGACGAAAAGATAAGCAATAAATGGAATATTAAAAAGATAGTAGATGCCTTCTAAGAGCACAGCTTTTCTCAGGATCGACCATGAGACAAGTTTTTTCCTGAGGAATATGTATGTAGTGGCTAAAAAAAAGCAGGCGCCAACGAACCGAAGTATAACACCTACTTCGCCTGTTAACTCTGAGGCGAGATGAAAAAGGGGCGTTAATGACCCTGTGCTTAGGTATCTTCCCATGTCGTTATTAGCTATTCGATAATCTGCAGGAAACGAGTTTACGAAAATAATCAGCATAAAAACAAAGAAGACCACTGCAACGACAAAAACTGCTAGTCTAGGTTTAGCAACCCCGCTCATCTCTAACTCTCACACCAACAATACTTAAGGTTCTATTTATAACAGTTTAACCTTTCTTTATCTTTGGAGCAACAAAATGTATCCTCTTTGGGAAGCAGTACAGCTGATTATAACTCAATGCCATAACCTCAATCAAAAACTGCTACCGAGTTTCACAGCTCACGTATGAAGAGTAGATGACGGAGCAAAATTTTGATACAAGCGCGATTGAGATATTAGAAAGATTACTGCTTGGTTTTTAGTCTGATAGGTTATTGATAAACATTTAATGTTCTGACTAGTCTATTTTCTACAAAATCAGTTCTTAGTTGTAGTTATGATGCTACAACTAATGATTATTAATTCCGTTTGACTTATCATACATACACAATACTTTTCAGTGTACAAGAAACAAAAACCAAAAAGATCAGGAAATTTGGAGGAAAAAACTAGAATGAAATTCCATTACTGTAAATCTTGTAGACAAATGCTGTTAGGAAAATCAGTTGTAATTCTTCATAAGCTAAGCCATTTAACACATAATATAATACAATTGGAATATAATGGGACATAAGTGTATTCTCTGTTTCCTTTTTCTATATTGTGTCAGCTAATTCTGGACTCGATATTGGGCTAGACGTATTAATAATTTACTTTCAAGATTTCAATGAGTGAAAATTATCTGTGTTTGTGTACTTCAATGCGCCTGATATGAACTGTTTTGATCATTTCTAGAGATTATTTAGAAATGATGCAAGCATATTCTTATGCTTTTGTAGTGAAAATTTAAGTACCTATTCATTTCTAAGTTCCAAATATTGAAATCAAAGTATTGATGCAGATGAGTGACAAAGAACTAGAAACTCTAAAGCAAAAAAGACTTCGAGAACTTCAAAAAAGGATGGCAACTCGACAACAGAAAGAAGAAGATAGTAATGCTAACCAAGTTCTCGGCAGAATTTTTAAAGGAAGAGCTTGGGAAGTTTTTAACACAGCAAAAGCACAGTTTCCAAGTGCAATGATCGAGGTAGAGCATATACTTGTGAGGCTAGCGATGGAAAAAAAGATTAGTGAGATGGAAGGGGATCAGTTACTTGGACTTCTAAGGGAAATTGGCTTACCAGTCAAAATGAATACTACAATTAAAGTGTTGAGTCATGGTAAGATGAAATCACTTTCAGAGAAATTCAAGGAATCAATGAGGTAATGTGCCAAAATCTGACCTGCTCGCAAAAAGCACGTATAATCTTGATTCCAAATAATAATGCTGCAGATCAATTATTCTTTAATCTGTTTCTTTATTCCTAAATCTTTACGATTAGAAAGATTACAGGGAACAACACTCAGATTTGACTGAACTGATTTAGGAGACAATCTATTGCGGAGATCACAGCCTATTAAGTTAGCACAAGTTAGGCAATTATTGGCTGGTTGTTGAGAACCAATACTGTTGAAAGTTTCAGTTGACTGTTCTCGTTCATTAGTCACTGGACTCTCAACAGATTCTTGCGCATACGACTTTAGTTGATCAGCACTATCTATTTTCGCAGTAACTCCATGATTCTATCCCCGGCTCTAACCTATTCCAATTGTCCATTCTAACGCTAACTGCTGGATGTTCAGGCAAATGCGCCGCTTTTCTACCCTTCTTGACTCTTATGCCAGCGAAAGCGACAACTCTCTTCAAACCTGCTTCAACCTTGAATGCGGTGGCTATAGCCTCTTTCATAACTATCTCCCTCAAAAGATGACTGTCAGAATTCCGACTAACCGTCTCAATCACTATACTCTTAGAATTCAACAGATAATTAAAAGAATAATAAACCAACAATGAAGAATACAACCTCACATGTTTTTGGAAACTTTTGATGTGACAGTTATGTTGATAAGTACACCTATTTCGAACTCCAAAAAATTCACAGATAGATTTTTTGAAATTGTTTTTCCACAAATTATGTGCCTAATTAGTAGATTCACATAACTGAATAGAATTTCAAGCGACAATACTAGCATTTTAGTTATTCTAAATTTGAATACAGAATTAACAAATCTGAAAAGCAGTCTGTCGCTTATCCTTGTTCTACTTGAAGATTTGCAGGATTTGATGTTTGACGCCAACTTACAGATTGTCTATTCGAAAAAAATTTCACTATAGAGGAGGCGATTGGACACGTGAAGAACATTATTCTATACATTTTGCAGTTGTTGATTTAGACAAAGGAGCTTTTCCAAATAATTATGTTTGTAATTTACCAAAATTCTTTGATCATAATAAGTTCAGTGAACTCTTCAAGCCTAAGACTAATCATATATTATTAGCAAAGGAATTATTGAAAACAGCAAAAAAAGAATATCCTGATCCATTAATACAGCGAGAAATTGATGCTCGATTATTAATAATTGAACAATACGTTAAATGTTTCTCTTCATAATAAAAGCATGCAATTAGGGTGGGCACACACTGTTGAGATAGGCAGATAAACCTATTTCAAATTCAAGGTTAATATTAAATTCTAAAGCTAAATTAAGCTGATTTTACTAAAAAAGGCTGTTGTTAAGCTTTAACAACAATAGTTAAATATTAACAACATCAAAAACATTTACATGCATAAAAGACCTGTGAGTGTAGCATTCTCAAAACAGGTATTAAACAAAACAGATCAAGAAGCACATCTTCAATGAAGAAGCCGTAGTGAATACTTAGAATTTCATTTTGCACAAATTTTTAAAATCGAACAATCACAAAGAACAATCACTAAAACAAACTAAAAAAAGTACCTAAAAAACATGGTTTCAAAATACTATAAAGCAGTAATAGAGTACTTGTTTTGGACAAAAGAAAAAGGGAAGTTAAATTTTGATAGT
>DATGZD010000163.1:0-3585 GCA_035297385.1 Candidatus Sulfotelmatobacter sp. | reverse complement strand
ATTCAGTGTCGTCCTAAATTCAACGGGTAGATTAGATAAACCAAGTTTAGGCATCGCCGTCTGTATGGGTGACAGAAAAGTAGCATTAGCTGAAGCAAACAAAGTCCTAGAGGATTATAGACGAGACATCAACAAATACTTAACTTGGGTCATGGAAAAGCCTGAACGCATGCGAGAATTTGAACACACATACGTTGTGTATGGTGAAAATGCAGTGAATGAAAAAGTCATAGGCACAATCGCCTCTATCTTAGCGTACAGTTTGCCTGTCTCAGACAAGCCTATCTTGGCGTTTGCCAACGTTGAAGCTGAAGGAGTTGCAAAATTCTCTGCACGAACAACAGATGCTACAGTTGAGAAGGGTGTAAATTTAGGTGAAATTGTACGTGCTGCTTCAGAAAAATTTGGTGGAAAAGGCGGAGGCCATAACATTGCAGCTGGAGCACAAGTTCCGTTAGATAAGATTTCAGACTTTATTCAATTTGCAGATGAATTAATCAGCAAACAATTGAGGGGCGAAAAAATTGGAAGCAACAATAACACTTGAATACGATGACCAGAAAGTCGCAGAAGCAGTAGCTGAAGCTGTTTCACCCGATAATTACAGAACACCAACAAACTTATCTGTAAAAACAGAGAGAAAACAAAACACTGTGATTACAGAGATAAAGACAGAAGGAAAAATCCTCACCTTCTTATCCACAATAGACGATTTACTCTTCAGCGTTTCAATAGCAGAAAAAACTCTAAAAACCATTCATTAATCCAAACTCGGTCGAGTTTCTTTCTTGCATGATGAGTCATTTGAGATGATCATCTACCTTTCTTCGATCACTATGATCTTTGTAGTTAGCGTTTCGTATTATTTTGGATTGTCTTTGAATTGAATTTTAGGGTCGATTGTCGGAAAATTAATTAAGTTAAACTTGATGATACCCTCGGATTAAAAAAGGTGAAAAATAGCATGACCATAAAAGTAGGAATCAATGGTTTCGGAAGAATCGGACGCTTGCTATACCGAGCAGCAATAGAACGCAAAGCAAAAATTGATTTCGTAGCTATTAATGACCTTGCCGACGCCAAACAAAACGCTCATCTCCTCAAATACGACAGTGTTCACGGAAGATTCCCTGGAACAGTCGAAGTTGAAGGCACAGATATGGTTGTCAACGGAAAAACTCTCAAATGTCTTCAACAGAGAGATCCAGCAGCCTTACCATGGAAAGATATGGGTGTTTACTTAGCCGTTGAATCTACAGGCTTATTCACTAACCGTGAGGGCGCAAGCAAACACCTACAAGCAGGAGCTAAGAAAGTACTTATCAGCGCACCAGCAGAAAACCCAGACTTCACTGTTGTACTCGGCGTCAATGACGACGCGTATGACCCACAAAAACATAATATTCTCAGCAACGCGAGTTGTACCACAAACGGTTTAGCACCAATCAGCAGAGTCTTAGCTGACAATTTTGGCTTAGAAAAAGCCTTCATGACTACAGTTCACAGCTATACTAATGACCAAAAAGTTCAAGACATTGTCCATAAAGATTTGCGCAGAGCAAGAGCAGCAGCCATCAATATTATTCCAACATCAACTGGTGCAGCAAAAGCCATCGGATTAGTCCTACCATCCTGTACAGGCAAGATGAACGGTGTTGCCCTTCGTGTACCTACACCAGATGTTTCACTTGTTGATTTAACATGCATTTTGGGCAAAGATGTAACTAAAGATGAAATTAACGCTGCAATGAAGAAAGCTGCTGAAGGTCCAATGAAAGGCATCCTAGAATACACTGAGGATCCAATTGTTAGCACTGATGTATTACACAGTACATATTCATCTGTTTTTGATGCAGGCCTGACAATGGTGCTAGGTGAACCAAGCAATTTTGCCAAAGTCTTCTCATGGTACGACAATGAATGGGGCTTCAGCTGTCGTATGGTTGAGCTCATCGAATTGGTGGGCAAAAAAGCAGGACTATAAGCGACAGTTAAAGGCTCAAATCTCCTTTCACTTTCTTTTTTTAAATTAATAACAAAATAACCCTAACAGTGAGTGAAGAAATTGGCAAAATACAAGACATTAGACGATTTTAACGTTAAGAACAAAGTCGTTCTCGTAAGAGTAGACTTTAACAGTGAAATAGATCCAAATACCAAAAAAGTTACTAGCGATGTACGCATAAAAGCCCATGCAGAATCAACGTTGAAAGAATTAGCCGAGAAAGGCGCAAAGACTGTAGTTTTAGCTCATCAAGGACGTAAAGGTGATCCGGATTACACACCATTAAAACAGCACGCTGAGATTTTGCAGCGGATTCTAAAATGCCCCGTGAAATACGTTGATGATCTTTTTGGTGAGAAGGCTAAGCAAGCTATCAAAGATTTACAGGACGGAGAAATTCTGGTCCTAGAAAATGTACGTAGTTGGGATGGAGAAACGAAGAGTTCAACGCCTGAAGTAGCTTCAAAAACTGAGTTAGTACAAAACCTTGCTCCGTTAGCCGATCTATTCGTTAACGATGCATTTGCCGCTGCACACCGTGGACACGTAAGCATGGTTGGTTTTACTGCCGTATTACCTTCAGCTGCTGGACGAATCATGGAACGCGAATTGAAATCATTAGCAAAAGCGTTGGAGAAGCCTGAAAAACCCTCTGTCTATGTGATGGGTGGTGCAAAAGCTGACGACAGCCTTGAGATCAGCAAATATGTACTAGGCAATAACATTGCAGACTATGTTCTAGTTGGCGGCGTGACGTCGCAATTGTTTTTGGCGGCGAAGGGCGTTGACTTAGGCAAAGGAAACATGGCGTTCTTAGAAAAGAAAGAGTTGATGGGTTTGGTCCCAGGAATTAAAGAGCTGATGCAAAAGTATGGTGACAAGGTTCAGGTTCCTGTTGATGTGGCATTGGATGTAAACGGCAAACGTAAGGAAATTGATGTAAGCGCATTACCAACAGAATATAGTATCTTTGACATAGGCGAAAAGACTGTAGAGACTTATGCTAAAATCATCAATGAAGCCAAAAGCATTGTAGTCAGTGGTCCGATGGGAGTATATGAGAATAAAGAATTCAATTACGGCACTAAGAACGTCTTAGAAGCTATTGCAAACAGTAACGCATTCAGTCTTGCAGGAGGCGGGAACACAATCGCTGCGATCGAAGAGTATGGTTTAACAAACAAAATTGGCTACATCAGCACTGCAGGCGGTGCACTCATCGAATTCTTGATGGGTAAGAAGCTTCCTGGCGTAGTTGCTTTGGAGAATGCCGCCCAAACTAAGAAAATTTAACTTTCATATTTTTTCTTTTTCTTTATTCATTGACATCTTATTTGATAATTACTTACTCAAAAGTTGAGCCTCTAGTACTTGGAAAGATAGTTTGGCACTATTCTAAATAACAAATCGACTGAAAGTTTTTATTTCACTTGAGGTATGTTAGATTATCGTTGAGTTTTATGTCATATAATGTGCGAGCAGATCGTATCGCGCAAGACATTAATGACGACGTGCAGAAAACAATACTTGACTTCTTGAAAACATATGACTTTCAGTACGCTACCTGTATAGATGACAAA
>DATGZD010000162.1:0-28101 GCA_035297385.1 Candidatus Sulfotelmatobacter sp. | reverse complement strand
AATTATCCATGGAACTACGCTGCCAGGTGGTGGGTTCTACCAAGTGCCTATGTTTGGCTTGCTTAGCGATGGTGCTGGAAACTATGAGCTGAGAGACGGACTAACGCAGTATTATTCACACGCTACTGCCCATTCTCCTCTGCGGTTGAATGGTGACTATCCGCTTGGCACTTACACGTTCACCTGCAAGGGTGCAGTAGAGCTCACACCTCCCGGCCCTGACCTCGCAGTAAATGTCCTTGACGACGTTGTAATGGCCATAGAGTTGAGGTAGAACATTTAACCAAAAACCCCAACTCCTCTTTTTCTTTTTTTGTTGCTACTGTGTTTTGATCGTTAATGAGCCAAGTTAGCGCGCGCTCGTTAATGAGCCAAGTTTGTGTGTGAGCCGAACGTGCGTGTGTATGTGAGTGTGAGAGTGTGCGTGTTAGAGTGAACGATGAGAGTGTACCCGTGAGAGCGTTTAGGTTTGTGATCAGATTCTAAGCACACGCGCGTTCTCTTGAAAACGCAGCCCAAATCAACATGTTAATTGCTTATGGGTGGAATTGCAGCTACCGTAACATCTGTGCCTATCATTCCGTGAGTGCCAGGTCCAGCATATCTCCAGGTTGGATCCAGAAAAGTTACAAATGCATCAAACCCGTTCCAATCAAACAAAACTTTAAATCCAGATGGGAATTGCCACGTGTAGATTTTGTTCTTGATATTGCCGTAACCTTCGAACAGTATGCATGAAGGGGGAAGGCTCTTTGAGGTTGGAGGAAGCGGTATCGGCACTGTCCATCCTGCGAAGAAATTTGTTCCTGTTAGGTGTGCTTGAAGCTGTTCGGGTTTGACAAGCTGGATGTTTTGTGCTGCAGGGGTTCCTGCATAAATCTTCTTGTAACTCGAGATGACACCATGGTGAAGGTTAGTTTCCAAAATAGCCACTGGAACGTATTCAAGCCCTTTCGGAGTTTCCAGTTGCAAATAGACCTCCAGCGTTATCCCCTCACCAAACGGCGACTGTTGTAGGTAGTGATGAACCAGTATCTCCATATCGGGCATGCTGAAATAGCCTGGCGGATGAACTAAGGCGTGTCCAGTTGTTCGGCGTGCCGCCATCATTTGACTTGGAGCCCCAGTGGCGAAGTCTTTCCTGTCAACTAGGACTCGATTTGAAACCTCTTTTCCTCTTGGAGTCTCTGAAATATGGACTGATGTGACGGAAGACCCATAGAAGGATTCTACGGTCACTGCGGATGGCGTCGAAGCATTTTTCCAAACGTTATTCAGCATTGTTGAGATTCTTCTCACGTGCCGAGTGTCATTGGTGTAGTAAGTGTTTTCAAGAATGGGCCAAGCTTCAATTTCTTCCTGACCTGAATCAGGAGCTTTAAACTGGAAAAGGTGTTTTCCATCAATAATTGTCGTTCTAAGATAGCTGACTGGAACATGCCTGACGTCATGGTTTTTGCTGAGCCGTTTTGCAGCTTCGAGGTTTTCTTTTACGATTGGTGCCATAATTTTGAGAGTTACACCCCTTTTTGTCAGCTGCTTTAGCAGCGTTGTGGATTGAGCACATGCGATTAGACCTTTCGAGGAGGTCATCATTATGATTTCCTTTTTTGCCGAAGTTATGACGGCTTCGTACTTGTTTCTAGCAGTTTCTTCATTGGCAATTGCATAGGATCTGGATGTTGATTTGCCAGAATCAATAGTTGCCAATTTTGCAATTATGTCGGTGGCGTTGGACCATAAATCTTCAAAGAGGGTTTTAAACGCTTGAATGAGTGCTTTGCTGTTTGTCCACAGACAGACGTCGTCTTCTTCCCTCATTTTTTTGCTATCAGTGGGCGTTATGAAAAAGAGGATTTCTTCACTATCTCTTATGACCATTCGTGGAAACAGAGATAGACCAAGGTCGGGGTTTCTTCCCTTGAAATTGAAACCCTTCGTCGGAGTTTTCTTGAGAAGGGACCTGATTTCGCTTAGGTTCTGTTCGTTTAATTCCGTGAGAAATCGAAATTGTATCTTGGATCTTGACGGGTGACTGAATGGTGACTCTAGAGCGCCGTATTGTTCAGCGAGTAATAGGCTTGGAACCGAAGCGACTGCACAGAATTGTGCCCTGGTTTCTTTTATCATCTGGGAGATTCTTGGGTAGATTTTGTGTCTTCCTTCGATGACGGTAAATTTTTCCAGAGCTTGTTCGGATTTGGTTTGGTTGATGCTTTTCCAGTAGTCTAGCAGTTCTTTTTTTGTGTTTTCCAACAGTGCGGCTTCTTCTCGTTTAGCCTTTATGTTTAAGTCAATTAGGGTTTCAAAGTTGACGGTAGTGAATCGGGCTGGGGCCTCCAAGGTTGGAGTCACCAGGCCTTTATTCTCCAAACTCGCTAGTATGCGGTAAACTAGCGCTTTGTGCGTTTTGGTGCGTTTGGAGATTTCTCTGGCTTTAAGTGCCCCATGTTCGGCGAGGAAAATATATATTTCAGCCTCTTTTGCTGTTACTCCAAAATCTTTGAGCACCTCTCTTACTTTTTCCTCGGTCAACTTGGTGCGCGCTCCGATGCTTGCGGTCACCTACTTTGGTGACTAGGTAGTTTTTATGTACTCTTATGAGGCTTAACTGTTTTTCGGCGACCGCGACTTGGAAATGTTACTCAAGACGCTTGTGAGTCTTGGGCTCACAGAGGTTGATGCTGAGATTTACCTGCTTCTAGCCACAGAAGGTCCTCAAAAAGGAAGAAACGTTGCTGAAGCACTGAAGCTATACAAGCAGCAGCTCTATAGAAGCCTTAAACGACTTCAAAAGAAGGGCGTAATAAACGCAACTCTTGAGCGCCCTGCACGCTTTTCAGCAGTTTCACTCGAGAAGATTTTGGATTTCTTGATTGAAGCGAAAAAAGAACAAGCTTTAGCTTTGCAGGAAAGCAGGGAAGACCTTCTCTCGAGATGGAAAATCCTCACCAAAAAGGAATTTACTGATAGTTGACAGTACGGTTCCTTTCTATTCGTCCTGAGAATCAAGCCGAGAGCGCGCTTTAAGAATTTGATAGTGTACATCTAACCTGGTATATCGGAATTGCGTAAATCCAACTATATATTGGGTCTACGGGTGACATCCCCACTTGTGTCGGGGTTCAAATCCCACCCCCGGCACCTTTATCATTGAACTTCTAAACCAATGAGGCAGAGGGTTTGTTCTCAATCTCACGTATCCTACTAAGCACGGGTTGAAGTGAGACGAGACTTTTTACTTTGGTATCGATGTATCCAAAAAACCTAAGATCATTGAGCTTAACCAATCAAGCATCTTTTTTCTTCGTAACAATCCCGCAACCTAAAACATTCCTCCTCCCCAGTGCCAAGCGTCTTGGCGGCATCCAAATTGGGTAAACAATAAATTCCTGAAAAACCACTTTATTACAGGCGAATTTTCATGACTGAAAATAAGAAACAAGCCAAAGAAATGCCTGAGAAAGCCGAAATTGCGGTCAATGAAAAGAAAGAAGCAATAACTAAACCCTCACGAGAACCACTCGTCGACTCTGCCTCACCCTTGGAAGTTTGGCAAGCGTTTGACGACACATTCTCCAGATTCAGAAACGATTTCGAAGACCTCCTTTTCCCAGAAAAATGGGCTGAAACGTTTTCTTTTATCCCAGAAATCAGAGTTCCCGTGATAGACTTGGAGGACCGTGGAAAAGACTACCTTCTAAAGGCAGAAATGCCCGGCTTCAAAAAAGAGAACATAGAAATCGAAGCGCAAGAAAATTCTATCGCGATAACGGGGACTGCAGGATGGAAATATGACGAAAAAGGCAAACTCTACATATGTAAAGAACGAGCCTGCAAAACATTCTACAGAAAAATTGACCTGCCAGAGGAAATCAAAATTCATGAGGTCGAAGCAGACCTAACCGAGGGAGTATTGGAAATAACGCTTCCTAAGAAGTCTCCCAAAGAAAAACGAAAAATCAACCTACAATGAACAATTTCCCCTCCATTGTTCCCAACTTTTTGTTCATTGTGAACAGCTACTACATTGAATGTAACCCACTTTCTAATACGTTAAGCAATAATGCTGAACAGTAACAAATACTCGTTGTAAACTCAGGTCTTCTTAACTCTTTTCGCATGTTGCGCCTTTTTCTCCACGAAAGGCGTTTCAAAGCCGCAGTGAGCACAAACCCAGAATTTCTTGCCACCTCGGTTAACTATCCTAACTTTCTCATAGCTTGAGGTTTTCTGGCACTCGTAGCATTTCAAGATATTTTCCATGAGGCTCAACTCAGAACCACTTAGGCTCTTGTTGGCTGGAGCATGTGTGCCTTGTGCTTTAGCATCCTGTGAGTTCTCAATTCGGTAGGATTGGAAAAACAAACGTTGCATAGTTTACACTTGAAAGACAAAGGGATAAAGTGATTGTATTTGGTGTCGTAAGTCATCAAATTCTTTTCTCTCCGCAAGAACTATTCTCTAAAATCCTAGGGTACATAAGTGCGTCGATGTTAATAAACCACTAAGCTGCACAAGTCAGAATGATTTCCATGGCGCGCGCTTCAGTATTGAGTTTCATATTTTGAACCCCTTTTCTCAATAAATGGAGATGACAAAAAAAGACCGTTTCGAGCACGATATCCTTTACCAGAACTCTATCTGACAATACAACATCTGCACCTCTTATGAAGATGACATGTGTGTGATTACTCAATTCTCTGCCGTAACCGCACACACCGAGAATACTTCTTTCCCCAATGTTACTCACCAGATTCTCACTGGCAGCAAGGTTGTGAGGACAGTATATCGGCGTTTCCAAGTTTTTAAAAACCGCTGAAAGAGTCATTATCACAATCATAACGAAAATCACGCGCGCGCTAAAACGATGTACCAATATAGAAAGATAGAAATCCAGCTCTGCATCTATTATCGTTGGAGAAATTTTTGTGAGTAAACGAAAATATTTTGATTCATTAAATTGTGGGGGCTGCTTATACAAGGGCAGCAGTTACTGTTGGGGTCAATGCTCCTTCAACGTCTGGAAGAGGGAACAGTACTACTAATCCTTCTTGGAATGTTTGAAGCGAAAAGACAAATGCATCCTCTGTGCATTCCGGGCAATTGTCGAACGCGTTCAGTACTAGGTTAACTATCTAGCTCCTTCTTCCATTACGTCTAAACCTTTTGCATTAAGCATTAGACCAGAGTCAATAATGCACAGAAAAAAGGGATTTGCGAGTGATATCTCCACTTGACTGGGAGTTCAAATCCCCCCGCACCAATATAAGCAAAACATACTGAGGTCCCGAATGGAGATATTTCTGGTTTTTTGCTTATTCTTTGCTTTACCAGAAACAGGCAAATGCAAAAACCTTGCGCAAGCCTGTTACATGTATTATTTAAAAATCAAGAGATTGTATGGAGAAAACTGGTTTTTGACGCAATTAGCCTATATAGGCGGCAGTGCACAATGTTATCGTCGGAGTTCTTCAAGAAAGAGATACACTGCTCCAGAGATTTTTTCTTCTTTCGAGATTGTGCCGGCATCAAAAGAGGGGAATATGAGAGAATGAGAAGAATGTATGAAAAAAAGCCAACCATAATTGAGGATCTAGCTTTCCTTTCCGTAAAATACGGAGTGTCACTTTCAGGACTATTTCACGCCCTAGTGGAAGCCAAACAGAATAAGAAGTCCACCTGTGAAAACCTAGTAATCGACCACCGCGGAACCATAAACGATGAAGAAATCTTCCTAATAAAAAGAGATGGCAATGTCATTGTTCAGTTTCGAATCGCCAAAGAGCATCTGCTGGGAGAGGACTTGCATATAGAGGGCTGGATGAACTCAGACAGGATACAAAGAGAATTAGCAAGACAGAGTTGCAAACCAAATGCCTTCACCGCAATTCAGGACTTGCGGCACGGTATGAAAAGAGTCAACGTTGAAGCCGAGGTACTAGAGAATTCAAAACCTTCACTCGTCCACACACGATTCGGAAATAACGCAATGGTTGCTAACGCTTTAATTGCAGACGACACGGGAAAAGTGAAACTATGCCTCTGGAACGAACAAGTAAAATACGTTGCATTAGGCAATACCATACAAATTAGGAATGCTTCGGTAACTGCTTTCAAGGGCGAAAGACAACTACGCCTCGGAAAAAATGGAACCCTCACCGTATTGGCAAACTAAGTTAACAAAACGAAACGTCCGTTAGAAGTGCACGTTGAAAACACAATTTATGCTTGAGCTACTATCACAAGCCGATAGCACTCAATTAAATTCTTGTCTTATTCGGAAAACTCTCATTAAAACTAAGCCATTCTGAAACCTCCATGCACCTCAAAATACTTCCTAACGCAGCAACTACTGAGTTAACTATTTTGCACCTTCTTCCATTTCATCTACTCTTAACACCAATCCATATGCCAAGGTCGATAATGCACATTAAAAAAGGAATTGCAGGTGACAACTCCATCTGAAATGGGTTCAAATCCCCCAGCGCCTTTATGAGAAAACTAGAGAGGTCCCTGTATTAACGACATATCCTTGCAAAATTGAAAACGAACGAATCTATGTTAAATTAGAAAATAAAACTTAAAAAACAATATGAAAAACAAAAACGGAGTGCTTAACTAATAACCAACAAAAAGTCGCTCCCCAGATTTCGAGGCAGAAGAGTAGGAACAGTTATCCTTGTTTCTCTCCAATTCCTAATCGGAGCCATCCACGTTCTCTTCGGACTGTGGCTTCTCTCAGCCTCCACTATGAAATGGCTGTATAGCGTTTACACTACCATTTTTGGAGTGACAACTCTTATTTTCACGCTTGGAGTTTGGATTAGAAAAAGCTGGGGATGGTTTGGCACAGTTTTTACCTTACTGTTTGTTTCGATAGCAGACTTGTTAACTCTTCTCAACCTTCCGAGTATTCCAGGTATTCCAAAATTTGCTGCTTTCACAGAAATAAGCTATAGTATAATCCTTCTAATCTACCTCTTTCAAAAGAAAAATAGGTATTTGCAGGAGATATCTCCATTCACTTAGAGAGTTCAAATCCCACCCCCACACCACTTTATTCTTTGATGAAAATTGCATCGTCAAGCTTACGGAAATGTTCGTCATCTGTAACTACTTTTCCAGACAAACTTCTTGCAGTGCATAGAATAATTAAATCTGCCAAGCTCCAATCTTTCAACTGTCCCTTTAAGTCTTCAATAATTTTGCCAACTTCAACGGCGGTTTCAAAATCCAAATCAACAATCCTACTAGTATCTCTAATAAAATCCAACCGTTGGGTGCTTCCTTCCCTAGATTCTTTCCCAAGTTGAATCTGTTGGCTTAATTTTCTACTTATTTCCGCTATAACAATTGTTGGAGTTATAGATTGGTCGTTCTATATACTCTTTAGCAACTTCACCCTGTTTTGAAGCTTTAAAATACTCTATCCAAGCATAAGCATCGATAATGTAGTTACAGCTCATGGGAATCCGCTTCATCTTCCAGAGTGAAAGAATCGAGTTTAGTATTTGAACCGAGCATGGAACAAGGAGTCTTCTTTCTCTCAATTAGTAATTTCTTAATTACTTCATTGTGGCTTTTCGCTTTCATTTCCCTTTTGACTCTATTTAGCAACTGAAGAGTTTTCTCGTCTACCTGAACCGTTGTGGGCATAATTCCACTAATATTATAGTTATAGCTATAGATTTAAAACTTCCCAAATGAATTAAAGCCCAGAACCCTATCGCGAAGGCGTTCGTGGGTTCAAATCCCTCTCCGCATCTTTATAAGGGAAACTAGGTGATGCGACAAACAGACCCCTGTCAAGAAAGCATACAGGACTTACAGGAACCTGTTAACATTGAAGGACTTCAAATCCAAAGTTGAGGCTATAGGTAAAAGAAATGGAATTTCATAAGAGCCACGTTGCTGCTCCAACAGTCTCTGAAATGTCAGAGATGTGACCCAAATGTTGCGCCGTGCGCGTTTAAACTAAGCATAAACTAATTCGTTGATGAAGGAGTGTATTCGCAAATAATCTTTTAATAGTTTGAAAGTGTAGTGAGAATATTGAGGAAAAGTTTTTTGTCTAAACCCATTGACCTAATTCATTGTTTTCATAATGCATTTCGTCGAGATAGTTCAGAAATTGATGCTTTATCCTTTAACATTGCCCGTGATGGTGGAAATTTCGCTCCCTTATTTATGCGTTTTCAAACCTTCGGCGAAGTCTTAGACTATCACGCTAGAGGTGAAGAAGCAGGAGTGTTCCCAGCCATCGACAAACTTATGCCTCTCTTTTCAAGAACCTATGTGATGGACCATAGAGAACTTGATACGATGGTTAATGGATTAGATGCAATCAGTAAAGCCCCTGATCCTTTGACCACAGCGCGAGCAACAGCTGTCCTTAATTCGCACTTACGGATTCATTTGAGCAAGGAAGATGCCTATCTTTATCCTACGCTTAGAGAAGGACTAACCGACAATGAACAAGTATCGATTCTTAATATTGTATCAAGTAAAGTACCATCAGAAAAATTCCCTATGGTGATTCAGTGGTTATATCCCTTGCTTGACATAGATGACCAAGTTTCAGTTACAAGACAGTGGATGTCACTTATGCCTCCAACAGTTTTCGCCAATTTAAAACCGCTTATAAAGAAGAACGTTGCCGAAAACTGGACAGAGTTGACTATGCAAATTCCAGACCTGTAGATCGTGTACTCTTAGCACGCGCTTTAGTTTTCCGAAATAATTTAAACTCAAATCAAAATGATTACCTTGACAAAGGAAGGTTTAAGAAAAAAGATATATGCGGGTGACATCGCCACCTAAACAGGAGTTCAAATCAACCTGTAATCTAAATAGGACTGGTGTTCAGACAAAAATAAGCCCATAACCATCAAAATTCAAAAGCTGAATAGCGCGCTGACAAATTGGACATTAGAAAAATATGAACTATAGTTGATTTCAATTACATTTTGGGTGGTAACATTCGGGCGTCTTCCTTCATCTGTTCCAACAGTTGCAGCCTTAAACATGACTGCGATTATGAAAAACCCACTGGGAGGTGATCTTAGTAAACTATAATTCAAAGAGTCGCGCGCGCTATCAACTATGAAGCAGACTCTCAAAAGGAGGTTGGAAAGAAAGTCTAAATTTAGTAATTCTTATACACCATACACGATTCTTAGGGTCCAATCTCCAATTAATTTAAGAGATAAAATTTCTTTTTCATCAGGAAAAAAATTAATCTTCATACTACTCTTTTGGTGTTAGTATCTATTTTGGCTTTTTCACGAAGCGCGCCGCAAGGTCAAAGCACGTTCCTTCTTTGCTTCAATCAAGCAGTCTAAAAATTTCTCGAGCGACCGAGCTGAAAAGCGTGCGGGGCACTCAAAGGAGGCGTTTACAATGCCTGTTCTCTGAGGGCTTTTGAGGCTTCTGTAAAGCTCCTGCTTGTACAAACTGAGTTTCAGCTATATTTCTTTCTTTGAGCCTTCTCTCTCGCGAGAAGGTAGATCGCAGCATCGATCTCTTTGAACCCAAGACCTACAAGAGTCTTGAGCACTTCTTCATAGCTAACCATATCTCAATTCCTTCAAAGGTACAACGTCTGCGAATCTAATCAAAGAAGGGAGAGAATATTTGGTGTTGAAGGCTGCATCATTTTTACCCTATTAAGTTGTACTGCCATAACCATCCGTTTGGATAATTTGCTACTGCAGCTGTAGCTCCTGCTGCTGCGACTGGACCTGACAATCCTCCTGTTCTCATACTCACATAGAAGTAATACCAAAGCATGCCATGTGTTCCATACGAACCACTCGGTCCAAAGGGATACTGAGGATAATCAGAACCATCTGGAGACAGGAATATCCACTTGTTTTCATTGACCGTGGGTTCACCGAGTGGATAAGCTTGCATATCAGCGGCCCATCGTGAAAAAGTAGACTGATCGGCGATTAGTGCATTGTTTACTTGGCCTCCGCCTGAGCTAGCAATTACAAAACGTTGCTCCGACCAAAAGGTATACGGTCCTCCTATCGGCATCGGGGTCCAAATGATACTAACGTCAGACTTCCCACATTCGTTGTGGACAGCGCCGATAGGATCAATCCTGAAGTTGGGATTATCGTTTTGCAGTGCTCCGAAAGGTCCAATCGCCATGACTGGTGTAGTTGCGGCTCCAATAATTAACAAAGCCATCGCAAGAGTAAGAACGGCCGTTTTTTTCACTTTTTCACCTCCCTTTCTTATGTGATAGATTAGAAATTCAGTTCCTATCATCGAAAAACAGTTAAGCCTCTTGCGAGCAAATAAAATCTGTCTAGTCACCAATGTAGACAACTTTCGTCGGTTCGCGTGAAAAAAGCTTCAGATGTTCCCTCATATTGTCAATTGTCTGCAAAATCCCTCTTGGTAATGGCTCTCCAACTAGAAAGAAGTTCTTCCTTGCTTTCCTGCAAGGCTAAAGCTTGTTCCTTCTTGGCTTCAATTAGAAAGCCCAAAACCTTTTCGAGGGATACAGCGGAGAAATGTGCAGGATGCTCAAGAGAGGCGGTTACTATGCCTTTCCCTTGTAGACGTTTCAGACTTCTATAGAGTTTACGCTTGTACAGTTCCAGTGTCTCTGCTATATTTCTTCCTTTTTGAGGTCCTTCTTTGGCCAGAAGAAGGTAGATTGCAGCATCAACTTCTGTGAGTCCAAGACCCACAAGCGCCTTGAGCAACATTTCTTCCCTCAATCGATCTCGCCCCTTTATAGATACCGCACTCTATTCTAGGGCAATCCGAAATTTGGTGTCTCGGTTCAGTTTCATAAATTCTACTAAAAAGAGGGTAGCTTGTTATGCATGCTTTAGTGCAATAGGAGCCTCTACCTGAAAGCTGCTTTTCCAGGCTCAACTTGTCAAGAGGAATCCTTCAAATGTTCCTGGAAAACCTCTCGTTCTTTCGGAGTCCATCATCAGCGTTTGCCCATCAAAGATTCCACCGCCCTGGAGCACAGCATGCCCTTCGAGGTGAGTCCAAGCTACCGGATATCCGGAGGGTGTTATGTAAGCTCCAGTGCTTTTTATAAGCCATTCACCTTTGAATGTGCCTGCTATTTGTCCATCTACAAGGTATTCCCAAGTTTCTGTAAAGCGCCATATGCCTTCACCAGTTTTCCAGTTTACCATGGCATCATACTCCTCATTGATAGTTAAAACGTAATCAGGCTCTTCTGCTGAAGGATATATGTAGAGCCCAAGCTTTCCTCCCTGCGAACCTCCTCCCCGAAGCTGAGTAATATATCCATTCGTTAACCACATTTCAGGAGAAATTGATGTCCCGCCCGCGATGCTTCCTCCGTGAACGGGAACTATTGTTGCTGACGCTGCTATCGCTGGCGCTACTGCAGATAGCATCAACAAAACCAACCCGAGAATCAATACAATGATTCTTTTCATGTTGTTTCACCTCCGTTCTTAATCGATCAGAAGGTCTTCCTGTCACCGAAAAACAGTTAAGCTTCTCACGAGTAGATAAAATCTGTCTAGTCACCAATGTAGACGACGACCAGCGCCGAGGCGCGCACCAAATTGACCGAGGAAAAAATAAGAGCGGTCCTCAGGGATTTTGGAGTAACCAAAAAAGAGGCTGAGATATACCTTTTCCTCGCGAAGCACGGCTCGTTGACAGGCGGAGAAATCACAAAACGTTCCAAAACACACAAAGCAGGGGTCTACCGTACCTTAGCGAGTTTGCAGAGGAAAGGCTTGGTAACTCCGACACTGGAGTCCCCTGCCCGCTTCACAGCCGTTAACTTTGAATCATTAATTGACCTGAACATAAGAGCCAAACAGGAAGAAGCCAGAAAACTCGAAAGCGCAAGGAAAGAGTTGCTTGGCTATTGGAGAAACATAAGACAACCAACAGCCGAGCCTACAATGGAGAAATTCACTGTCATCGAGGGAAACCGCAAGATTTATCCGAAGATTTCCCAGATGATAACAGAAACCAAAAGCCAACTCTCAACAATATCAACGGTTCAAGGTCTATTGCGCGCAGAAACCTTGGGTCTTTTCGATGTCATGCTAAGTCATCCTCTAAGAAAGCAGATCCAATTCAGGTTCCTTACTGACCTATCCATCCAGAATCTAAAAGCAGTGAAAAACCTCCTCAAGAAAATACCGAAAACCAAATTCAATCTCAAGGGCAGAAACCCCCAGTTAGGTTTACAGCTTGCACCCCGTATGGTCATTAGAGACAACGAAGAAATCGTATTCTTCATAACTCCCAGGGAGGAATCATCCTCTACTGGACAGGATGAAGCTTGCCTCTGGACAAACAGTAAAGAGCTGGTGCATGCGTTCACCGGTGTGTTTGACGACTTATGGCGTAGCTCAGCAGATATCGAGAAAACTATTTTCGAACTGGAAACTGGCAAACCAGCACCAAAAACCTGTGTCATCAACGATGCCACAACCGCTAGAAACACCTATGAAGAAACTATCGGCTCCGCCAAGCAAGAAGTATTAATGTTGACATCCGCCAGAGGTCTTACAGAACAGCTCAGAAATATAGCGTTGGTGAAAGAATGGATTGAAAAAGGCGTTTCCGTCAAAATAATGGCGCCAATAACCAGCGAGAACCTAAACGCGGCGTTGGAATTATCAAAATACTGTGCGGTGAGGCATGTTTCAGCCAGTCAGTTAGGAACCACTATTGTTGATGGCCAACACCTTTTCCAATTTAAAACGTCCTTGGTAAACAGGGGAAGTGTGGATGCTGCGCCACATTTTGAGGACACATTCTACACTAGTGACCGGGAATACGTGGGAATGACAAAAACCATGTTCAGCAAGATTTGGGTGAATGCGCCTGTCCCATCAAAGGTCACGTTGGAGACAATCCTTGGGTCAAAGCCGCTTGTTCGCTCGGACACCTCAGCAACCAACATCAAGGTAATTAAGAAAGAACAATGGTACGGTGCGGTCGATGTCACGGTAGATAAGAAAACTTTGGGCACTGAGAAAGAGTTGCTAAATAAAGTGCGCGAGTACGAGAAGGATCCATCAAGAACCGTCGCGTATGGCTCTACTGGTCAGGTAATTGTTCATCCGCCAGCTAATCTCTGTCTTCCTAATATGATGATTGATTGCTGGCACGTTAGAAGAGGCACGTTTGGAAAGGGAAATACAAATACACTGATTATTTCCTTATGGCTCAACACTCCAAAAGGTTACATGTTTGTACCCGTTGGGGTTGTCGAAACTACTACTGACTCAAGAATCGTGGATTTTTACAGGACATTGTTTGCCGGAATCCCTGCCGGACAGAACGTCATTCATGTTACAGACAAGGAACTCCAAGTGTGGAAGCAGGGCGATGGGCTCTTTGCCGGATGGACGATTCAAATCCCACTTCCCCCAATCCATGGCTACCTGCCTCCATCCTGTCTACTGTTTGAAAAAATCGGCGAAGCCAGAACTCAGAAGTACAACACACTACTGCCTTCAGGCTACACTGGCACATGTGAGTATACAGGTTTCGATGCATTCGTAACCTTCGTAAGCCCAATTTGGAAGTATGCGGGACCAGCAACCGAAGCTGTTTTCGGTATGAATGTAATCATGACCTCCATTGCTCCGCAAAAAGCACATTCATGAGAAACTGAGTTTACGATTTTCTTTTCTACTATTTCTCGTGCATGATATCATCAGATAAAAAAGAGTTTTGCGGGTGACATCTCCACTTAACTGGGAGTTCAAATCCCCCCGCACCTTTATAAGTAAATTAGGGTGAAGAATACGCGCGCGCACTGTAAAAAAGAGAGGTAAGCGTGGACATCTCCATCTAGTAGGGAGTTCAAATCCCAACCCTGCACTACAACGCATTCTAAAATGGCACAAAAAACGTTATTGGCTTAAGGGTAATATACGTGAGAGTTGTCTAATTCCTTCATATTTGTAAGCGCGCGACGATAGGTTACGTTCCAAAATTAAATTAATATAGCGGTTACAATGGAGGCTCTTGTGGCTCATTCACAGTCTCGTCTCTTTCCCAACCCTCGTTTTCTATTCTTATGTGTTGGATAGCAACTGCGTTAGCATTACCATTCAAATCTGGCAGGGCTTGGATTTCGGAAACCCAACAATGATAGATTTTGTACGCAATCATCAACTGTCCAGCTTCATTATAGACTTCAATGATAATGTCTTTGCGGAAATCCTTTAGAGAAACTTCAGAGCCTAATCCAGCACCATAATTCCAAACTTTGTTAGCCCATTTTTCAAACTCTAAGTCATGGGTTACTCCTCGCTCTAACGTGATTGCTTCGTATTCCATGCGACCAGGAGATTTTCTGTTACTACTAGGATCACCGCCCTCTCGATGTTTCACAACCTCTGCAGTACGTTTCAACGCTGACATTTTGCTTACACCAGCAACATACCTACCATCCCACTTGATTCTAAACTTGAAGTTCTTGTAAGGATCAAAACGCGTTCGATTAACATTAGACTGTGGCATAAGATCACAATTCTCATTATGAACTACATCAACTTTTAATACTATCGCCAAACGGACGCACGGGTAATCAAAAGAAGAATTAAAGATAAATTCGCTATTCTCCCAAGTTTAAACAGCATGTTTTTCTGAAGTTACATTCTACGTCAAAATATGATATAAAAAAAAGAGAATTTATACGCCATAGATTGCTTGTATGCCTGCTACATCACCAGGCTCTAAAGTTCGCTTTTCTACATCTCCTTCAGTAGAGTATCCGTACATTGTAAGCGCAGATTTTGATACAGCATACAGGTCACTCAGATTGAAGCCGTGTCCCAATTCATGGGTTAGAATATTCTGTACATCCATAACAAGAGCTGCTGAGCTTGCCGCGTCTCCCCACGTGAAATCTGTGTCCAACATTATGTCAAATTCTTTCAGTTTGTAGTTGGTGCGGTCAACCCAAGCATAAGTTACTGCTATCACTCCACTCTGAGGATAGTTTCCAAAAGTAATTATGTTATGATTATCCTGTTTAACAGTGCCAGTACCACTGCTTGTGGTGATTGTTCCCTTAAATTGTATAGTAGTAGCTGCATCCCAAGTATCAACGGCAGCGTTTACTGCTGACACTATGAAAGAACCTTGAAGCCCCTCTGAGTTTGCTGTATAAACAGTTAAGTCAACAGGAACATCTGTCTGGTAACCTCTGAACCAAATCTTGTAGTCTCCGCCACTTGAACCACCGCTTCCACCCCCGCCTGGCTTAACAAAGTTAGACTCATGCTTCAATACAAGTACAACTTGAATTACATCTGGCTGAGTTTGTGCAAGAGCTAATGGCGTTGAAGCAATGAAAGCAACAACTATGGCTAATGCAAAAACTTTGATTAGTTTTGACATATTTTTCCACTTAGACGCTGCACGCTAATAAGTCTTGCTTCAAAAGCAAGAAAACGTAAATTTTGGAGCACCTTCAATTCGCTAGCATTCCAAGATTAACACGCTAAAATTGATGTAAGAAAGAGAATTTGCGGATGACATCTCCACCTGAAGCAGGTTCAAATCCACATCCCCGCACCTTTATACCAAGCGACATCACTGATATGCTAAGAGGAGAGAAAATAATGAGTGGAGAAATTGACGTTGACGTTAAACAGGGTTCGAGCTGGAGGAAATTCCTAAGAAAGCACTGGAACATAGTTACAATATTCATAATAGCAGGTATTTTAGTATTCATCGGTGCAATCTATGTCTTTTTATGGTTCGTTGGACAAGCTCAATCTAGTCTAGTACCATCAAGCCTAGGCTTCTGGTCAATGGAAAATATTGTGCTGTTCATTTTACACGCGATATTTTGGGAACTCATATTCATTGGCATTCCAGCAATCATAGGCGCAGTAATAGGCTGGCAATGGTGGAAAAGATTACCTGACGAAGAAAAGAAAGAGTATCATTTCTCTAACCGACGCTCACGTACTTCAGGAGCAGGAGGAGCAATATCACCACTACTTTTCATAGCCTTCGCCCTCAAAGTCTATTTTGACGGAAACTGGAATGTTCCAATTTCAACTTATACCTTAGATTATGTTGTAGGTTCAATGATTACTATCCTAATCTGGATATTAGTTATCTTCGGAATCCCAGCAGTGATAGGGCTCATCTGGTGGGTACACCGTGAAATGAACAAAAAATCCTAACTTTTTTGTGTTTACCAAACCTTCTGATATTTGTTTTCTACTATTCCATTAACAATTTAGAAGAAGTGGATTTGCAGGTGACGTCTCCACTTTTGTAAGGGTTTAATTTCCTTCCCTCAGCATTTTAGTAAACACCCTTTTCCTAGGTTAAAGCGCGCGCTTTCTACTGAAATTAGGATGTGTTCTTGGATACGCACTAGCATTTTTCGGGTGGACCATGAGCTAGCAACAATCGTCTTTCTGTTACTAATCCAACCAATTTCTCGCCTTTAACAACAACTAGTCTCCTTACTCGATTCTTGTTCATTATTTCAAGTGCTTCGTCAATAGTCCTACTGGAATCGATGGTCAATAACGGTGAAGTCATTATTTCCTGAGCAACAACCTCATTAAGATCTTTGTTTGCGAGCACCACCCTTGCTAAGATATCTCGTTCAGTTATTATTCCTAAAGGCTCATAATCTCGGGTAACTACGACAGCACCAACATTCCGATTCACCATAACCTGCGCAATTTCGGAAATACGTGTTGTGAGAAGAACTGTGGGAACAGGCACTCTAGCTATCGAATCCAATGTCACTCTCGATTGCATGTTCTTTTTCCAACCTCTTTCAAAGTTTTACGGCAAAATAGAAGTACAAAGAAAAATGTATGCTTGGTACTCTTAAAATTTACCTAAAACACGACCTAGATGAAAAGAGCTGCATGATTTTCAGAAGAATAACTGAATCTGCATCTCTTCATTTGTTGGAAAAAAAGGGAGCTGTTAGAACATCTAGACCAATTAGGGATTCAACCGAGCTATCTATGACACGATTTTTGCTCTTTAGATCCTCTTTTCCAAACATACTGCAATCATTGTCTAAATCTCAAAGAATAGTGTATATTCAACATCTAAGGTTTGACGTCAAGTAGACCTAGATCTTGCATAGCTTTCTGCTCATCTTGATGTGCTATAAACAGAATAATTTTTGGTTCTGGCTGTATTTTCTGCACAAGATAAGAAACGTCAAACTCTATGAGGCGATAAGGAAAATTACGGACGGCGTAAATTAGAGACGTCTTTGAGTTTCAACATGTTAGAACTTACGTTCTCTAAAGATTTTTGCGTCTTCAAACTCAGTGATAGATGAATAACTTTGAGACAATAATCTTTAAGCACCTTATTTTAGCGTGTGCTAGAGCAGTCTTAAGATGTGAATAATTGACCATTAATTATTGAAGTGTACAGTAAAGGTTAAGCTGTTGAAGGTGGTGGAGGTACAGTACCAGGCGTACTTGGCGTATGCGGGGGTATTCTTTTCCTTCGTCGCATCAACAATAGTATAGCGATGGCTACAATGATTACGATGACAACAATGGCAATGATGCTAAATATCATAGTTAAGTCTACACCAGCATTCGTGCTTGTCCATCTAAGAGTATAAGTTCCGCTGCCACTATAATCTGCGACTATAAACAAATAGTTACCCGATTCAGGGACAGTTATCAATTGAGTTTCATCTTGCCCCTCAACATTAGTAACATTATACCAAAATACACTCATGTTTGTAGTACAGAAGAATAAGTCAAAATCAGCACCATTTGGAACTTCAAGTAACGCATTCACTTCTTGATCTTTGTTAAGATTGACTTCATATGAACGGTAATCAATGTAATCGACAGTGTTTGACTCTACAGTTATACTGATTGGGGTACCTCCCTCACTTTGAAGGGATCCAGTGTAAGTTCCTAGAAGGTCCACAGCGTAAACACTCGATAAAGGCATAAGAAATATGATACAAATTGTACCCAAAAGTATCCTCTTGTGATTTATTCTCATTCACCTCCCTTTATTGTCCTTTTTCTTCATAATCAGTCTCTTTTAATTCTGAGAGATTTGCGCGAGTTGACGTTTGTCGCGTTGAGTAAAACCTTGATTTTGAACATTCTTTGGCGGATGCTATTCCACATCTCCTCTTATGTGTGATTGTTTCACTTTTAGTTTTTACGCTGAGCACACGTAAGTACTCTTAAGTCCAATGTGTGCAAAAGAATCCAGCAGACAGTACCTGATTTATCTTTTAGCGCGCGCGTAGGTAGCAGCTTCTTTAGAGAGTACTTGTTTGAATTTCCAGCCTGAATCGTCTACAAGTTTTTTTATTGGATCACGTATCTTATTTACATCAAAAGAATAATCATAGATTTTTCCAATTGATGATGAATTATCATTATCTTTGACGCCCCATGATTTCCCAAATTGTTTTGATCCAAGGGACTTCCCACGGAAAAACTTTTTTTCTCCCGAAATACCTATCCCACCAGAAGAAATATTAGCTTCTTTTGAAGTCTCTGCCATTTCCTCATTATATCTCGCTTCATGGGCTTGCTCATCCAAAAGCAGATAAGCCTTGTAACTCTTCTTTAACTCGTCGATTCCTGCTATCCCATATCCGCTTGCGTCCACAATTTTTCTTTCTACAATAAAATCCGTCTCAGGTGAATTAATGAGTGTAAACTGATCGCTATTGTGTCCTAACTCCGTTAGCTTTGTCGATAATTCTGTCTTTGATAAAACAATTTTCTTACCAAACAAAGGCATACACAAAACTCCATAAAAAAATTGGTATTCTTCAGTATATATCAATTACGGTTCATTGAAGTGTAACGTTAAACAAGCTACAAACTCAGAATCACTTAATGCTCCAACGCTCTATGTCTTGACGAGATAGCGCGCGCGAGGACGTTTACATTAACTTTTTTCCTATTATAGAATGTACGTGAAGAATGAAGTTTAGAATGAACTTATCTTAATTTTTGTCCACAATTAAAACAAGTATCCCTTCTACATAACCTACTTAACCCTAAATCAAAATTACATTTATAACAAATTCTAATCTTACAAGTAAACAACAAAAAAGTAGCTTGACTACTACAAACATCACAGACGTTATGTCTAGAAGCACACGCATTACACATAAATAAGTACCAAAATTTTTTCTCAACTTAAGCTTTAAAAACAAATCGTTAAGCGTGTGCGCTGCCGCTTCCAAACCTCAAAGTTCAACTCTAAATCAGTTGTAATGGTAAATAGTGATTCCACTTGGAAGTAGCAATTGACAAGCAAGGGCGTATAGTCATACCGAAAGAAATTATGGACAAATATTGTCTCTTGAAATAGGGCTTCTTCAAGCTGAATACATAAGAGTATAATTCTTGATGTTTTATGTTCAAGTGCCTGATAAACTGATTACTGTTATCTCAGGGGGACAATTAATTCTAAGCCAATAGCTATTTGTTCCTAACCCACGATTAGTATACTGTATCATATCATCAACCCTATACATACCAGCGGGGTACTTCCTAAAATTATAAGCCCTAAAAGGAGTTCCTAAACCGGGAATGATAAGTTGCCCACCATGTGAATGACCAGAAAGCTGCAGACTGAACCTTTTTGTTGCTGCGCTCTTTACTGCAAAATCGGGTTCATGAGCCAACAAGATTGCAGGACCCTCAAGAGGCATTTTTTCTAAAACAAGATCCAAACGATCTTTTTTCACAGTTATACTATCAACACCAGCAATATGTAACATAGAGCTATCCCTTCGAAGAGTGTAGTAATCATTGCTAATATCACAAATATTGCTATTCTTCAATATTCTACGAACCTTCTCTGCACCTAACCAATGATCATGATTACCCAAAACTGCAACAGTTAAATCATGAGGTCTTAACCTTCTGAGTTCTGTTTCCATCTCTTCAATGCTCTCATCTAATAAATATGACACAAAATCTCCAGTTATTGCAACAAGATCAGGATCGTTCTTGTTAATAAGGTCAACAACGCCAGCAAGACGACTAGAAGAAAGCCACTGACCATAATGAAGATCACTAATATGCACTATACAATAATTATTGAAAGAAGCCGAAAGCCCAGGAATAACAAAATGAACATGCTCTATCTTGAACTGATCTGGGTTAAATTTTCGCCAACCAAACCTGGAATAGAATCTTGAAACGAACCTCTGAATTTTACCACGAAAATACATCACCAAAATCATTCCCAACTAATTCCGAAGACAAAACTCTCCATTACCAAAAACAGACAACCCATAAAAAACTAATTTTTAGAATATAAATCATTTGTTTCACAACATCACAATTTGCCATGCGCGTCGAATCAACTTGTACTACCATTCTAAATAATGCGTAAACCTTACCCTGCAAAATTGCCTAAACACTTGAAGAAGCAACTGCTCTCATAGAATCAAGATTGGAATACGTAACAGAAATGCAAGGAATAAAAATATTCAGAAAAAGAAAATAAAAGGATACAAAGATCATATCTTAAACCCATTTCTGAAATAACCTTAAAAAAACATTCTTCTTTTCTCTTCGCAAACATGCTCTTACGTTGTGGTTTTGTTTTTGGATTTAAGCCTAAATTATCTTCACACAATAAAAAAAGAAAAAAGAAGGGGTACCTTTTTACATTATACTTTTTTGCGACGTTTTGACATTAAATAGAAACCACTACAACCAGTCATGACAGCAACAATCATTATTGTACCAAACGGTACTTCAGGAATAACATTTGGCAAACCAACCCAAGTAACCGTAACATCATTACTATAGACTGTAAAGGTTGTATCTCTGGCTCTAACAGTATCAATTCCTGGAACTAATCCAGTATAAGTAAATGTTGCTTGTCCTTGAGCATTAGTAATTGCTGTGGCTGACACATTTTGATTTGGGCCAGAAATAACAAAGAATACAATTGTTTGATTTGCAAGTGGAATAGAATCGTTGATCTCAGCATAATAGAAGGTAGCGCCAATTTGAGCCTGCTCACCTACTGTATGTGTTTGTGTTTGAGGAGTCAAAGTAATTCCTGGACCTAATGGTGATTGTGCTAAGGATACTTGAACTGCAAAAGCAAAAATTGATAGAGTAAGAAGCAATAATAAAATTTTAATCCTCATCTCACTCTCTCCGAGAAATAAATTTGTATACATCTATAAGAAATTTATGGAATCTAATTATAGAACATTTTCTAATTTAAACCATAAAATATTGGTTTGCGCAACTAATTTTAAAATAGTCTTAAAAAAACATTCCTTTTTCTCTTTCGCATTATGCCTCATACTTCACAGCATAGTTTTGTGTTGAGGCTGAAATTTAATACAACTTGTCAAAAAAGATTATGATAAGCAGTTTAGTTGAATGTTAATGGATGATTTTAGTGTGTAATGATTGTATTTCTCAAAAAAAAGTTTGTGATGTATGCGGAGATCCAGCTACTTTTTGTTGTCGCTTTTGTAAAATTCGTTTATGTCCTGATTGTAACTTTACTTTGAAAATGGACTGGAGAGAAATAGGCTACTGTTTTAATTGTGGCCTAAAACTACACTGATGATTCATTATTTTTTGATTCTTGAAAATTTTGTGATTGTCTTCACACGACAACACAGGTTATTATGAGTCAAACAAGCATGTGTTTATTACGTGATTCTTATGCGAGATGAAGTAGAAGGAAAAGCTAAGAAAACAAAAGGCAAAATTCGAGAGGAAGTTGGCGACATAACTAACGATGAAGAACAAGAAATGAAGGGTAAAAAAGAACAAGTCGAAGGACACGTGCAAGAAAAAGCTGGAAAAGCAAAAAGAACAATTGAAGAAGACGAAGACGAAATTACTGAAGAAGAGGAAGACGAAGAAGAACTGATAGATTAAGGACTAAAAGTTCTCCAAAAATTTTTTTATCTTTTTTGTTTTTTTATGTAAAACTTTAAAAGAGAATATAAACATCCATTTTCGGCTGGGCCTAGATTCATCTTCAACTCTGGAAATGAATCTATCATTTGCCCTCGACTATCATACCTTGAGTTTACTAGAATCTCAATTTAGCAGTGGATTAAGATGTAAAGGGCATAATCTTTACGGTGCAATTTGTTCCTTTGGGAGTTGATATCATTTTTATATTGAATTGACTCTCAAGCCATGCTCTGATGATATTTTGACAAGCCACATTACAGAAATCCGGACTGATAGAGGCTATCTTGCAGGGAGTAAGTGTGAGAACCATTTGGTTTTTGTCTAATTGGTCCACAGTGAAAGGACTGAAAACTTGCAATCTATATGCCAGTTCTTTTGCCATTGTTTGGAAGGACACTTTAGGTGCAATAGTCATTGTTGTCTTAGCAAGCAGTGTACTAGAGGTAGAAGCTTTTTTCTTCATACTATTAATTGCAACCCGCATGAGTTTTGCTTTCCCAAAGTCGCCTTGGTACCTTGCCATAAAATCATGAGCGGTAACCCAAGTCTGGAGATAGTTCTTGTAAGCAACTTCATATTTTTCTTCATCTGTTCCCTCTGATGGAATAGGTCGAATATTCTTATTCCAAAGGGTCTTTAATTCTTCTAACTTTTCTTTTCCCAGTTCATCTTTAACAAGAGAGATAGTGTAAGACCGTATACTCTTCTCATATGTTTGTATATTTCTTAGTTTTTCAGCGAATGGCATCTGCTTAATATCTGTCATAAATAGAGACCCAATTCGATATCATTGTTGAGCGTTTTTAATACTTTCGTTTTCTAGCACGTTATCCGTTTCCCACAAAAAATATCAGATATTCTGATTAACAAGTAAGTCAAATTTTACAAATCTTTAGCATATGCATACCCAGTATACCATAAACCTACAACCGAAGTTTTTTAAATTTTAAATCAAAAGTATATTCAATAATTCAAACAGGCAGAGGAGGTCATATTATGAATCTGACAACTTTGAAGAAGGGTTCATCTCATTTCATGGCTACAGCGTATGGTATGGCATCGTTGGAGAAAAGCAAGAATCAGACAAGTTGCCATTGCTATGTTTGACGGGGGTCCAGGATTACCACATGACTATCTTGCGCCAATCAGTATAGTAGCAAATACTGGACGTCGCGTTGTATTTTATGACCAATTAGGTTGTGGCAACTCTGATCAGCCGCACAACCCAAAGATGTGGAGCTTTCAACTCTTTGTAGAAGAGATAGACGCGATTCGAAGCACTCTTGAACTTGACCAAGTTCATTTATTTGGACATTCAGCCGGTGGTTCATTAGCGATGGAGTATGCACTAACTAAACCGTCGGGACTTGTGAGTCTAATCTTGGCGGATTCATTAGCGAGCGTACCACAAATTAATTCTGAAATGCGACGTTTGCGATCTGAACTTCCATTACATGTGCAGCAGACACTGGTAAAACACGAGAAAGATGGAACAACCAACGACCCAGCTTATCAGGCAGCATTGTCAGTATTCACTCATCGTCACTGGTGTCGACTTGACCCTTGGCCAGACTGTCTCCTCCAATCTTTGCAGAAGTATTCGAAAAATCCCGAAGTAAACAATACTTTGTATGGCTCAAGCGATTTTGAGATTACGGGCATGCTTAGAGAATGGAGCATCGTTAATCGCTTAGGCGAGATCGATGTTCCAACTCTGTTAATTTCAGGACGTTATGATCAAGCTACACCTGTAGTTGTCGCGCCTATACGACGTGGAATTCCAGATTCCAAGTGGGTAATATTTGAAAATTCTTCACATATGCCTCACTTGGAGGAGCCAGAACGTTTCATTCGAATGTTAGGCGATTTCTTAAACTCTGTTGAGGCCTCGAAAGAGCCTCTGAATGACCAAAGCTATGTTTCTAACAAGTAGCACGCTAATTCAAGAAGGAAAGGAATTGCGGGTGACAGCTCTGTTTCGGTAAGGGTTCAAATCCCACCCCCGAAATGTGTTGTAAGGACTAAAATTCAGATTTACACTTCATAAGACACATAATTATCCATTTATACGATCTTGATTGGGCTCAATAATGGTTGACCTAAGATGTAATTCATGCAAATATTTACGGGACAATTATTGTTTAAAACTAAAAGAAATACTACCAAATGGTCTGGCTAAACTTCATTATGGCGGCGCAATTGGAATCTATTCTGGAGAAATTGAATACAAGAGTAAATGCGGAATAAAAGAAATAGTAAAACCAGAAATCAAAGAAAACATTGAGTTTCAAATCTTAGATCCCAGTAAAGCACTTCCCGTAAAGCATTAACAGACTTCACCTGTACCAGTACTAAGCCACACTATTTTCGTTGAAGCTTCATTTTGATAGTTGATGACTAAAGAATCAAGCTAGCTCCCCATCCAAAAGCATGCTTTTTTTCTTTTCGCAAATTACCTCTTACATGTCAGGTTGATTGTCTGGGAGGTTTTTGGGTAAATTTTAAACGGAGAACCAAACGGAAGAAGAAAGATAGCGGGAGGCTTCAGTTTACGGATAGTGCTCTTCAGAGGTTTCTCATAGCATTAGCTCGAACATTGATGCTTGAAAAAAGAATTAAAGAGTTGGAGGAAAAGTTAAGGAGAAATGATTGAGGTTTTACCTTTTTGTTTTACTAATAACACGTTTGAATTCTTGATGAGGTTTGTTTTTGGGTTTAGATTTTGAATGGTTGATTGATAACCAGCTATAGGTGACAAACATTTTAGGAAACTGAGAAATATGTATTCATAAAATAACCATTTTGTTCTGATCTGAGCTCTTTCTAAACGTTATCATAGTGACTTTGCTTTTGCTACCTATTCAAGAACAGGAAAAGAAAAGTAGTACAAATAATTGTGCTCTATTCCTGCCAAAGCCTTAAGACTGAGGCTACTGGCCTGAAGACATTACTGGGTCCAAATCCAGCACCAACAAGTAGGCATGATTTATTGTTCTGCTTCTCGATCATATTAGCCGTAGAGTAACAACACACTCATGCACTATGTTATAGGAGCGAGACTATGCGTCAATTTCCAAGAAATAGATTTCTACTATCCAAAGCATGTTATTTTTGCATCAAACACTTCATGTCTAAGCATAAGAGCTCTAGCAAAAGTAACAAGTAGACCTGCTGCGTAATTTGTAGCCACTTCTTTAACCTACTCAAATAATGTGCCTAATTGAAATCGCCAAGAAGCCCATTACATTCCAACAGACAGTTAAAAAGATCGTTAGTTTCTCAGAGCAACTGGGCAAAGTTCCCATAATTGTTGATGATTCATCAGGATTTATTGTCAATAAGATCCCTTGTTCCAATGATCAACTCAGCAGCCTATCTAGTGACGGATAAAATTGTCTCTGCTGAGACAATAGACGTGGTAATGAAACTGGGCGCGAATCACCATCGGCCCCCTTAGCTTTAGCCGACCTCATTGGGTTAGACATTTGCCTGAAGATAATGAAAGAAATTAATAACCAATATGAGTCAAATTTCAAAATTTGTCCTCTCGCAGAGGAACTGGTAGCAAAAGGTAACCTGGGAAGAAAAACTGGTCAAGGTTTCTTTAAATATCAAATATAAGCCAAACATAGAATCATACTAGAACTGGAAGTAATGATATGGTTGAAAAAACAAGAAAATGCTGGCCCGACTGGGTCGAAGTAGGCGAAAACGCAAGAATTGACCCTTCAGTCAAATTCATCCCGTACAATGACCAAAAAATAAAGATTGGAAAAAGGGTGCGCATTGATTCGGGCACTGTCATATATGGGGGAACAACTATTGGAAACGATTCTGGAATAGGACACAATACGGTTATCCGTTTTGATACGACAATCGGTACCCATTCCATCGTAGCACAGCTCTGTGATTTAGAAGGAAACCTCATCATCGGCGACCATACATTAATACACTCAAATAATAACATAAATCAAAAAACACAAATAGGCAACTACGTATTTATGGCCTCAAAATGCGTCACAACAAATGATCCAAAAATGATCTATTACCGAAAAGGCTACTCCAAATCCGGCGCTCATTGGAAACTGTTACAAGGACCCACAATAGAGGACGGTTGTCGGATAGCCGTCGGAAGCATATTCTTTCCAATGATTAAAGTTGGCAAGCACGCTGTCGTAGGAGCTGGCTCCGTTGTAACAAAAGATGTCCCTGATTATACAATTGTTTTCGGTAACCCAGCAGTAATAAGAGGAAAAGTAGACCCTAACGAAGACAAGATAATTGAATGTTCGCAAGATCATTCATGATAGATACCTCATATTAACATTCTACTTTCTTACAATGATCTTTATTCTTCCTTTGCCAATAGAAGGCAGAATTTCAAAATCTAAGATTACTGAAGCGCTGAACCAAGTCTTAGTCCAACTCAGCTTTATCCTATAAGAAGAAATACAACAAATTTAAACGAATTTCAAAGACAGGTTAGATTCAAACATAAGGTAAGTGTAAATTCAAGTTGAGATAGTCTTTTTCTAGCTCCACAGCTATCAGAAGTGTTTACGACAAGTACAACTCAAACAATACAACTAGCACGAATAACCCAGAATTATTAGCTCGAACTTAAATCAGACTAGTAAATCACGTTTCCATTCACAATTGTGCTTAATTACTTTTCCAGGTGTCCCCACTATGAGTGATTGCTTAGGATATGTTTTGTTTCGTAATAACGATTTAGTCCCAACGATACTGCCATCACCAATTCTAGTTCCCTTCAAAATATTGCAGCTATTAGAAACCCATACATGATCCCCTATGATTACATCAGAACTCAACGCTGATGTCACGTCATCGTACTTAATACTGTGCCAATCAGAATCAGTTATGAAAACATCCCATGCACACAAAAAATCTTTCCCAATTTCTATACGCTTATAGGCATAAATCCTTGAATCACAAGTAATGCCAGATTCGCTCTCAACATTTTTGCCCCCTATCCTTAGATACCCATTCTCATTAACAAAAATCTGAACGCCATTTCCTATTGTAAAATCACCCTCTATCTGAAAAAATGAATTCTCTCTTAAATGAATATAAACCGGATCATTTCCTCCAAAATGACTGAAAAACAGTAATTTACCTCTACAGATAAACCGTGCACCTCTTTCTTTTATAATGATAATCTTAAGCCACGGATTGTTTAACTCTACTTGCGAATCCTTATTCAGGAAATTTCTCCGTATCCAATAAGCTCGAATCTTGATTAACAGACGTAAACCTATGAACATGTATAGGTCATTCAGATCTTGAACATATTTAAGATATTTCCCTCTTTTCTTCTACAATAACAAATCGCCGATTATGAAGCATTGTCCGGTTACGCTTCCCTCACAATCAACAAAGTTGTTGTCAGCCTACAAGAATAAATAGAAGGAAAAATGGGACGGCAGTTATCGCTCTTCCTAAATTAGTACGGCAAGAGATTTCCAGACAACACGAATTTACGATAGCAGAAGGTTAAAGAATCTAAAAATAATCCTGAGAAAATGATTGTACAGTAATAATTCGCACACAAAAAAGTAATGGTGACAAATTAATGAGAAGTCTAATTTCCTACTATTTTCAGGAAGGAACCAAAGCCCTCCGTGGGAAAAGAGAGATATCAATTCTAAATCCTTTCATCACTTTTGGCGAATTAGCATCCTTGAACGCACATGAAAGAACAATCGACAAACTGAACAAACTGGACTACTCAAGCACGCAGAGCAAAGAAAACATGGAGATAATGAAACGTTTTAACAAAATGAGAGATATCAAAATAGAAACAATAAACTGGTTTATCCCAACTTTCAAGCATGCATTCGGAGGAATCCACACAATTCTTCGTTTTGCCAATTATTTCCATACTAAGAAAGGAATAAAGAATTCACTCATCATCTATGGAGATCCACAAACAACCTCTTTAGAAATCAAAGAAAGAATTAGTAAACTCTTCCCAGACCTTTCCTTGGCAGAAACAATTATTCTAAAGGATGATAACGTCGATACTCTACCATACGCAGATATCAGCATAGCAACCCGTTGGGACAGTGCCTATTTAGTGTTAAAATTCAACAAAACAAAAGGAAAATTCTACTTCATACAAGACTATGAACCACTGTTCTAT
>DATGZD010000161.1:0-2247 GCA_035297385.1 Candidatus Sulfotelmatobacter sp. | reverse complement strand
GCAGCTGATGGCTATATGGCTTCAGCATCAAGCTATGATGGCTACATGTATGTATTAGGAAAAGGTCCAAGCAAAACTACTGTTACAGCACCAAGTACAATGGTAGCAAACGGTACAACTGTATTAATTCAAGGTAGTGTTCTTGATATGAGTCCTGCTCAACCAAATACTCCTGCAGTTGCTGATGAATCAATGGCTACTTGGATGGATTATCTACAATTGCAAATGCCAATCGATGGAATTTATCATAATGAAACAATAAAAGGCGTCAAAGTAACGCTCGTCGCAACAGACGCTAATATGAATTCACAAACTATTGGTACAGCAACAACAGATAGTAGTGGTAATTTCATTTTCCCATGGACACCAACATTTGCAAGCACATATACAATTACAGCAATCTTCTCAGGGTCAGGGTCTTACGGTAGTTCAACTGCTACAACTGGATTATCTGTTGGAACAGTACAAACAACATCGGGCGGATCACAAACACCAGTTTCACAAGTACAAACACCAGATAATACGATGCTACTTTATGTTATCTTGGTTGCGGTCGTTGTTGCTATTATTCTATCTCTAATAGCAATATTCAGAAAGCATTAAAGAAAACAAGCAATACTATCTACTATCCTTTTTTTGTTTAAAACCTTCAAATGTTAAAGCTCTGTAATCACAATTCTTTTGTAATAGACTTCATTTTTTAGAATAGACTTTGCTGCTAAGGCTATATTTAGACTAACTTGTCAGATTTTCTGTGATTTTCTTATCTCATTTGAACAATTACTTGCTGTTGCTATTCAGTATTATGCGATGCCTGTGCTGGATCAACTGAAATCGTAGTGATTAGGGGTTTGCTGAGGCTTCGGGTACATAAACTTATAGGAGAACAGAGAAAAATGCAATTTCTCTATGAATCAATAATATTCTTAATGTCCGAAGCCTTTTCAGCCCAATCTTGAATTTGATATTTTTTCTAAAGAAAGAGGGAGGTTGAGTTTTTATTGCTGCCATCGATTATTTCTTCCTGTAGAGTATTATTCCGACTAAGACGACTGCAATTATTAGTGCGATACCTACTCCGATAACAGCGTATAGTATTGGTGTGTTATCAACGACTTGGTTGGTTATGCTTGGTTGTGTAGTGGTTGGTGCGGGACCTACTGAAACAGCGGTTGATGCACCTGAACTTCCGTATGAGGCATCTCCTGCAAAGGCTGCTATGATTTGGTATTTTCCTTCTGCTGGGGGAGTCCATTCGATTTCAAATGTACCATAGTATGCGTTAGTTGTAACTGTGCCTATGTTGACGTAGGTGCCTTTCTCGTCAATGGCTGTTAGACTTACTGGGACACCAGTCATTGCGATGTTGTGGTTGTATCCGTCGATTGGATGTTGCATATGCAAGTATTCCATTTGAGTTGTCATTGAATCTTTAGATACACATGGTGTGTTTGGCTGTCCTGGTGACATATCCATGACAGTGCCTTTGATTACGACTCCGTTGCCTAGTGGCATTACTGTGTCAGGTGCTGTAACTGTTGTTGCACTTTGTCCTTTGCCAAAGACATACATATATCCATCATAGGCGTTGCCTGCCGTCAAATAGCCGTCTGCGAGTGCACCAGGCTGCATGGAGCCTGTCATGTTCCATATTCCTTTGCCTGTGTAGGCATCAATGCAGTGAATTCGCCAGCCTCTTGTAATTGGGTAACTTGCTGAGTGTTCGGTGTTGTAAACATAGATTTTTCCATCTGCTACTTGAGCTGCTCCGTAGAATGGGTACTGGCTAGTTCCGTTATTCATTGTGTATGGTGTTTCGAATGATGGTGCTTGGTATTGGTATTTCCATTCTCGTTTTCCTGTGCTGACATTGAAAGCTACTACACCATCGTATGTTTGCCAGTAGTATAAGCCGTAAGCTCCTTCAGCATTGTATCCACCGAATGCACCCCAGGGATAATCAAATTCAGTAGAGCTCCAGACAAGTTTTCCAGTGAGTAGATCATAGCAGTCAAGGATGCCCATGTCCATAGGTATAAGGACTTTTCCGTCAACGAAAGAGTTTGAGCCAGGATTGAATGATGTGTTTTCTGTGGTAAAGTTGTATAGTACTTCTCCTGTTTTTATGCTAATTCCGACTATGCGTGTTCCGAAAGCTCCCGCGGCTAATCCAAAGTCTCCTCCAGTAACGGCAGCTCCGGAAGAGTTTGATCCATAGATGCCTGCAACTGTTCCAATGGCTACGCC
>DATGZD010000160.1:0-4007 GCA_035297385.1 Candidatus Sulfotelmatobacter sp. | reverse complement strand
AAGAGATTTGAAATAAATTATTACCACAACTGTAATCTGACATTGCAAAAAGAAGATTAATGATTAATTTTGCGATCAATTTTTTGATATTTACACTTCAATAAGTTTAAGATAAATTAAAAATCTTAAGTCTCAAATTTTATGAGAATTAGTGTGTGTGATATGAATAGTGGGGCTGCCCGGATTTGAACCGGAGTCTATAGCGCCCGAGGCTACAAGCCTAGACCAAGCTAGCCGACAGCCCCCATTCTAGCCAGTTCAGCTTTATTGTGATTGAGAATTCTTAAAAATAAGCTTTCCTAGACTCCTAAACTGTTGACTTGCGATGAGTATTCTAAAACAATAAACAAAAAGGAAATAGTTAAGCAGTTTTGCTTTGTATTTATGGAGTGGGAGAATTTACAGTTGATTCAGTAGTTGTAGTCACGTTTGTTGTAGGGTCTTGGCTATTTTCGGAAGTTGGAATGATTTTTTTGTGATAGACTCTAGCAGCAATGCAGAAGATAACAGATATTATAGCTAATGCAAATGGCCATTGAAAATAAGCAGACACAGGAATTGATGTAAGTACACCTTGAGTCATAGAAACAGGCAAAACCATGTTAATCGAACCAGACCACGGAAGATTAACATCAGCTAACATTTTAGGTAACAGGATAATGACGACTAAACCGATTACGAATAGAATCAAAGCATACAAAGGCTTTCCATAAGCAAACCCGAGCAGAGTTTTAGCATAGGGTTTTCTGGGATACAAGGAATAAATGAGCATAACTATGCAGCTCGCTACGAGTAAAAGCATACTGGTGATATTTAGTGCTATGAGGAGAGGTACTGCGAAAGCCTTACCAACTAAACTGAAGTTTGTATTCAAAGGTGACCAGTTTGCCTGGATAAGTCCTGATCCAACTGTCAACTGCCACCATGGAACAAATACTGAAACAACTATCAACACTAGCGTACATACGCCGCCTGCTATGCCAAACCAATTTATCTTATTCTGCAAATTTCTTCACCTTTTACGGAAAAAGAGGAATATCCACATTGTAACTGTCAGGAATTTGAATGCTCATCCCGCTAACATTAGCAACTATGTTTACTAAATCCGCGTTGATCGTTGATTGGTCAGAATGTTGCGCTTGAAAATGCTGCTCAGCTTCAGTTGTTGTTACAAAGAGTACTTTTATGTCCACAGTCTGTTTTGCAGGTATCTGCATCGCATTACTAAGATGCGCATGCCCCAATAAGAAATTATGAGCATGACAACGAACATCCGCTTCAACATCATTAAGGGTTATACTAAAGTCAACAGGATTAGTAAATTTGAAAACAACTGTCAGGGTTTTTGTGGCTGGATCGTATGTTGAATTCTCATATTGCGGTATTTCTACATCACCATTGTATCCGGTGAAGTTCCCTGAATTGTTAGAAGAGTTTTGATCTGATGACTGAGGATTTGCTGTATTGCTAAACATTTCTTTAATCTCAGGAGGAATAATGAGTGATTCCAAATTGTTGCGATAGATTATTGCTACTCCAATTAATGGACCAAGAATTATGCCGATGTTAATAAGGATCAGCAGGATTCGTAGCCGCTGCATAGTATCATTCCCTCTTTTATTATGACATGCTATATCTTTAGTAGAACCACTTTTATTGTTTACGTAATACTAATCTATCATTCACAGAACCAGCCTACAAGGAAATCGCTACTAAAGGCAATTATGATTCTGAACTGCATTCCTTAAAAGGCACAGTAAGAACCTCTTTCACTTTGTTACTAATGATGGGACCAAGTCCATTAACTGTTTTTGACCAATCATCTACGTTGATCAATGCGTTCAAAGGTGTTTGATAACTTTTCAAAACTGCCTCCGCTTTCTCCCTACCAATGCTCGGCAAACTGGCTACAAAGTAGAGTTGTGCGTCAGTTAAGGTATCACATTTTTTGAAGGCATGAACGATGGGTAACCTTTTTTCGACGATTTGCTCCTGCCTAGCAGCGATGTAAAGAAAATCCACTGTTTCCTTCTGAGATGCAGTGTTAATAATAGCTATGCCATTCTTAGCTAAATGAAACATGGCACCCCAAATAGCTGCAGGCTGTATATGACTAAACTTATAGATGATTGGTAAATAGCCTTCTAAAAGAATCAGAGACTTCGGATACACATCTTTTAATCTAAACAATTGTTCAAACAAATATCGACGAGTAAGCGTGTAAACAAAATCATTCACTGTTTTCCTTTCAATCGCGCACTCATCAGAAAGAACATAATCACCCTTCTCTAAAGCATCAGTCTTAACATGAACACCATGCTCCATTAGACCCTTAACAATTTTTGCTGCACTGCTTGCTTCACGACTATCGACAATAATCGTTGGCTCTTCAGTATTATGCTTCTTCTCTTTTAAGAATGGTAACAAAGTCTCTGTTCCAGACATAAACCTCAACTTAAATTAAGCTCTGTCTTCAGCTTTATTTCATTTCCGCTTGCACTGAGTTCTTGTTAGATAGTGTTCATCTAGATATTTTCCAAAAAGAGAATCAGACTCTCAAAAAACAAAAAAGACATTTTGATAGATTAAGCAATTTGAAACTCAGAACTAAGACTACTTTAGCACATTTACTGGCGTCTAAGAGCTGGCAAAACTACTATTCATATCTGATTAGATACAATGGCTTGCTTGCTTGGCGCCGTCTTTCCTCTATTGGAACATACTTTAATGAAGCCTTCTCGATTGCATTAACTAAGCGTTCATTGACAAGTTTTCTTGTGCTACTTAGACATAGTTTTCGTTCAATTATACCTCTTCGTGAGCGCTTAACTTTCGACTCCATAGAGGTACCACCCTGATAGCACACATAACTAACACTATCAAAAATAAGAATATGTGTGATTGCGCTAACACAACCACAATTCACTGAAAGTACTCGAAAGAATTATACACGAAAATTAATTTAATGTATAAGAAGAAAGTTTAAAAAATAAGGTGGAGGGAGTTTATGGTCCTTTCTTAGTTATTTCTTTTACTACGCCAGCAGCGACAGTTGTGCCCATATCTCGCACCGCAAAACGGCCAAGTTCTGGAAAGTCTGTATACGCTTCTAATGCAATTGGATGTAAGGGTTCCATTCTAACCCATGCAGCGTCGCCTGTTTTAATGAAACTAGGCTTTTCTTCTGTTACTTGTCCAGTTCTCGGATCAATCTTCTTTATGAGTTCAGTGAACCGGCAAGCAATCTGACCTGTATGATAGTGTAAAACTGGCGTGTAACCCGCAGCAATAGCGGTTGGATGATAGATAACAATGATTTGCCCGATGAATTCCTTAGCAACTGTAGGTGGATTATCGACGGGTCCTGCTACATCTCCACGGTGTACATCTGTTTTAGATATTCCTCTAACGTTCATACCGATGTTGTCACCTGGTTCTGCTACAGGGATGGCTACATGATGCATTTCGATAGATTTGACTTCAGCAGTTTTGTTTGATGGCATGAAGATGAGGTTCATTCCTGGTTTGAGTATACCCGTTTCAACTCTGCCAACGGGGACAGTGCCGATGCCTGTGATACTGTAAATATCTTGTATTGGAACACGTAACGGTTTGTTTGTTGGTTTTGCTGGAATTTCTAATAAGTCTAGTGCTTCAATTAAAGTTGGCCCAGTATACCAAGGCATTTTATCGCTTTTTTTGATAAGGTTATCGCCTGTCCATCCTGAGACTGGAACGAAATTGATTTTATCAATCTTAAAGCCGACCATGCGAAGCATACGTCCAACTTCGTTCTTGATTTCTTCGTATCGATCTTTACTCCAGGTGACTGATATATCATCCATTTTGTTAATTGCAACAACTACTTGACGAATACCTAAAGTGAATGCGAGGAATGCATGTTCACGTGTTTGTCCACCTGGGCCGATGCCAGCTTCGAATTCACCTTTCTTGGCTGAACAGAAGAGTACCGCTGCGTCTGCTTGGCTTGCGCCTGTAATCATGTT
>DATGZD010000159.1:0-40935 GCA_035297385.1 Candidatus Sulfotelmatobacter sp. | reverse complement strand
TGTTCCATCTGCAATGTAGGAGTTCAATGGACCCACAGTATCTTTAGTTCCATCAGGTTTTGTGAAGATTACTGTATATGCTGCAAGAAAACGTTGAGCAGCTGGAGGTGGCGTAATCCAGAAGTTAACTAGAATGTATTGACCAATTCCTGTCGGGTTTGGTGACATTGAGAGGTATGCGTTGGTGTCAACATAAAGGCTTGGAGTAACGCCGGTTGGTACGGTTGTTGGACCTACATAGCCTGTAGTCTGTCCACCATGTGCGCCGCTTTGGGCGTAGGTTAGCATCAGCATTGGCGTAATTAAAGTAACTATGAGGATTGCAAGTAGTGCAGTAGTTGTCTTGTTATTCGTATTCTGCATTTTCTTTATTCTCCTTTCAATTTGTCAAAGCCTTAAGCTTTGCAAAAACAAGGTATTGTGGTCAAAGAGAATTTATAATTTGTCTAACTAACTCTCAAACACTTTTTTGATAGAGGATATTCGATCACAAAAGGATTAAAAGAAAGAAGGGAAGCTAAGTTTAGATATTATTTTTCAATACTATTTCTTCCTGTAAAGCACTATCGCAGCTATGGCAACAGCAAGTATTACTGCTATAACTCCAGCAATAATGGTCATTGTATAATCTGGAACTGTAATTTGTTGTTGATTACTAGTGTCAGGTGTTACCGGTGCGGGTGCAACTATAACCGCAGTTGCGGCTCCTGAACTGCTGTACGAATCATCGCCTGCAAAGGATGTAGTAATCGTGTATTTATCTTGTTTTGATGGTGTCCATTCATAACTAAATGTACCATAATACGCATTAGTTATGGTTGTGCCGATTGGTGTTACTTCGCCTTTAGAATCCACCGCTGTTAACGTTACAGGAACGCCAGTCATCTGAGCTTTATGGTCGATTCCATCGATTGGATGTTGCATATGTAAGTACTCCATTTGAGTTGTCATAGAATCTTTTGAAACACATGGTGTGTTTGGCTGCGAAGGTGATTGGTCTAAGACTGCGCCCTTAATTGTTAATGCTGTTCCAAGTGGCACACTAACATCTGGTGCAGTAACTGTTGTAGCACTTTTGCCTTTACCAAATACATACATGTAGCCGTCATACGTGTTGGATGCGGCGAGATATCCGTCTGCGATTGCGCCTGCACTCATGGAGCCTGTTATGTTCCATATTCCTTCGCCAGTTGTGGCGTTTATGCAGAATAGTCTCCAGCCTCGGGTTATTGGTTGTGTTGGTGTATGTTCAGTGTTGTATGTGTAGAGTTTTCCATCTGCTATTAGAGCGCCTCCGTTGAAGGAATATGCTCCTGTTCCGTTGGCGTCGACATAAGGTGTTTCATACTCGTATGGTGTAGGGGCTTTGAATTGCCAAACAATCTTTCCTGTATCCCAATCATAAGCAAAGACTCCTGCATAGCCTTGTCCATAGAGAAGACCATAGGCAGATTCGACCGCGTAAGCCCATCCGAATCCCCATGGGTAATCAGCTTTTTCACTTCTCCAAAGTAGTTTTCCTGAAGCTAAATCATAGCATGACCAGTACCTGTTCATATCGCATATAGCAATTTTTCCATGATCTACCACTGTGCATGTTGGAGAATACATGCTATCACTATCACCGCTGATTACAGTATTCCAGAGTGTTTGGCCAGTTGTTAGACTCTGTCCTGACATGTTCCAACCGTACCATGCTCCTAATGGAGTTGGTTCGAATGCGGAGAACATGCTCATGCCAGCCTCATAGTCAGCTTGTCGGTATCGTGAGAGCGGGAAGGAAATGTTGCTCATTATCCTCGTTGTAAAGTTAGTGCTGCTTCCTAATGTTGTCCAGTTAATTAATCGGTATTGGTTTGGAGCTTTTGAGGCGCCTAAATCTTGCACTGTTAAGCAGTATCCATTTACATAATACGTACCGGTTGTCAATGGGGATATTGAATAGTTGCCACTTATTGCGCCTGTATATGGATTGTATTTGATTAATCTACTGTTACCAATGTACAGTAGGCTTGCACTTGTTCCTGAATATTCAATCACGGTTGGAGCAGATTCGCCAGTTACGAGAGGTCTCTCCCAGTATAATTCTCCTGTCCGTATATCGTAACACATCCAGTAAGACTGTGCTGTTGTTCCAGTTCCAGGTTTAGTATAGCTTTGGAAAGCTCTTCCTTGATAGATTATGTTTGGAGTACCTCCTCCGCCTGTCATGGATACAAATCCTTGATCACTTCCAATTATTCCTGAGATCGAGCCCTGTCGTTTCCAAGCTATGTGCGCAGTGCTAGGTGCTTGAACGTATGGAGTGTAGCCGTAATTGCTGGCGTATTTATTGGTCTCAGCTGGCCAGTTTGTGCCTCCTCCTAATCCTGTCCAAGGATAATCTCCTAATATAGGAGCCCATTCACGGTTTTCTGGTGATACAGGTCTTGTCCAGTAATCTGTTGGTAATGGTGACATAGGCCACGACATGACGGGCGCTTCCTGTACAGCAAATGTTTGTTCGTTAGTTGATGAGGGCAAATAGTATGCATCGTCGATTATTATGGTTCCACTTAATCCTACGGCTGCAACGGAGACATTCGCTGAAGGGAAATGTTTTCCAGGATAATCGAATTTAACTTTCCATGTGCCGATTTGATCTACAGCGTATTCAAACCATGCTGTCGAATCGCCGGGGTAAGCATTTAATGGACCAACTACATCTTTGGTTCCATCTGGTTTTGTGAAGGTGACCATGTATCCTGTTTGTGTTCGTGACACATGAATCGCGGGCACAAGCCAAACATTAACGAGAATAGTTTGTCCTAACCCTATGGGGTTAGGTCTTACACTCATATACGCGGTTGTTATGATCTGAAGTTCAGCATTAGCGCTGGGTATAGTTGCTATCAGATTTATAGATGTTGTCAAAAGAATTATTGCTGTTACAACTGCCATTTTCTTTGTTGATTTCATTTTTTATTCTCCTTTTCAATATATGCTAAGCTCGGTAAGAGCTTCGCAAAAACAGTGTATGAGTTTAAAATAGTTTTTAAGACTATCTGAATTAGCCTTTTTCTGTGTAGAACAAAGAAAAGAGGAAATTAAGTTTGGATTCTAAGAAGCGCTTACTTTTTTCTAACTACAAGCACTCCAACTATTGCGACTGCTATAATGACAGCAGCAATTCCAGCTACTATTGTCATTGTATAGTCTGGAACAGTGATTTGCTGTTGTTGTCCAGTGTTAGATGTTGGTGTTGGTCCGACGAATATTGCTGTTGCTGCAGCTGAACTTGCATATGAATCATCACCGGCAAAAGAGGCTATAATTGTGTAATCTCCCTCGTTGGGTGGAGTCCAAGATTTACTGAATGTACCATAGTAACCATCGGTTATTACAGTACCTATATCAGTAAAGGATCCGTCTGAGCTGATCGCCGTCAATTTGACTGGAACACCCGCAATTGTCAGGTTATGCCATATGCCGTCAATTGGTTGTTGTTTGTGCAAATATTCCATTTGAGTTCTCATAGAATCTTTTGATACGCATGGTGTATTTGGTTGAGCTGGCGATTGGTCTAATAAAGTTCCTTTTATGACAAGTGTTGTACCTTTTGAAACTGCCATATCAGGAGCTGAAATAGTTGTTGCGCTCTTGCTTTTTCCAAAGATGTACTGTACACCATCTGTGCATCCAACAGACAAGTACCCGTCTGCTACTGCACCTACTGCTCCGGGCGTAGTTATGTTCCATATTCCTTTGCCTGTGAGTGCATCTATACAGTGAAGGCCCCAACCTCTTGTAATTGGAGCTGAGGGTGTATGTTCTGTGTTGTATAGGTAGATTTTTCCATCTGCAACTATGCCTCCAGAGTTCCATGAGTATACTCCTGTGCCATTAGCGCCAGTATAGGGTGACTCGAACGGGACAGCTGGTGCCTCATACTTCCAGGAAATCTTCCCTGTGCTCCAATCTACTGCGTATACGCCAGAGTAGCATTCACGATAAATGTTGCCGTACGCTGATTGTATTGCATAAGCTCCGAAACCCGGTGCATCCCATGGATAATCTAACTTGGGTGCTGTCCAAGCTATTTTGCCAGTAGTAAGATCCCAGCACATTATTCCGTAGGGACCATCTCGCATGAAGATAGCAACTTTTCCATGATCTGCAACGCTTGCTGAACTACTGTAGATTGTATTGTCTGGCACTGATACGTCCCAAATCTCTTTTCCAGTTATAAGACTGTAGGCTTTGACACGTGTTCCGTAACGAATTCCAGTTGCATTATCATAGTTTATATCTACATATGGAAAGCCCATATTCGCTAGGTCAAAGAAGTTAATTTCGTTTGCAACACATCCAATTCCTACTTGCCAATCTATTAATCTTGGTAGACCGTTGCGAGGCCAAGAAATATTGCTGATAATTCTAGTATTGAAATCGCTGCTTGTTCCTTGTGTTGTCCAATTGATTAAACGGTATATTCCAGCAGTGGGAGTTCCAGCTGCACCTAGGCCGCCTGTCGAACTGATGGTTTGGACGCTCATGACATACCGATTCATGTAGTATGTGCTTGCAGTGAAAGATGGGATAGAGATATTTGCACTTACAGCTCCTGTTAAAGTATTGTATTTGACAAGACGTCCAGTAGGTAGTGCTACTAATGAGGCGGATGCTCCGGCTCTTGCTTCTGCTCCAGGTGTTTCAGATGTGCCTGCGTCGTATTCTATTACTGAGGGTAAGGTTTCCCCTGAATATACCGGTCTTTCCCAGTATACGTTTCCAGTTCTTAGGTCGTAGCATTGCCAGAAGTTTTGGCTTCCTGTTCCGCTGGTGCTAATTCTTGAAATTGATTGGTAGCATCTTCCTTGGAAGATTATGCTTGGGTTGCCGCCGCTGCTTGTTAATGCTTCATATCCAAAGCCATCGCCAATCAGACCTGATATTGCTCCAACTCGTTTCCAAGCAACATGAGCAGTGTTAGGTGCTTGAACGTAGGGAGTAAAACTGTAGCTGCTGCTCCAGTACGGATTGGTGTTAGCTGGCCAATTGGGGCCACCACCTGGGCCATTCCATGGATAATCGCCTAGAATTGCAACCCATTCTCTGTTTTCGAAGGGTACTGGTCTTGTCCAGTAATCTGTTGGTAGTGCTCTTGGGGGCCAGGATGCTATTAGGTCTTGTTGAACTGTTAGTGTTTGTTCTTCAGTAGAGTCTGGGGTGTAGTAGCATGATCGGGGTAGAACTTCAATATAGGGTAGAGGATAGTTTGGTGAAAGCGTATCTACAACAGTATAGTTGCCTCCAGGAAAGTAACCGCCTGGGAAATCGAACTTTAGTTTCCAAGTTCCAACTTGATCGGCGGTGTATTCGAACCATGCTGTTCCATCCGCATAGTAGGTGTTTGTAGTTACAACATCTTGGGTACCGTCTGGTTTTGTGATAGTCACTTTTAAGCCTGAGAGGTAGCGAGCCACTGAGGTTGGCGGTGTAAGCCATAAGTTAACCAATATCGATTGTCCTATTCCCACTGGGTTTGGTCTAAAGCTAAGGTATGCAGTAGCAGGAATCGTAACGTCAGGAGTTACTCCTGCTGGAAGAGGCATAGAACCATTGGCAGTGCTTGTCGTTGATCCTCCATGAGCGCCTTCTTGTGCCTGAACCGGTAGCACTGTTAACGTAATTGAAGTTATCAAAAGAATAACGATAGCAATTGCTAATTTCTGTGAATTTTGCATTTTTCTTTTCTCCTTTATTTTTATGCAAAGCTCCGTCAAGCTTCACAAAATCAAGGTATGTTCCTAATTCAGTTTTAAGTCTTGTCTAAATCAGAGATTATCCCGTAATGTATCTTGGATGATTAGGCTTGATTTTGAACAAAAAAGAAGGAAATAGATTTTGGGTTTGTAATATATTGACTATCTCTTTCTGTAGAGTAGTATTGTAGCTATAGCAACTACAATTATAACAGCTATTACTCCAGCAATGATTGTCATTGTATAATCTATTGGTTGTATTTGTTCTGGGATAGTGATTCCTGCTGGTGCTGGACCTATCGAGACAGCGGTAGACGCAGCTGAACTTCCATAAGAATCGTCGCCTGCAAAAGAGGCAATGATCTTATAGTCACCTTCCTTGTCTGGTGTCCATACTTTACTGAATGTTCCATAGTATCCGTCTGTGGTTACTGTGCCTAGGTCAACATAGCTGCCATCTGAACCAACGGCTGTTAATGATACTGGAACGCCCATTAAGGTTTCATTATGCCATATGCCATCGATTGCGGTCTGCATGTGTATGTGTTCCATCTGTAAAGTCATTGAATCTTTTGAAACGCATGGAGTGTTAGGTTGGGCTGGAGATATATCCAATACAGTTCCTTTTATTACGAGGCCGCTTCCTTTGGCGATAATAGTGTCAGGTGCTGTTACGGTTGTTTGGCTTTTGCCTTTACCAAACACGTACATATAGCCGTCTCTCGTGCCCAGTGTTAAGTAGCCGTCTGCTACACGAAGCTGACTAGCTACACGGGTATGTTGACCTGATCCGGACATTGCTATTTTCCATATTAGTTCGCCTGTAGTTGCGTTGATGCAGAGGGTTGGTAGACCTCGGTAGAAAGGAGTCTCAGGTGAATGCTCGCAAGCGTACGCGTATATTTTTCCATCTGCGCATATTCCAGGTGCATGGAATGGATAGACGGTTGTTCCGTTGGCGCTAGTATATTCAGTTTCGTATGGAAAGGGCGTCTTTATTTCATACTTCCAGTCTATATTGCCTGTATCCCAGTCTATTGCATAAATTCCTGTTTGAGCAAACCAGTACAGTTTACCATATGCTGATATGACTGAGTAGCTTCCCCAGCCTGGTTCATCCCATGGATAATCAAGAGATTTTGTTTTCCATGCTTGAGTTCCCGTGCGCAAGTCATATGCTACGTAATAGCCTTTTGCTGAGAGTATAGCAATTTTTCCATGATCAGCTACGTTTGAGGCTCCACTGTATTGTGGCTCTTCAGTTGTTTTATTCCAAAGTAAGGTACCTGTCGCTAGATCGTAGCTCTCAATTCTTTGTCCAATTCGAATTCCACCTGAATCCACACCAGCTATAGTTGTGCCTATGCCTACTTGATAGTCTGTTGTTTGTCCTCCTGGTAAACTGCTACGGCCATAAGTAGTGTTGCTTACAATTCTGCTAGCAAGGCTGGTAGCTGTGCCAAAAGTTGTCCAATTGATTAATCGGTATCTATTTGCACCTGCAGTGGCCCCTAGGTCTTGGACTGCTAAGCAGTATCCATTCCTATAATAAGTGCCTCCGCTTCCTGTCAATGGTGCAATAGATACGTTCAGTAGCATGTAACCGTTAACGACTTCATATTTTCTCAGGTAGCCGTTGCTAATTGACATTATGTAAGGTGTATCTGGTTTTGGTTGAACACCAGGGACTGCTAATGATGTAATGCCATATTCTATTAGAGTGGGTTCTGCTTCTCCAGTAAACAGTGGTCGTTCCCAGAATATTTCACCAGTGCGTAAATCATAGGACTGCCAGTATGTTTGACCACTTGGTCCAGTTGAACTAGGCTTAGTGATTGCTTGGTAACCTCTTCCAGCTAAGATTATAGTTGGTCTGTTATACCAATCTGACCAGTAAACGCTGGATGCTGCTCCCAAGTCACCACCCAATAATCCGCCTAATGAGTATTCCCGTTTCCAAACTACATGTGGACTATTTGGTCCTTGAACCCAAGGGACGAAAGCATAAGCAGGGTTTGCATATGGATTTGTATTTGGATAGAGTTGATCCCACATTGAGCCACCTCCTGGTCCATACCATGGATAATTGCCTAAGATCGGCCACCATTCTCTGTTCTCTTCATTGACTGGTCGTGTCCAATAATCAGTTGGTAATGGCGCTGGAGGCCAAGACCACACTATATCTTCCTGAACTGTCAGTTTTTGTTCTTCAGTTGCATCAGGAGGACAATACACTGCTTGGCTATACACTTGTCCTCCACTTGTGGCATTAATTATCTTACCTTCAAAGTATCGTCCAGCTGGGAAGTAGATTCCTGGAAATTCCCATTTTAATTTCCACTCACCTACTTGATCAGCTACGTATTCAAACCAGGCTGTTCCATCTGCTACGTAAGAATCCATCGTGAGCGTTTGAGTTGTTCCATCGGGTTTAGTTATCGTCACCTTGTAAGCCAAGTATTGTCGTTGAGCACCAGGAGCAGGTGTAACCCAAAGATTTACCAAGAAGGGTTGACCAAGACCAACTGGATTGGGTCTAAAGCTTAAGTAAGCCTTTGTGTAGGCTTGCACATCAACTGTGGCTCCAGCTGGTAATGGTCCACTTACTGGTTGTTGAGCTGCAAGTTGTTGTTGGGCTGATACGTTAATTATTGATAGAGTTGATACAATCATTAAAACAATAGTAATGACTCCAATTGCCTTCGCTATAGTTCTTGTTTTCTGCATTTTTCTTTCTCCTTTTAATTTATTCAAAGCTTGTAAAAGCTTTGATAGAACTTCTTTTTCATATGATTTTCTTTATAAAATTTGTCTAAAAACACCTATTCAGACACAAAATAAGAATTTTACTAGATAACGCTTGAAAATGACAATAAACTGAAAATCTTTCTAGTTACGCTTATTTTTTGTCTTCAGTGTAATCTTGATGGGAAACTATCGCAGTTAATTCTCCAACCCTGGCGGGGGATTATGAAATTAGATAAGAAAAAAGGGAAGTTTTGATTTGTGTTTCGTACTATTTACTTCTTCCTAAGTAAGAGTATAGTTGCTATAGCCACTGCAATTATTACTGCGATAACTCCAGCAAGAATAGTCATGGTATAATCGGGTACTGTTATCTGTGGTTGTTCACTGTTATCTGGTTGTTCTGGTGCTGGTCCAACTGAGACAGCAGTTGCTGCACCAGAACTTCCATATGAATCATCGCCAGCGAAGGAGGCTATAACCTGGTATGTTCCTTCCGCAGGTGGAGTCCAAGCTTTTTCAAATGTGCCATAATAGGCGCTGGTGGTTGCTGTTCCAATGTCGATTACATTGCCGTCAGGAGCAATTGCGCTTACTATAACTGGAACACCTGTCATGCTTTCATTGTGCCAAAGTCCATCGATGGGCATCTGCATATGCAGGTACTCCATCTGGAGTTCCATCGAGTCTTTTGAAACACATGGCGTGTTTGGTTGGGCAGGGGATATATCGAGGACAGCACCCTTTATGGTAATGCCTGTTCCTAGTGGAACAAAGACATCTGGTGCGGTGATAGTTGTAGTAGTCTTGCCCTTACCAAACACGTAGAGATAGGCATCGTATAGATTATCAAATGCTAGATATCCATCTGCAGCAGCGCCTGAGAAACTTCTAGACGTTGATAAACCTAGGATTTTCCATATGCCTTGACCTGTTGTTGCGTTAATGCAATGTAGTCTCCAGCCTCTTGTTATTGGTTGAGTCGGTGAATGTTCAGTGTTATAATCATACACTTTGCCATCAGCTACAAGAATACCGCCGTTCCAAGAGCTTACGGTTGTGCCATTTATGTCTGTATATGGAGTTTCAAAGGGATTATTTGAAGACTCATACTTCCATTGTATTTTACCGGTGGTCCAATTGACAGCGTATAAGGCTGCATATGCTGATCTGTAGATCAATCCGTAAGCTGATGCGATGTCGTAGGCTCCAAATCCAGGCGCATCCCATGGATAGTCAAATGTCTCGCTTTGCCATACCTGTCTTCCGGTTCGGAGGTCGAAGGCTTTGAAGTATCCTTTGTCACTGTGTACTGCTACCATTCCGTTATCCGCGACGTTGCAGGATCCACTGTACAATGGATCATCTATTGTTGTGTTCCATAATTGTGAGCCAGTTTTAAGATCAGCTGCACGTATTGTCTGTCCAACATATATGCCACCTTGGCTGATTCCACTGATTTGCACTGCTACGCCAGTATTGAGGTCTTGGCATGTTCCTAAACTGGTCCATGGCCAAGATATGTTGCTTATTATTCTTGTTCGGAAATTGGAACTTGTTCCTGTGGTGGTCCAATTTATGAGTCGGTTGCCTGCAGCTGTATTGTTCGTTTGCACTGTCAGAACATAACATCCACTGTGGAGTGTGCCTGACATTCCTGTTACGTTAGTTGTTACAGCGCCTGTCCAAGGGTCAATTTTTATCAATTGTGAGCCTATTGATAGGAGTTCGGCTGAAGTAGGTATATCAGGTGTATAAGACAAATCTGTTGGTGTGATTCCTCCTGAAGCTATGGGTCTAGAATAGTATACTTCTCCAGTACGTATATCGTAACATGCTGCACAGCTTGTCGGTACTCCGTCAATCGGTACTGTCATAGTTTGATAGGCTCTACCCCAGTAGATGACGCTTGGATAGCCATAGCCTGTTGTTTCTCTGCTACCGACAAACCTTGAACCCATCTCGCCTCCTGGTAACCCGTTGAGGTTTTGCTGACGCTTCCATACAATGTGTGCGCTATTGGGTGCAGTCACAAACGGTCCTGCATAGTCGTAGCCGTCGTTACCATAGGGCCATGGATAATTGCCAGAGATGGCGTACCATTCCCTATTCATTGCTGATACCGGACGTGTCCAATAATCTGTTGGTAATGATGAGGGTGGCCACGAAGCAACCATATCTTGCTGAACTGTTAGGGTCTGTTCTTGTGTCGATGCAGGCTTATAATAGGCTGTGATATCGTATACTGTACCTCCAGTGCTGGCGTTTATGATGTTACCTTGAGAGTACCGTCCAGTTGGCTCGAAGGTTCCTGGAAAATCAAATTTAATTTTCCACGTACCAACTTGATCGACAACATATTCGAACCATGCTGTGCCATCTGCCCATCGAGAATTTGTTGTTTTGACGTATGTTGTTCCATCTGGCTTGGTTAGTGTTATTTTGTAATCTAGTAGCATGCGATCGGCTCCTGGTGCGGGTGTACACCATACGTTAACCAGAACAGCTTGGCCAAGGCCAATTGTTGTTGGTCTGAAGCTGAGGAACGCTCTGGTATCAGTAGTTCCATTAATGGTTGCTCCTGCTGGGGCGGACCCACTTACTGGTTGTGTTGTTGCAAGTTGAGCTTCCGTGGGTTGAACTGCAACTGTAATCAATGTAATTGGCGTCATTAACAGAATAATAATAACAATTGCTAATTTCTGTGAATTTTGCATTTTTCTTTTCTCCTTTTATTTTTTGAAGCTCAGAAAAAGCTTCAGTAAAAATAATTTATCATATGATTCTATTTATAAAATTTGTCTAAAAAGTATTCAAGTCATAGAACAAGAAATCTTACTAAATAATACTTAGAAATAGCAATAAACTCAACGCCCGTTCGATTGCATCTAATTTATCTTCAACGTAATTGTGAAAACTGCAACTAATCCTCCACGTCGGCAAAGACTCACAAAATTAGATGAGAAAAAAAGGAAGTTTTAGTTTGCGTTTTGTATCATTTACTTTTTTCTAAGTATGAGTATAGTTGCTGTAGCAACTGAAATTATTACTGCAATTATTATGGCAATAACTCCATAAACAATAGTCATCGTATAATCAGGAACTGTTACTTGTTGTCCATTGTCAATTGATGTTAGTGCTGCTCCAACTGAAAGCGTAGTCGATGCAGCTGAACTGCTATATGAATCGTCTCCAGCAAATGAAGCTATGATTGTGTATTTGTCTTCATTTGGCGTCGTCCATTCATAACTGAATGTTCCGTAGTAAGCGTTTGTTGTCGTTGTGCCGATTGGGGTTGCATTTCCACTAGAGTCGAGGGCTGTAAGTGTTACTGGCACACCAGTCATCTGAATGTTGTGGTCAAGTCCGTCAACAGGGTGTTGCATATGTAAGTATTCCATTTGTGTACTCATTGAATCCTTCGATACACAGGGCGTATTTGGTTGTGCTGGAGATATGTCGAGTATGGTGCCTTGAATTAGAACTTTGGTATTCTTTGCTACAGCTGTCGATGGTGCATTAACAGTTGTCGCACTCTTACCTTTACCAAAAACATACATATATCCGTCATAGGTGTTTGAGGCTGTGAGGTAGCCATCAGCGACTGCGCCTTGAGCCATGGGTCCAGTTATATTCCAGATACCTTTTCCTGAAGTGGCGTCGATGCAGTGTAGTTTCCAGCCTCTGTTGTAAGGTTGACTGGGTGTATGTTCAGTGTTATATGTGTAAATAAGGCCATCAGCTATGATGACGCCAGCTCTAAAGGGCATATTGTCTTGGTAAGGTGTTTCGTAGGCGTAGGGTGTCTCGTGTTTGTACCACCAAGCTATTTTTCCGTTTGTCCAATTATAAGCAACGACTCCATCGTATTGTGGATAAATAATGAGACCATAGGCGGAAGAAATGGCGTATGGACCCCAGATTCCCCAAGGCCAGCTTGAAAGTTCACTTTTCCATAGTTTTTTGCCTGTGGTGAGATCCCAGCAATGGAAGTAACCATCGTTCAATCTTACTGCATACTTTCCATGATCAGCAACAGCTGTGCTTCCACTGAAGAAACCTTCTAAGCCAGTCGTGGGATCAGTTGATACATTCCATAATAGTTGTCCTGTTGTCAAGCTCACACCCATTAGTTGTTGACTGTAGGCTGCGCCTACAGAAGAGGGTGTTACGCCAGCAGTAGAAACGGCAATGCCTGCTTCGTAATCAACGGTGCCTAAACTGCTGAAGGGCCAAGATATATTGTTTGCAACAAACACGCTCGGCGGGAAATTATATGTCATGTCTGCGTTGCCAGATGGAGAAATATAATCATAGTATGAACGTTGTATCGTCCAGTTTATCAAACGGTATCCCTTAGTGCCACCAAGATTCTGCACAGTCAAAAAGTAGGGATCAGCATAGAATGTACCAGTCGTCAATGGTGCAGTCGAAATGTTATAATTTATTCTTCCCACCCATGGATCATATGATATTAGTCTACCGCCACCGAGATACAGAAGCTCAATGGTTTTGCCTCCTTGCCGTGCTGATTCGAAGTCTATTGTAGCTACTGGTCGAACAGCCATACTGACCATTGTTGGTGCTGGAACTCCCGTTTGTTCCCAGTATACTTCTCCAGTGCGTAGATCATAGCATTGCCAAACGCTTGTGGGCTGATCGTAATAAGTGCCGTTTACCAAGGTTTTGGTTACTTTTGTGATCGATTGATAGCATCTTCCTGCAAAGACCAAACTTGGATTACCGCCACCAGATTGATATGAGTATTGACCGGATGGTCCGCCAACTAAACCGCCCATAGCACCTTGTCGCTTCCAGACTACATGCGCTGTGTTTGGTGCTTGAACATAGGGAACGAATGCGTAATTGCTACTGTACCGGTTTGTGTCAGCTGGCCAATAAGCTCCGCCTCCAACGACACCAGTTGACGGATAGTATCCCAGTATTGGCCACCATTCACGGTTTTCTGGAGAAACTGGTCTGGTCCAATAATCAGTCGGTAAGGGAGATGAAGGCCATGAGGCAATAGGGTTAGCTTGTACTGTGAATTCATAGGGTCCATCAGAGCTGGGTTTGTAGTATACTCCTAAAGGAGCATTGAGTGTTTGGCCAAGAGTGAAGGTTAGTTTTGACGTGTAGTTTCCACGTGGGTAGTAGCCGCCGGGGAAGTCAAATTTTATTTTCCATGTTCCAACTTGATCAACAACGTACTCAAACCATGCTGTTGCATCTCCGTAGTAAGTACTCATTGGTCCGATTACATCAGTTGTTCCGTCTGGTTTTGTGAATGTTACTTTGTATCCAGTTAGATAGCGTGCTTGGAAAATTGGAGGCTGAATCCATAGATTAACCAGCATAGGTTGATTGAGACCTATAGGGTTTGGTCTGAAACTCATGTACGATATTGTTTCATAAGTCAAATCAGGAGTAACACCCGTAGGTAAAGGAATGGAACCACCTTCTTGCGGGTTTGTGTACTCTGCAGCTTGAGCGGGCATTGCCATTAAAGCAGAAGATATTATGAACAGTGCAGCGATTGAGAGAGTTGCCACTTTTTTTGTTAAATGCATTTTTCTTTTCTCCTTTCATTTTATTTAGAGCTTGGAAAAAGCTCTGCAAAAACAAGGTATACAGCTGTTACGGTTTTAAATTTTTTCTAGATTAAGAATACTTGGAAAATAGAACCAACAGCACTTGTAACTCTTTAGCAAGTTCGAAATCACTAGACTTCTTAAGTATAAGAAAAAGAAAGGGAAATTGAAATGTTACTTCAAGAGATTTATTGCCTCTTTTTTAACGCTACAAATAGTAATAATCCTACAATAGTGACTGCAATAACTACTGCAATTCCAACACCAATAATTGTCATTGTATTATCTGGTACTGTAATATTCTGTTGATTATCAGTATTGGTTGTGAGTGCGGGTCCAACTGATACAGCTGTTGCTGCTGAAGAGCTACTATATGAATCATCTCCAGCAAATGAAGCTAGTACTCTGTATGTGCCTTCAGCAGGAGGCGTCCAAGTAGTCTCGAATGTGCCATAATAGGCGCTGGTTGTAACCTCGCCAATGTCAGTAACTTTATCATTAGAGTCAATGGCAGTTAGTTTTACTGTAACGCCTGTTATCGAAAGATTATGCCAGATTCCGTCTATCGGATGTTGCATGTGTAAGTATTCCATTTGTGTCTTCATTGATTCCTTCGAGACGCATGGTGTACCTGGTTGTGCGGGTGATTGGTCTAGTACTGTACCTTTTATTACTACACCTGTCCCCTTTGGAACAGCAATATCGGGTGCAGTAACTGTTATTGCGCTTTTGCCTTTGCCTAGAATATACATGGTTGCATCATAAGAATTGGAGACTGCGAGGTATCCATCAGCCACTGCTCCTGCGAATGATCTGCCACCTCCAACATTTGACGAATATGACATGCTCCATATTTCTTCGCCAGTCGTTGCATTGAGACAGAATAATTTCCAACCTCGTGTGATTGGTTCACTTGGTGTATGTTCATTATTCCAAGTGTATAGTTTTCCGTCTGCTACAATGCCTGCACTGTGCCAAGAATAGTACCCTCCATATGGAGTTTCAAAGGGAACTGAGGGTGCCCTGAAGTCCCATACTGTTTTTCCAGTCTCCCAGTCGATTGCTCTAACGCCATGATAATCATTTGTTATTATTAGTCCATATGCAGATTGTATGTCGTATGCTTGGAATATTCCCCATGGCCATGCTGATAAATCGCTAGTCCACAGAAGTTTCCCAGAATAGAGGTCAAAGCAATATTCTTTTGCGTCATCTCGGTTACGTACTGCGAATTTTCCATGATCAGCAAGTGGTAGAGCAACGGCAAAGTTCTCGAATTTGTTGTTAATATCCATTGTAACGTTCCAGAGCAATTGACCTGTGAATACGTTTGCGCCCATGAGGATTGTTCCTGTGGCTACGCCTGTTGAGGTTGGAGTTATTGCCTGTGTAACAACTGCTATTCCTGATTCAAAGTCTATTGTTCCAAGACTGCTGAATGGCCATGATGTATTGCCCCATATTCTTTGAGTAAAATTGTCAACAACTGGCTGAGCGCCCAAGCTGCCGAGTGTTTTAATTCCAGCATTATTCGCTATTGTCCAGTTAATGAGACGGTATTTTGCTGTCGATCCGGAACCAATAGTCTGTAAACTTAGAACCCATGGATCAGCATAGAATGTATTTGAAGATACACCTGATGGAGGTCCTGTGAAGTTGGCTACGACTGCTCCGTTCAAAGGATTGTATTTTATGACTCTGCCTGAATTGTTTCCGGAAGCTGAAGTAATACTAACAAGCCATACTCTCCAAGACCCAGCAAAAACATCTGCACCGACGACTTCTCCTCCTCCTGGTTCGTAAGTAATCATTGTGGGTGCTGATTCACCAGAATACAGCGTTCTTTCCCAGTATAATTGACCCGTGCGTAAATCAAGACATTGCCAGTAATTTTGACTACCTGTTCCAGTTTGGCTTACTTTCGAAACGGTTTGATACATGCGTCCGGAATAGATTATACTTGGAACTACAGCATCAGCTTCGATAACGATAGATGTCTGTCCCGTTACTCCACCTATCAGACCGCCTATACCATACTGTTGTTTCCATACAACATGTGGACTATTGGGTCCTTGGACATACGGAGTAAATCTGTAGTTACTCATGTACGTGTTTGTCTTTGCTGGCCAGTATGCACCGCCTCCCACTACACCCGTAGACGGCCAATTACCAAGGATAGGCCACCATTCTCTATTTTCAGTATATGCTGGTCGAGTCCAATAATCAGTTGGTAAAGCAGCTGGAGGATAAGAGTAGACTTGATCTTGCTGGACCGTGAGTTCAAGTTCTTGGGTTGATCCTGGTTTATAGTAGGCTGAGCCAAGCTGTGTACCTGAAGTATTTGTTACTATTCTTCCATTTTGATATCGTCCTACTGGAAAGTACATGCCTAGAAAATCAAATTTAAGTTTCCATGTTCCAAGTTGGTCGGGTACATAGTTGAACCAAGCAGTAGCATCCCCCTGATAGGAATCTAAAGGGCCAATGATTGTTTTGGTTCCGTCCGGTTTCGTTATCGTTACGGTAAATGCTTGGATAAACTGCCTGCCAACATGAATCGGTGGAACGAGCCAAACGTTTACCAATAAAGTCTGACCAAGGCCTATTGGATTAGGTGAGAAGCCTAAGAATGTGTTTACATCAACCATTATATCAGGAGTGATGCCAGATGGTAGAGGGCCTGCTGTCGGTTGCTGAGAAGCGAGTTGAGCTTGAGCTATCGGATACGGAATTGCTATCAAAGTAATTGAAGCTAGTAATAGAGTTGTAGTAATCACAGTTGCAACTTTACTTGACAAACGCAATTTTCTTTTCTCCTTTTCAGTATATCACAAAGCGTTTTCAAAGCTTCGCAAAACTTCAGGTATCTGCTGAAGATGCTAATTAGTCTTATCTAAATTCGATCCAGCAATATGAATCGAAAAATAGAAGATTTTAGTGAGACGTTTATTTTGAACAAAAGAAAAAGGAAGTTGAGTTTGATTTGTTCTCAATCTACTTCTTTCTGTAAAGCACTATTCCAACTATGGCAACTGCGATAATGATTGCAGTTGCTGCACCCATAATCGTCATTGTGTAGTCTGGCACTACAATTTGTTGTTGTGTGCTTGAACTTTCTGGTGCTGCTTCAACAGCTACGAATGTTTCTGTGGTTGAGCTAAAGTAAGATTCTGAACCTCTAAATGTAGCGATGATCTTGTATTCGCCGGGTACTTTTGGTTGCCACAGCAGCTTATAGTTGCCTGCATTGTCGCTTATTGTCTTTCCTATCTCGTAGAAGTTGTTGTTTGGATCAAGTGTTTCTAAGATTATTTCAACCCCTGAAGCATTTGCGGGTTTCTGTTGCTGTTCATAGATGTATTCCATCCATTTAGTCATGTCTTTGTCAGCTATAGCCGGTGTATCTTTTGCTCCTGGAGATTGATCTGTGACACTGCCCTGTATTAGTACCTTATCGCCGTGTGTGCTTACTGATGGCGAGGCTGTAACCGTTGTGGCTGTTTGACCTTTTCCAAAACCATATAGACGTCCATCATAAGAGCTGATAGCTAAGTAGTAGCCGTCTGCAACAGCTCCTCCAAGCCACCAGCCGGTGATATTCCAGATGCCTTCGCCTGTAGATGCGTTTATCACGTGCAATGCTTCACCCCTATAGTAGGGTTCGGTAGGACTGTGCTCACCGGTAACTCCAAAGATTTTTCCGTCAGCCATAAGTGGTGCTCCAAAGATGGGCCATTCTCCGTAGGGTGTTTCATAACCCGAGTTTCCGCTAAAATACTTCCATACTAGTTTTCCTGTCTTAATGTCAAAAGCATGCATGTACCCGTCGTAGCCTGTTGTGTATAGGTAGCCATTTATGATTTGTGGGCTGTTATCTGTATACCCACCCCAAGGATAAACATGTGAATCGCTTGTCCAGAGTTGCTTTCCAGTCTTGAGGTCATAGCCAAGCCATCTCATACTAACCGCATCGAATTGTACAAAGATCCCGTTTCCAGCAGTCGCAGCGTCAGCTTGTGGAACTGTTACGTTCAACAATGGCCAGAGTCGGTCTCCTGTTTTTTGGCTGTAGCCAACGAATGCATTGTAAGTAGCCCCTCTAGCCTTAGCTAATATTACGTCGCTAGCAATGTTCTTTATGCTAAGTCGGATGGCTTCTCTGGGGATTGTTCTGTTCCACTCTAACCCCAGCGACCAATCAATCACCATTCCTGAGTTCGGCGCCCAGTTCGATGGGTTCGTCGCATTCAGAATAGCTTTTGTTGAATTCCAACAAGACAGCCAACCCGCAGTTGCATTGCCTTGTGTGTTTAGTGTGTAGACGATTAGGTTTCCGTTTTCATCAAAGGTATTTGTTCCTGTTTGAGCATTCTTGAAAGTTAAAATTGTGTCTCCTGTTAATGCATCATGCATATAGTACGTTGAGCCAGTAGTCCATAAGTAGGCGAACACTCCCATCACGTTGTAGGTTTTAACAAATACCTCTTGACCGAGGCTTATGGTAACGTTGTCTTTCATCCATAATGTTTTCCCTGTGCGCAAATCTACGCAGACGTACCCTGGTGGTACAGTGCTTGGTCCACCATACCAGCTTGACCATTTATTGTAGTAGAGTTTCCCGTTAATTATTACGGGCGGGCTTACCATACGCCAGTTGTTGTGGTAGGAATTGTCACCCAAGTCTCCTCCAACTATACCACCCTGTCTTTCTTCACGTGTCCAAACGATATGAGCAGTGTTCGGTGCCAACGTGTATGGATTGTAGTTTGCTGTAGCATTGTAGCCACTCATTAGCCAGTCACCCATGATGGATGCCCATTGTCGGTTTATGGAGTTTACTGGTCTAGTCCAGTAATCTGTCGGTGGTGGCGTTTCTTGCCAGGGCAGTACTAGATCTGATTGTACGGAGAGTGACATTTTTGGGCTGCTGCTTGCTTTGAACGTGGCTAAACTGGTAGTTTGTCCGGGAAAACTGAACTGTAAAGTGTAGTTGCCGACTTCTTCTGGTACGTAAGTGAAGTACATTAGTCCTGAATAGTCGGACCCGTATGGACCTTTGGTTACAACTTCTCCACTTGGAGTAGTGATTGTCACAGTGAAGCCTTGCCATAACTCGTCTCTTGATATTGGGAAAGGTTGAACACCCATTGTCACGAGTAGTTCTTGGCCGACACCGATAGGGTTAGGTCTAAAGGCTAAGAAAGCAGTCGTAGTGGTTTCTTCAGCGCCAACAGCATTTATCAAGCTTGACGCAAAAGAAGCAATGAGAATATACATCAGAAGGATAGCAATTGCAAAGCGTTTACTTGTGTTTTTGATCAATTTCTTTTCTCCTTTCTATTTTATTTGAAGCTCAAGAAAGCCTCAAAAAAGATATATTCGATGAGAACATTTAAGACTTATCAGATTCCCCTTATTCCCAAAATCAGGTGATTGTTAGTTGCTTAATTTTTGGAGGGTGGAATAAAACAGAATTATGAAAATAGCTGGCTAGAATTCTGTACCATCCAGATTGTCCAAGCAACAGATGAAGATAGTTAGAAGCTAACTAGAATAGCAACCATATATGCTAGCCTTGTGAGCTTCTAGATTCCATAACGACCAGTAGTTGAATCTTGGAAAATGGAAATGTGTGGTGGATAGAATGTGAATGTTATGAAGATTAATGCTAATAAGACAATAATGATTACTGCGATTGTTTCTGTTCTTCTTGATGTCTTATCTTTTTTATAGAGAACATAGCTTATGATTTGCCCAATTATTACGGCTATCATGAAGGTAGCGATGTCGACGATGAGAATCTCTTCAGTGAAGGTAGTGTAAGCATAGAAGACTGTTGGGATGAACACTAGCATTATGATTGTACCTATTGTTTTGGCGGAGAAGAAATTGCTGACATTTTTTCTTAGAGGATAGATTTCCATTATTAGCCAGAGTAATGCTGGCCAGAAAGGTAGTTTTAGATGTTCCCATACTGATTCATTGACTGCAGAGAATGCTCCGACAATTGGGTTTCTACCTGAAAAATCAAACGTGAAATGTAAGGCTGTTCCAAGAAATATTATGAAGAGTGTTCCGATGATTTCTAAGGCTAACACTCTTTTATCTTTGACCAATTTGTTGTCCTACTCTCCATGAATGTTTTGTCGTCGCAGTCTTGTGCTAATAATCGTAGCGACTAATACTATAGCGACGATTGCGGTGCTTACTTCTGTTAACATCACTATCGTTGGGTTTCCGACTTGTTTCACGCCGATACCTACCAAAGCCCAGATGATAACTAACGAGTAAGCGACATCTTTTCTTGTGATAAGCATAAGTGTTGTTATCACTAAAGCTACAGCCACAACTAATATAGCCCATACTTCAGGACTGATTCCAAAGCCATTGAACTTCAGCGAAACCAACGTGACAGCTACATTGGCGATGGATGCTACAGTGATCCAACCTAAATAAACACTGAATGGAAGATGAACAGCTAGTTTCTCACGTAATGGAGCTTTAGATTTACCTATACCTAATCTTAAGTAGATTAGAATCAATGTAGCCAAAAGTATGAACATGAGTACGACGGAGATGCTGAGGTAATTGTATTGCCAAAGGAAGAGCCAGATTATGTTTGCTATACTGCTTATGATGAAGAGCAAGCCGATTCTGTTTTGATAATCTTTGCCTTTTTGGCTGGGCAAAGCTTGATAGACTACAAAAATGCCGAGGAGTATGTATATTATTCCCCAGATAGAAAACACGTAACCTGCAGGCGTTATGAGAGTGGGATTTGCATCGGAGACAGTTGCAGTAAGCTGACCCCCCAAAATAGTGGTGCCGCCTGCTAAACTGTTAACTATTACAGTTAAGACAAAGAAGACTATATTCGCATATCTCAATATGGAGGAATTATTGCTAGGCATAATATCTCCTGCATTCTCACTGTTTGGTCTTAGTATATAAAATAATCTTAAGAATACAGGACTTAATACATGGCATCACAAGCTTATTAGTGGAATCTTAATAGAGATCTCTGTAGAAGAGGCACAATTATTTGGTTGCAGTAAAATTGCCGTCTATGAGTCAAAAAGAAATCGATGATCTAATCACTGAACAGTTTCTCTGTAGAATTGCCTTCCGAGGAAAAGACAGTATTCACATTGCGCCTTTTCAGTATGTTTTCATAAATAAGCATCTCTATTTTCATTTCACTGATTATGGAAATAAAATGTCCTTATTCAGAGAAGGCTTTCCGGTTTGTGTTGAAATCGAAAAATACTCTTCTGACTTCAGTAAATATGCTTTTGTAGTCTTAATTGGAACGTTAAAGCCAGTTTTGGAGGAAGAGGAACGACGTAGAGCGATTGAGAGAATGTCTGAAATTGGAGAGTCTAAACTATCACCTAATTTTTTGTATGCTCATGGATTTGAAAAGGAGAGGGGCTGGTCAGCTTTTAACACTGAACAGCCTATTCTAATACTAAGGCTTGAAAATGTGACTTCCATAAAGGGACTAAGATCTCCCTAAGGAAAAACTATTTCCAATAGTCTCTTTCCTCTTCAGGGTTTTCTCCTTTCAAAATTCTTAATGGTTCGGGGAAGGGTTCAAAGAATGTCTGTTGATTCAGGTAATCTTCATCGAACCTAATTATCCAAGATCTTAAGATACTTAATGGAGCAGACAATGGCTGTAGTCCTGATTTGTATTTTTCCGCTGAATCTAGAAAGAAGGCTTTCTCTTTGTGAGTTAATTTGGACGTAAAGTATCCGACTGCTTTTGTTAGCACGTTGTAATTTGCTCCAACCTGAGGAGGTTTCTTGAAGGCTGCAGACAGATGTGTTTCGTATTCAAGCAAGGTCTCAGACAGAGTTTTCTTCTTTCTCTCGGCTACGATTCGACCCATAATATGAAGCTGAATTTGACTGTAAGCTGTTAGCAAGAGCTTGTTTCGACCCTGAAAATCAACAAGTGCGTTTGCTTTGCCAGATTTCTTAACGTTCCTAAAGTCTGCTAGCGTGTACAGTTTTGTTAAGAAGTGCTCTCTTATTCGTTGATTAAGCAGTCTCTTCTCATCTTCAACAGCTTTGTTTGAGAAATTGTTTAGCACGACTCTACCAAAAATTCCAGGTCCATGACCTATTGCAGCAACTCTTTTCTCACTTGGGTAAATTCTTGCATCTTTGATTGCACTGCTGGGTGATTTACTCTTCAATATAAAACCGTCAACGTCATTTAATGAATCTAGAAATCGTTTGGAGAATGATTCCATCTGCTGCGTTAGGTCTAGTCCCGTTGCAGGTTGTATAAGATGTAGATTCTCTTCTTTCTTTACGAGTCGTAATGGTTCTCTTGGTACACCTAGTCCAACTTCAACTTCTGGGCAGACTGGTATGAAATCTACATAATTCTTTAATTGCTCAACGAAATCGCTTGAGATTATGCGGCCATCCCATCTTACTGGCTGGAACTCAATGCATTTACTTACAACAACGATTGGTCGAGTAAAAACTCTCATCGATAACGCCACTCTAACAACATAGTTTCATGTTTTAAACTTTTCAAGAGATACTTGAGGATTCAGTGTATTCTTTTTTGAAGTATCTGGAGAGTGCTTTATTCCAGAAGTAGTGGAGGATTAGTATTGGAATTGTACTTCTTGGCATACATAGCTTAATCGCTTTCTTTTCCCCCGTTATTATTCGAAGGACTTTTTCTCCTGAGCCGCGACATTTTGATCTTTGGTAGATCTTCAAGTAGGTATTGAGCCGTTGTCCCTTTTTGCGGCTTTCATAGAATGTTATTGAGAAGCTGCGCGCTTGGTTGATTATCTCTTCAATTTTTTCTTTCGGCACATTCCCAGTCCTGCTTAATGGGTGCACTCTTGCTAAGAAGAGGACTTCGTTCTTGATTATATTGCCTACTCCCGCGAAAACAGTCTGATCGAGTAAAACATCACAGATTAGCTCGTCTTGCTGATTCAATATGAGCTTCAATACTTTTTGAACGTTCCATCTTTCAGACGTTATGTCTACTTCTTCGTCGAAAATTGTGTTGAGTTCTTGGTTAGGGATAAGTTTGATTGAGCATCTATAGAATTCGATGATTGTGTTTTGCGTCTTAAGTGAAAGGCTGGGTTTTATATTTTCTCTTGGATTGTCTATAGTATAGCTGCCGAACATACCGAAGTGTACTCTGACAGTGTCTTCTGGAAGCTGAAAGAGAAGATTCTTGCCTATCGAGAAGATTCTGTTGATTGTTTTTCCTTCGAGATTAGTAATGTCGATTTTTGCGTTTCCATATGCAGAGATAATTTTGTTGCCGGCGACGGACGAGAGGCTTTCAGCAATTGCCTTTAGCGGTGGACCTTCCATAGTTTTCTCTCACATGATTCAATTACTCAATAACTAAAAAAGACAACCATCTGCAATATGGTTTAATTGAGATTTTCCAAAACTTGAATGTTTCCTTAATATGTTAGAAAAGAAAGTGTGGAGACTGCTAGAATGGTCTGAACAATCCTGCGAACACGAGCCACACCAGAAAAGTTTTTGCTACGAAGCTAAGGACAATGTATATTCTCTCGCCGTAGAGATAGTCTCTCCATTTGCCCACGCCCTTGTACTGCAGAACTTGGTTGACTGCAAAGCTCATGAAAAGAACCAAATACACAACAAATATTGCGTAGACAAATCTTGGTACGTTGTTTTCACTATTAATGACTGCTCCTGTGAAGTAAGCGAAGAGCACGACCCATGGAAAACCGCCTGAAATGCAGCCTAAGATAAAGGCTGACCAGCTTGTTTTCTCAGTTTTCTGATTAACCAGCTCCATGAGATAGCCGAACATTATCATCATAGCATTTAATACAAATATCATTGCAAGCGACCAGAAATCCCAGATCCCAACGAACGTTGCGATAATCCAGATCATTATCGAACTTGAAAACGCGTACTCGTACCATCGATACGGGTTCATTCCCTTCTTGAGATGTTCATTGTAGGCTTTGTTCTTTGGAAAAGCTATAATGAAATGCGCAAATGCCGAGATTAATGGAAACGCAGCCAACAATGCACCTAGATGGCTTACTGTGAAAAGCACTTGGGGATTAGGATAGGCATAGATAACTGGACTTGTCGGGCTTACATGAGCAAATGATAGGTAGAAGGTGTAGATGTCGGTTCCTTTTGGCCAAGTCAACAAGATAGCGAGTGCCAGGATTGTGATGGCGTTTATGAATTGCAGGGCTCCCGCGCCGATATTGAATTTCTTCAGATAGCTGAAGGAAATTGGAGATTTGGCGATTATTTCCTGCCTTTCTTTATAGTTCATTCATTCACCTCCTTCTTTTCCTCTTTTTGTTTCATTGGAATTGAAGAAAGCTTGATCATTTTCTTGTATTTCGACTGCAACCTCATTTCTTCGCAGAAAACTTGGAATAAATGGCGGATTGTAAAGCATTGCAAACGCAGTGCCTCTTGTCTTTATTCCTGTCTTTGAAAGCTCGTCAAGGAGCTCTCTCGTTTTAGTCTCAAAATGATCTTCAGACCAGCTTCCAGAGAAGCGTAACACTGCTAATGCTCTAGCTGACAGTTCTTCTATTTTGATCCGGTGGTCCAAGGGTTCTGGTGTGGTTTCAAGGGTGAATTCTGAGGGCATAACAAAGGCCATGTAACCAATGTTTGAGAATTCTGAGAAAACAGGTGATGTCATCTTAATCTCTTGAGAAGAATCTTGGGAGACGACTGGAGAGGTCATTTTTACTTTTTCTTTTTGCTTGTTTTGTCCAGAGATAAAACGGAAAAGAAGACCAAAACTATCTGATACGCTGTTATCCACTTTGGCTATTATGATTCTTGGGTAGTGTCGGAGCTCAACTTTGTCTATTTTGCGGATTACTTCATATTTTATTGTTTCAACCATATGTTCACACTCTTTCTTGAAATCATTTTTTGGTGATTAGGAGATTTTTCGTCTAAACAACAGAATACTAGCCCCTAAGCTCAGAACTCCAACTATCAGTATTGCTATCAGTGCGTTTTGGATGTTCGCCCAGACCAGACCTTTTATTATTAAAGACTGGAACGCTTCTGCTATGTAGGTGAAAGGGTTCACTTTCGCTACTTGTTGAACCCAACTCGGTAAGAGATCCAAGGGCATGACTGAAGCTGAGAGGAATAGTAGTGGGAAGGTTGTTAAGAGCCCAACGGAGAGGGTACTTTCAGCGTTTTTAGTGTTTAAGGCTACGAATAATGAGATGCCTGACCATGCAATGGCAAAAAGAGCTGATAGAATGAAAATAACTAAAACACCAAGTATCCCTGAAGCAACGGTTACTCCTAAAGCTAAACCGATTAATAGGATAATTGCTACTTGGACAATTGTTGTGAGTGCGCTGCTAAATAGTCTGCCAAATAGTATTGACGATTTGTTGATTGGAGCTACCCGCATCTTATCCATGAATCCGCTGTCAAAATCGTTTACTAGTCCGATTCCTGAGTTGAGCGCTGATGAAGCAATAGTTTGTATTATTACTGCAGCAGTGAAGAACGTGACGTAACTGCTAGTTCCTGTGAGTAGTTCGAAGGCAGGTATACTTCCGATCGCGGAGAAAGCCTGCGTAAACAGAAGGAACCAAACTAATGGTTGGATTAGGTTGAAGAAAATCAATATTGGTTGACGTACAAGTTTCTTGTTCCAGCGCATGAAAATCGCAAATACTTCAGATAGCATTTCCATCATTATTTATCGTCTCCTTCTTCCTCTGGGAGCAATGGCTTCTTTTCGTTCTACAACATTGAGTGTTTTTCCAGTAAGTTTTAGGAAAACTTCGTCAAGGGTAGGAGCTGACAGATTTAATTGTTCCACATTGATACCGGAACTGTCTAGAGCGCGTACAACTTGAGCAATCATCGCCGAACCGTTTTTCGTCATGATTGTCAATCCGTTCTCTGATACCAACCCTTCTTTGCATTTACCTACTTCTTGGATTCCAGGCAATTTTGACATGAGTTCTCTAGCTTTATCACACAATGATAGATCATCTGCTTTGAAGTGCAGCGTGATTCTATCTGCTCCGATTTGAGATTTGAGTTGATTTGGTGTGCCTTCTGCAACGATCATGCCTTGATCAACTATACATAGTCTGCTAGCTAGACGATCAGCTTCCTCCATGTATTGAGTTGTTAAAAAGATCGTCATTCCTTGATGGTTAAGCTTCACTATGTAATCCCATATATCTTGGCGGCTCTGCGGATCTAGTCCTGTTGTTGGCTCATCCAAGAAGAGGATTTTTGGTTCTGACACTAAAGCAGATGCTAAGTCTAGTCTTTTTCTCATTCCCCCTGAGAAAGTTCTTAGTCTGCGATCAGCTGCCTCGGCAAGTCTGACTGTTTTTAGAAGTTCTTCGACTTTTTCTTTGGACTTTTGTTTAGGAATATGGTAGAAGTTGCATTGTAGCAGGAGGTTTTCGCGTGCAGTTAAATCGTCATCTACTCCTACTTCCTGAGAGGAGTAACCTATTATTCGTCTTACTTTGTCTTGGTCTTTATCTACGTCTAACCCATCGATGGTTACCTTGCCAGAGGTTTTTTCAAGCAAGGTTGTAAGGATTTTTATGGTTGTGCTTTTTCCAGCTCCATTGGGTCCGAGAAAGCCAAATATTTCGCCTTTCTTGACTGTGAAAGATATTCCATTTACGGCTCTGATGTCTTTGCCGTAAGTTTTCTGTAAGTCTTGAACTACGATTATGGTTTCTTCCATCTTCTTAGCTCGCTGGATTTTTCGAAAAAAAATGGGTTGGTGTTTGATTTAGTTTTTAGTGTACTATTTTGGCAGCAGAACTTTGTCGATAACGTGGATGATGCCGTTATCTGCTTTGATATCTGCTTTAACAATGTTGGCATCGTTGATTTTTACGGATTTGTGAAGGTGCCATTTTGCTGCGTCAACGTTCAGGTCTTGACCTTGCAGTGTAGTCAATTTTTTGTGCTGTACAACATCTGACGCGGGTACTGCTCCTTCTAGAACATGGTACGTCAGGACGGCTGTTAGTTTTGGTTTGTCTTTTAGTAGGCTTTCAACTGTTCCTTTTGGTAGTTTTGCAAATGCGTCGTCTGTGGGCGCGAATACTGTGTATGGTCCTTTAGTATTCAGGGTTTCAACTAGACCGGCTGCTTGTGTTGCTGTTACAAGAGTTTTGAAGGTGCCTGCTGCAACTGCGGTATCACATATACCTGCCATTTTTTCATTCTCCTATTTTCTCCGCTCTGCAGTTTACAGATTGTAAAGCCAAAGTTTATAAACTTTACTATTTGTATATTGCTATAAGAAACCTTTACAATTCGTAAATTAAATGTGGTAGGATTATGGCAACGAGTATAGATGCGCTCGATGTAAAGATAATGAAGTCCTTAAGTGAAGATTGCAGAAAATCTACAACCCAAATTGCTAAGGAATCTGGAACTTCAAGGCCAACGGCTATAGCAAGAATAAATCAACTCTCTGAAAATCAAATAATCGATTTTGGAGCTAAAATAAACCTAAAGAAACTAGGGTTCAAATTTGCAACTATACATTTTGAGACTTCCATAACTGAAGGAGCATCACAAATTGTTGAAGAATTAAGACGCTGTCCTAGAGTTGTTCAACTCATTCAATTAGTGGAAAAACCAAATTATACAGCACTAATCTATGTGGAGGACGCTGAAACATTGCTTTCTAGTATAGGTTGTTTAGAATCGTATCTAAACCTAAAGATAACATCTTATCAGCGGGTTATACCCTTGATTGGTGAATCGTTTAACCTACACATATCACTTGAAAAATGTGCGAAGACACCGTGCGGTAAAGAATGTGGGCTCTGCTTATCATATCAGCATACTGAGTGTGTGGGCTGTCCGACAAGCAAAGAGTATCGAGGAACAATATGATCCTTCATCGATCTCAAGTCGCTCTAGATTATGATCTAAATAGAATGACCACCAATCATGCCGCCCTTGTTAAGGAGAACCTTTAGTTGAAAAGGTAATACTCACTTTTCTTCTGTTTTCGGAATACAAGATAGAATGGTTTACTCAAGAAATTTGTTAGAAAAATAAATATTGAGGAGCATTATAATCTGGGAAGGGATTGAGAGTAATGGATCTCAAAGGTTTGTATAAGATTAGTTATGGTGTTTACGTAATTACTTCAGGTGATGATAATAAGTGCAATGGACAGATCGCTAATTCGGTGATGCAGGTTTCATCGCAGCCTCCAATAATTGCTGTGTCAATAAATAAGCAGAATTTTACTCATGAATTAATTAAACAGAGTGGGGTTTATGCTGTTTCTGTCTTGTCTAGGGATGCGCCTTTATCGTTTATCGGTAATTTTGGTTTTAAGTGTGGAAGAGATTTCAATAAGTTTGCTGGTATTACGTATAAGGTTGGGGAGACGGGTGCAAGGATAGTTTTAGACCACGCGGTTGCTTATTTTGAGGCAAAAGTCGTGGATGAAATTGATGCGAAGACTCATACGATTTTTGTTGGTACGGTTGTTGATTCGAAAGTTATGAGTGAGGCTCAGCAGATGACGTATGATTTCTACCATCAGATTAAGCGTGGTGCTACTCCTCAGTCGGCTCCAACCTTCGCAATAGCTGAAAAGAAAGAGGAAAGTAAGGAAGTTAAGGATGATACGAAGTATGCGTGTAGAGTCTGTGGTTATGTTTATGATCCGGCGTTAGGTGACCCTGAAGCGGGTATAGCGCCTGGGACACTGTTTGACGAGTTGCCCGAGGGGTGGGTTTGTCCAATTTGTAGGGCGTCAAAGAGCCAGTTTGATCGAAAGAACTAGCGTCGGTTTACTAGCGACTGTGCAGGTTTAAGCATACGTCTCGAGAATTTCACGGATGTTTGTATGTTTGTTAGCTTTGTGTACAAAAAGATATTATTCTGAGTAGTGGAGCCTTTAGAAAAGAATGTGATTTAATGCTACTCTTGGAACCTTTCCTGTTGAGTCTTCTTGCAGGTTTGGCTACTGGAGTTGGTGGATTAATTGTTCTTTTTCTTAGAAAGATCAGTGATAGAATCGTGAGTTTATTGTTAGGTTTTGCTTCCGGTGTAATGTTAATGGTTGCTTTTAACAGTCTTTTCTTGGAAGCTCAGAAATTGCTTGTCCATGTTGAATTGATAACCTTTTTTGTGATTGGAGCTGTGTCTATGATGGCTCTAGATTTAGCTATACCTCACATTGAACCTACAAGAAGGGAAGAGAATGGGCAAACTAAGAGATTGCATCGGTCAGGGACGCTTATCGCGGTTGGCATAACGCTACATAATCTGCCTGAAGGGTTTGTGGTAGCTGCAGGATACCTCTTTAACCCTGCTTTAGGGATAATAATTGCAATAGCAATCATCCTTCACAATATTCCTGAAGGAATTGCTACTGCTATTCCTCTCTCTGAAGCTGGGACTAAACCTTTGAAGACAACGATTGTTACTTTCTTATCAGGTTTAGCTGAGCCTGTTGGAGCGGTTATTGGTGCAGTTTTGTTGTCTTCTTTTGCTCCAAGGATTGTGATAGGTTATTCCTTAGTCTTTGCGGCTGGAGTTATGACTTACATAACTGCCGATGAGTTAATCCCTGTAGCTCATGAATACGGCTTTAAACACACTGTTTCAGTGGGCTTGCTGCTGGGAATAATATTTGCTCTACTCATTGATGTAATACTCAGTTAATGCCAGTTAATATTCACCTTTTTACTGCTCAGCGAATGTAGAATTGGTGGAATTTGCTTTTTGTTTCGAAGAGCTTTTTAAGATATTGATGTGAGATTGAACTTGGTGAATTAGTATGAAGTATAGTGTATGTCAAAGCTGTGGGATGCCGCTCAGGGAGGAAGGAGATTTTGGAACTAATGCAGATGGAGTTAGAAGTGAAGAGTATTGTTTTCATTGTTTTAAGAATGGTAGGTTTTTAGATGAGGACATAACGTTAGAAGAGAAAATAAACAAGAATGTGCGGTTTGGAGTTCAAATGGGAATGTCAGAACCTGAAGCAAGAAGAATGGCATCAGAGATTTTGCCAAAACTTAAGCGATGGAATAAGCAAAGCGAGAGGACCTGCTAGCGTATCTATGGTTTGCTATGTATTGCCAGTTAGGCTGATAGAAAGCCTCCGTCAACAACTAGCAATGTTCCATTGACGTAGCTTGATAGATCGCATGCTAAGACCAATGCCATTCGAGCGATTTCATCAGCTTTTGCCATTCTACCGAGTGGAGTCCTCATTCCATATTCAATACCTGATTTAATTATGTTAGGTCTAAATTTTAGGACTTCTTTTGCTACGTTTTTGGTGCCTTGAGTCCATACTCCTCCTGGGACCAATACGTTTATTCTGAAACCACATTTGCTGTATTCACTGGCTAAGGCTCTGGATAGTACCATTACTCCGGCTTTGGTGATATCGTAGTGGCACAGGCATTCTTTTAATGGCAGCACTGCTTCAATTGAGCCTGTGTTGATTATGATTCCACCTTTTTTGGTTCGCTTCTTTATCATGTTTTGACACATCCAGAAAACAGAGTTTAGGTTAACATCTACTATGTTCTTTAGGAATGTTTCGTCGACGTTAAGGAAATCTTTGGAGGGATAAATTCCAGCATTATTAACTAGAATGTCAGGTTCTTTTCCTGCAAGGTTTTTCCAGAGTGTATCAATGTTTTCTTTTTTAGCAAGGTCAACTTTGTGTATGTTAATCTCAATATTGAATCGTTGAAGGTTTTCCTTTACCTGTAATAGTTTTCCTTCTTTTATGTCGACGAGTTCTAAATTTGCGCCTGCTTCAGCAAACCTATACGCAATAGCCTCTCCTATTCCTGTTCCTGAACCAGTGATCAAAGCGCTTTTGTTTTTAAGCGATATCAGTTCTTGTAATGAAGGTAGAGCGCTCTTGATTCTTTCTCTCAATTTATTTGGTGCTCCAAAAGACCGTGTTATCAAATCGAAAGAGCAGTCGTCAGCATATAAAGCGTGTGCTGTTACATTAACTTATTATTGTCTTTAAACATCACATTCGTAAAGAATTTCAAGTAGGAGAATAGTAGCGCGCGTATTTTGTTTTTGAGTACAATCGCTTTAAATAAATTCGTTGAAATATGGTTTTGATTAAGCATGGCATGGCAATCTCTTTTGTTTCTCTGTGCTGGATTAGCTATTGTAGTGTATGGTGCAGATGAAGCAATAAAGCGGCTCATGAATTTGTCAAGGTTCTTTCGGCTTTCTGTTTTCGCTACAGGTGTGCTTATTGCGGGTACACTTGCGGTTTTGCCTGAGATGTCTATTGGAGTTATTTCAGCGTTACAAGGAACGTCATCTTTTGGTTTAGGTATTATTCTGGGTTCAAATGTTGCGGATTTGACGTTGGTTATTGGAGCTGTGGTTTTGTTTGCAGGTCAACTCAGTTTGAATCCAACGATGTTGAGGCAATTGCGCATTTCGTTTATAGCGGTTATTCTTCCTGTCGTTTTGCTGTTGGATGGAGAAGTCTCAACTTATGATGGAATTATCTTGATAGGTGCGTTTGTTGTGTATTCTGTTTGGTTGGCTAAACGTGGTCGTGATAGTGAGGAAGTTGTTCGTAAGAGGGGGATAATTCGGTTTGCGATAGAAGTTGCACTCTTGATTATTGGTGTTACTGTTTTATTCATCGGTAGTGATCTTGTCACTGCGGAAGCTCAGACGCTTAGTGCTACTCTGGGTTTGCCTTTATTTTTGATTGGAGTCATTATTGCTGTGGGAACATGTTTACCTGAATTGGCATTTTCTATCCGTGCATGTGAATCGAAGAGTTGTGACCTTGGGTTCGGTAATATTTTGGGTAATGTGCTTGCCGATGCGATGCTAACTATAGGTGTAATTGCACTCATACATCCCATTAAACCAGCAAATCCGCTTTTTCCATTGTCTACGGGTGCATTCATTGTGTTTTCAGTACTTCTTGTATATTGGCTATCAAGGGATAGTATATTGGATAGAAGAGATGCAGCTGTGTTGATTTTGGTTTATGCCATCTTCATTGTTTTTCAATCTTTGATAGAAGCGTTAGGTATTTAACGCAATTATTGTTGCTAGAAGATTTGCTCATATTGGTGGTGTTATTTAGCGTGTGTTTTGATTCGACAGTCTGTTTCAAGTTTTGTTCTATTGTAATTCTGGAATTGTACCAGAGTGCTTATATCTATCAAGTATCACATATGTAATATCAAGGTTGGCTGCTAAAAGGTGCTCAACCTGAAGCAGCAATCCCGTGGTGGGACAAAGAAGGAAGGCTTTTCCTCCCTATTCTCCTTTCACCTTTCTTCTTTGTCCCATCTACACCCTTTTCAAGAAATCTCAACTTATAAAGGGTTTCGTAATTATGCCGATTTACTTGGCTTTTCATTTAAGGAGCAGATTACACTCTGGTTTAAAAAGTGTGGTTACTGGCAGTCAGCAAATCGGTAGTTGTACTCACGTATTTTTAGGTAATGACAACTTATTCAAGTAAGCAGAGTCAAGGATAGACTATGTGTGAAGAATGTGTTGGAAAACCCTGCGTAGTTTGTGGAAGACTCATACAGAGTGGGAATTACCATTGTCCAAGATGTAAAGCATGTATATGTCTTTATTGTTGTGCAGAGGTACTCAAGGACGTGGAATTGGATTATTTGAAGTGTCTTCGATGTTCTTCGAGACTAAAATGAATCAACGAAAAACAGCGATGATTCTTTCAGCTTGCGAATCTTTACTTTAAGAACAGATTTACCTTAGCAGTTCTTCTATTTTGAAGTCATCTTGTGCTATTGAATGATTACAATTCTGTTTTTGCCTTTCTTTTTTTCTGTGCAAGTACGTCGTATTGCTCTTTGAGATGTGTATAATCGGACAATAAATGTTGGTATTTTGTTAGAAGAATGTTATACTCTGACCAGACAGTGTTAATTTCGGATTCCAGGTTCTTAATTTTGGACTTTATAATATCTACGTTGGTATCTTCATTTTTTGGTTTTAGAGCTTTGTTTAATTGAGAAATAAGGTTTTTCCGAATAACGTCTACTTGAGCCGCACTATCTTTATGCGTTAATTCATGTTCTCGACAATGATCTTCAATGGCTTTAGTCATGTCCTTTAATTCATCAACTATTGTGACTCTGTGGCCACAAATACAAGTAATTGTTTTTGGTTTAGCGTTTTTTCGTTTCATATTCCATAATCAAAAAGATTCTGCGTGCTAAATTTAAAAACTAAGTTTCAAATTAAATATTATGTCAAAAGAAAGACTATTCTTGTTGTAAAACATACAATTTGAAGTATTGTTAAAAAGCTAAAAAATAAGAGACACTCAATAATTAGCACACATTATAAGATAAAGCATAATTAATGCTGCTTATCTGAGCATGGTTAGCCAGCTAATTCGACGTTCTTTCGAACTTGGTCATAGTTTATGTAAATGTCTCTGAAGTTAAGCAAGGAGATTTCATTTTTATGAGCAGCATCGATTGCTTTTTGGTTAGCATAGCTACATACTATTATTCCAAGAGTCCTGCCCCTAAGAGGATAACTTGTCCGTTCACTCTCGTCGTTAGAGCTAGATTCGTTCCTGTTCCATTTAATCTTTCTAATGAATGATTGAACGACGTATTCAGTTATAGGTATCTTTGCGTAGACGTCAACAACAATAAACTGTTTGCTTTGTACTGGTAATTTAAATTCAAAGATTATATCAAAACCCCTATGCCTATCTAATCCTGCCAGTTCTTCCGAAGGCTCAATCAGTGCGTTGGGATAAAGCTGTTCTACACATTCTCGTACCCTTTTTATGAGTTTACTTTCGATTTTATCGTTAATGATTATGTCTTCTTTTTGTTTCATCAAGTGTTTAAACTCATTGAATGGGCAGTAGTAGAGGATTCCGTTAGCGTGTGTTGTCTTGATAAGACCAGAGTCTCGTAGGAAGGTTATGGCACGATCGATATCATTCTTCTTGTAGGACATCATTCTCTCTAGATCATTTGATGATAAGAAGTGAGCTTTTTTGCCGTAATAGACGACTGTCTGTAGAACTTGGTTTTGGATTTTGGTTAGGTTTCTTGGATTATTTTGTGCGTTGAGTGAATTTTTTTCTTTGTTAAGTGTAAAGCTATAGCCATATTTTTCTTCGCATGACTGCGTTTTTTTTGACATTTTGTTTTAGTCCTTGGTGATAGACATTTGTACGAGTGAAAAATATAAGAAAAGTGAATTGTGGATTCTGTTTTTGTTTAGCATTAGCCTTCAGCTAGAGCCAAGGTGAAACGTTTCGGCGAGGTTCAATGGAGTCTGCAGCGTGTTGGAATAATTGTTCTGTTAGGTTGTCTCGAATGAATGGTCTTCTTATTTGGGCTGCTGACCTATCTTCGTTCGGCGATTTTCTGTGTATGCTTATGTGATTCTCGATTGCTTCAATCATTTTTCCCAGAGTTGGAACCATAAGGATTGGTTCGCCACATTCTGGGCATCTTATGCATTTCATTCGAGATATTTGGTCCAGAATGGGTTGATTATTTCCTTCAGGTTTGTTATTGCTGTTTTCGTAAGTCTCCATATTCAGTAACCCCCATAAACGCTAAGTTTTGTCCTGTAGTTTTAACTATTCATAATATGTAGATATATTGCTAAAGATTATTTTGACCGTTTTTTGGAGTGATGATTAATTATTGTTTTGCATTCTTTTAGTGTTTTTGAAACCTGATGCTGTGTTGGTTTTGTAAATTTCGTAACAAAAATTGCTACTGATATATGGAGAAACAAGAGAGCATATTGGAGTTTTAAAGTTTAGAGGCGAAATTTAGCAGTATTTTTGAAGTCTATGCATATTTTGGTGAAGTTACTCTTCTGTCTTGCCTGCTTTTTCAAAAAGTTGTTCAGTTAGAACCTGTCTAACGTGAGCCGCAATTTCGTTCTTTTTGCAACCTTCATTTACACTTCTTATATGTTCAGCGACATGAACTTCAATCGCATGGTTCATGACCTTTAAATCGGGCAATAGCAGGATTTTGGCACCACATTCACATACGAGTAAGGGTAGGTTTCCTGTTAATTCTGTGTCCTTTTCAGGAAATTTCTTTTTGCTTATGCCTAAATCACCTGTCAGGTTGCGAGTGTGTTTTTCAGAACGGTTTGGAAGTACTTCAAAACTGTATAATGATAATAAAAACCTTTTGGACTGTGTAGCGGTGTGCTGTAAGTTTACTTTTTCAAGAAAAACCAATTTAATATTATAACATCTATGATTCTTGCTTGAACCCATAATTTCTTCTTAATAAGTGAATGTAGCATAGACATCTTTCTGAAAACAGCAAAGTTTTTTCTGTTATCTTAGTTGCCGGTAAAGTAATTGCGATTGTTTTCATCTAACAAACATTTTGCTACGATCGAGAGGTCTCTTCTTAGGGCATCTATCTTTTCATCGATCTTATTGATCCTTTCAACCATCTTTTCGGTCTCATTTAATTGTGCAGTTAACTCATCCAATTTTTCTAGCAGACGGTCTAATTCTTTTTCATGTTCTTCTAAGACAGTGACAACAGCTTTTATTGTAGCCATCTTCTCCGTTATAGCAGTTTGTTCGGGCATGTGATATCTATGTTTTTGAATAGTCTCTTGGACTAATAAGATTTTGCCAATTCTCTTATTTAGAGCAGTTACTGTTTTTGATTAATTATGAAGACTAATGCGACTTGTTGGGATGACTTAGATTGTAGGTAAGCATAACTGTATTATTAAAGAGACAAAGGGCTTACTATCTATTCTTGAATTTCAAGACTGCTCTCTTCCGATACATAACTTTTTTATATGTAAACTGATTGATAGAATCTGTTGAAGAGGGTGGGTCTGGGTTCATCACTTAACCGACTACATCGTTGTCTTAGAGGTTCTGATGAATCAAAAACCAATGGAATTATCTCAGATTATCAGCAAAACAGGTATTAATTCTGACACGATAAAAGAATATTTAATTCTATTGTTAGAGAGACATTATGCTGAAGAACACTCCATTGAAGATAAGTCATTATACGTAATTACTCCTCGTGGCATTAGTGTGGTAAGATATTTTGAGGAGATCCAAAAATATCCCTCATTGAAGATTTTTGAAAACTATCTAAGAACAAAAGAATAGACTTCGCTTTTCTACAGAGCAATATTACGTCACCTGTTCGCTGAGTTGGCGATAGTGTGAATTTTTGACTTTACGTTCCTTCGATCCTATCTATTATCTGAGAGTACTCTATGATTCTAGGGCACATATGTTACAGTAGAATTAAACAGTCAGGATTCAACAATTTTAGGATAACAATAGTATTTTGTGTATCAGGGTCATGATCAATCGAAAGTATTTTGTAGTTCTATGGATAGGGAGGTTCTCTTCTGAAACACTTTCTTTCCCTGGTTTGAACCATAGAATTAACCCAGTTACGTCAAGCACGACGATTACAATGATGACTAATGCGATTGTTACGTAGTACGACCAGTTTTCTAACTCTGTGAAAGCTGTTAATGGTTTAATCGTGTACATGGCTGAAATCGTTTCACTTTCAGTCATTCCAAGTGTGAATGCTTTAGCTTTGATGACAGTGCTTGAGTTTAAGAAGATTTCATTCGAATATTCAGGTGAGGAAGCTGTGGGTTCAGAGCCGTCAAGTGTATACCTTATGACCGCATTAGTTATGTCACAATTGATGGTTACGTTTTGAGTGGAATAGTATGTTCCACCTGAGGGAGTGAATGTTGGGGGAGCAACCTGTTCAGACATGTTTAGGCTGAAGGTTAAAGTGGCATAATCGCTGTATTCACCATTGTTATCTTTTACTCTTACTCTTATTGTGTGTTGACCTAAAGTATCGTTGGAGCTAAACTGGTGGGTGAAACTATTGCTTCCAGATTTATACGCGCCGTCTATGTACCATTCATAAGTTAAGGTGCCTTCTTCGTTGTCGGAACCTGTTGCTGTCCAAGTGTAGGTTCCTAAAGTGCCGCTCCTGGGTCCTGTTACAGCGCTTACCGTTGGCTTTTCATTTGAAGCTGTGGGTATGGTGAAGGTTTTGTTTGTCCAGGCGCTGGTTAGTCCCAGTGCATCTGTTGCTTTAATTGCTATTGTATGGGCAGGATTGCTACCTGAGGACATGTAGCTTATCGATGAGTTCGTAGTCGATTGGGTTATTCCATCTATTACCCATTTGTAAGTAATTGAATCGCTCTCAGGGTCAGAGGCTGCTGCCGTAAACGTGTAGGGCGAGTTTTTGTTATAGCTTATTGGACCAGTAAGGCCATCTATCGTGGGTGCCTGATTAGTTATCATGTACTTGTAGTAGTGTGTCACCGAGCCATCTTGCATTTCGTCGGTTATCCATGTGTTGAAGGGTTCTGAAAAAGGTACATGTATGTTCGCATTGGAGTAGTAGTTATTGTCTTCTAGTCTGCATGTGAAGACAGTATTAGTTGAAATGACGTAACTGATTGTAATGTAGAAGTTGAATGTTTGACCATCATAACTTGAGGTTACTCTCGTTTCGTTCTGTGGTCCACCTTCATGTTCTAAATAGAAATGCACACGAGAATGGTAACCATAGTAATCATCGTTTATGCTTGCTCCAGTATATGTGACATAGATGTGATGGTTGCCTACAGCTGCTTTTACTTCTGGTATCTGTATGTTGAAGTAGTTTGCAGTTGAGCTGAGGCTGATTAAGATGATGATAAGAATAGAGATAATTGCGGCTGTCTTAATTCTCTCAGTCCTTCGTGCCTTCTGTGTTATGGAAACAAGACATCTTCTTTGTTCAGTCTTTGTATAAAAAACTTACAGAATTTTAGGTACATGCACGATAACGTACAATTGTTATGTTGTATGGTAAAGACTTCCATGAAACTAGCAAGAATTGATTTGTTACGTGTTGTTTATTGATTGGGAAGTTTGTCTTTTGGATTTGTTTAGGATTCTTGTGGCAAGTTTTCGTGAGAGCTGTTCAACAAACCTACATAATACGTAGGATAGTGGGGTTGCAAGGATAAATGTAGTGTCTAATAAGTGGGTTGTCTACCAGGCTGCTTGTGTCCCTTGTATCCTAAAGTAACCCATTCCTGAGAAGAAGGGTTTGAATGCGAATGTCATCTGCACAGAGTTGTGTGTGCCGTTATTAGACAACGTGTAACGGTCAAGAGTTTGCTCGTAGTATTTCCAGATAAGTGAGATATTTCCCGAAAGTAAGTTGGTTGGGATTGTTATGTTGAAGAAGACGTTTTTGGTGCTGTTTCCATCAAGGAAGATGAGCCCAATAGACTTGTCAAATTGTCGTGCCTCAGGTGCAGGTAGGTTGACTTCGGGTTTTGAGGTCCAGTTGGTTTCAACTGTTACGATGAAGGTTTTTACGTCGGTCCCAGAGGGTACGCCTAAAGAGTAAGGGTATAAGTTGAGTGCTGTTTTTTCTTGGTTGTCTTCTTGTTTTTCTTGTCCTGGCGAATCCGTCAATAGGATTCCTGCCACTAACGCTATAATTAAGATTGCTACTATGAAGACTAAGGCTAACTTCTTTGTTCTATTAATTCCTGATTTCTCCTGTAGCGTTGTAATGCAGTGTAATATAGATTAGAGTGTTCAAATGTCATGCACTCTTATGTTTCTTAAAGTAAGCAAGTAAAGTAGCAGTTATTGCAGTAATTCCAATAATTACTATGAGTGTAACAATTATTTCGTACATATTGATTTGATTTGCAGTAGAATTGTTTGGTGGATTTGTAGATTGATTTGGTGTTGGATTTTCTGGTTGCGAAGAGATAGGAATGGTTATAGTTTGTGTGTTGCTCCAATCGCTTGTTTCTCCACTGAAGACGTAAGGATACATATCTAATTGGCTTGTGAAATTAGAGTTCGGAACTCTATGTATGTAGCCAATCATAGCTTTTGCTTGTACATCTAGTATAGAATTGTTTGGTGCAATAATTGTAAAACTCCAAGGAGGACTTGTAGAAGTATCTAAAAAATATCCGTCATATTCATTTGATGAAGAAAATTCTAGGATAGTATAGTTTGAGTGAGATTGGCTTGGGAAGCCATCATCTGGTCTATAAACTTCTTTCCAATTACTGCCGTTGATTCTGTATCTAATGTTGTAGTAAAGCGAACGGTTCAAGCTTTTATCAAAAGGTTGATTTTTTATTGTAAATTGTATGGTTGATGTGTTTTCTGCGTAAGAAGTAAGTAACTTGACTGTAAATTCTGGAATAGATGGTTTTGGTATGGAATTTTCTGTTTGTGCAAGGTTACCAACTGTAAAACTGACAGTTGCATATGCATATATTTCAAATCTTTCTAAATCTGGATTATTAGTTCCCAAATATTGCCATCCATAGTAAACAGTTGCATTATGAACTCCATCCGATAAAGTGGGCAAATTAATATTGGCAAAGACTGTTGTGCGATTCCAATACCAATCTGGACCTGCCCACTCTACTGATTTATTGATAAAGTTGGTTATGCTCTCGATGATTCCGCTATCTAGGCTGTATCCAATATTTCCAAATTGTTTAAACATTCCAACTGCTGTTACTGAGAAATTTAGTTGTATTGGATTGTTTAGGCAACTCTGGTTTTGAGGAGAAGAAATTTTGACGTTTGTTAGGCTATCTCCTGCTGAGCATATTATGAGTGGACCTAAGGTTTCAACATTTTGTGGTTGTGGTTGTGCTTTTGCTACTATTGAAATAAATGGTTGTGTAGCAATTGTCGTTATAGTCAGGAATATAATGAGTATTGTTTCTGCTTTTCTCAAGTCAACTTCACATAAAATTTGAGGCTTAGATGGATTAAAAGCATTCTTGTCAAACTTTCTTGACTAACGCTTAGTCAAGGTTTCTTGACTATCATCGCTGAAAGGATCTAGTTTGCTATTATTTCAGTGGAACAGAATGTTCCATCAGGAGAGCTAAATAGCCATTTGTGTCACGCCTTTACTGCAGGCTAAAATTGGAATGATGCAAGGAATAAGACGGCAATTGTGGTTGCAAGCGTGTTGACTAAACTTTAATTAAAATTGGTTAACTATTTGGGTTTGTTAGCACATGCTGCCTAAAGCGCAAAATTGGACGGTTCTCGTTACCAAAACGGGAGAACTTGTTAGCAAATCATGATCGGTTTAGTTTGTTTGGGATACTCAACAAAACTGTACATACACAAAGGTGTCGATATTCAAAAATCGATTGTGAGAATAGTGCGATAACAAACAGCTAGCTAATCTTGCTTATGTCTGTTTTCTCTATGGAACATTAAGTCTTATTAGCAAATTATATTATAGAAACAGGCGGGCGCCAAAGGGAGAAAAATGTCGAAGACTGAAACATCTCTTCCCGTAGACTTAATTCGTACTGTTGCCATAGTGTTTATAATCTGGCTTCATGCAGCAAATGAACCTCATCAAATCATTACGCTACCTCTTATGAGTCAATCAGAGATTTGGCGTTGGTGGACAGTTAATATTTATGATAGTTTCACACGCATCGGTGTTCCACTTTTTGTTATGTTGACAGGAGCTTTGTTACTTCGACCCTCAAAGATTGAGTCCCTTAGTGTTTTTTTTAGAAAACGGTTTGCTCGTATTGGTCTACCTTTTCTGTTTTGGATAGCTGCCTATTTTGCATATGATTTCTTAGTTATTCATCAAACTTTTTCTTGGAATTTCATTGTCCAAGGCATTTTAACAGGTCCCTACTATCATTTCTGGTACCTATACATGCTTTTAGGTCTCTATCTCCTAACGCCTATTTTGCGAATTATAGTAGCCCATGCGGATCGTCAACTTCTAAAATAT
>DATGZD010000158.1:0-81803 GCA_035297385.1 Candidatus Sulfotelmatobacter sp. | reverse complement strand
GAAGTACCTGTTGTTGCTCCGTATCGAGTTCCATAAACAATCAGTGCACTAATCATTGGTGGTTCCATCCTTTTACTCTTCTCCAGTTCAAGACTAAAGCGAGTATTCCTGCGACAAAGCCAAACAGAGGCGGAATTAAGCCTCCACCAAAAAGAAGCAGTCCAACGGTAAGAAGAATCATCACTAAACCGCCAAATTTTCCGTCGATAAACTTTGCAGACCAAACCGATAACACGATACCTATGATGATAGCAAATATGCCAGTTATTAGAAGATTAGGAATAATTGTCATCGCAGGTTCGCCACTCAACGCTTCAAAACCAGGCCAAGCTTCAAACACAATGCTGCCGGGAGCAATGTGACCCTGAAGTATTTCGCCCGGTCCATGAACTGGACCACCGAGTCCAGCAAAGATCCCAAGGGCTGAAGCAGCAACCTTGAGCTTATTCATCTTTCTCTACCTCCAGTTGTTTCTTTTCAGATATTCTCTTGATGTCTTGCTCTTCAAGATCAAGTCGAAGAACACCATTCTTTCCTATGACTTCTAAAACAATACCTTCTGCAAAGATGGCTTGAACTAATTCACCTATTGTACCCTCAACTAGCACAGTATCATTAGCGCCGTTAGCCACTGTTATATTTTTTAGGCTGTTCTTTGACTTGAGTTCTACAGAGAAGACGCGTTCTTTCTTGCTGATGTTTTCCATTTTTGGTTTCCTCGATAATCCTTAGGACGCCAAATGCGATTAGTTTTATTTGACGTTGATGCTAAGAAGTAAATAGTGTAGTCAATAGTTTAACATTGGAGTTAAAACGCTTTGGAAGATAGTCTTGGTTTAGAAAAACTATTTTTTGAGTTAGCAAGCGAGAGCAGACTGGCCATACTGAATGAACTGCAAAACGAGAATTTGAAAATGCAGGAAATCGCCCGCCGATTAGATGTGACTGCAACAGAAGCGTTTAGACAGCTTGAACGGTTAAGTGCAGCTATGCTTGTCCAGAGGCTACCTGACGGCAACTTTGCTTTAGCCCCATTCGGAAGACTTGTGCTGCAGCTTAGTTCTTCTTTAGAGTTTATCTCTAAATATCGGGGGTTACTTCTCAACCCATGACCTCACAAAATTGCCGATTCAATTTTTAAATCGCTTAGCTGAACTTGCACAGACAAGATTAGTAACAGACACTATTGAGTTTTTGAATCTTGGTGAAAATGCTTATGCAGAGATGGAACAGTTTGGGTGGGGTATGGCAGAAGGCACCATTCCTCAACACATGCTTCCAGTAATGGATAAAAAAGTTGATAGAGGAATAAGAATGAAATTTATTGTCCCGGAAAACCGCTTCGAAACAGATACTTCGGCTAAACCTGCAAAGAATCTTGAAACAAGAACTCTACCTGAATTGCCAGCAATAATCGTTCTCACTGAAAAAGTCGCTGGCCTGTGTTTCCGCCAGATGACAGGGAAAATGGATTATGCTGGCTTCTTTGGAACAGATGAAACATTTCGAAACTGGGTTAAAGACTTGTTCCAGTACTATTGGGAAAGAGGAAAACACGTATAGGATCCCTTCCCATGGTTTTCCGTTGTCTAAAAAAGGAGCCTAAATTTTGCGAATTTGATTTCAGAATTCCACCTTCAAGTTGTATGTAGCAAAAAAAGAAAATAATGCTGTTGACTCGATTTAAAAGTCAATTATAGCGACTTTGAAAATGTCTTCCCTAACTGTTCAGCCCATGACTCTATTTTGTCTGAATTCATTTTTCTAGCTATAGGCAGACCCAGTATCTTTATGTATCCTCCAAATGCTTCAGTTGCGATAGGCCGGAATTGGGGATAATTCGTGAGCACGTTTTTTGTGTATATTAATACCGTTTCATCGTAACTTTTGGGATAGATGAATCCAGAACAGGTAAAGTAAGCAGTGTGTTTTCCTGTGAAGTCTCTGTTTAGGAATTGTAGTGTTTCTTCGTAGATTGCGCCTTTTCTAACTCCGGTTCCAACAACAATATTGTTATAAGATGCGAGATTTGGAACTCCCTGCTTTGCTAAGTTGACTTCATCCACCTGAAGGCCATATTTTGTGCGAAGAACTTGAGCAATCTGGTTGGAGATCTTTTGTGTTGCACCGCCCTTTGTTGCGTAAGCTATCAAGGTTCTATTTTCTGAGTTCACTGCTTTTCCCCTCCGACCAGTGGATTATTGTTGTTTGCTATCTGCAGGAGTCGTCGACCAATTAGCACGGTCCAAACTAGCATCAGTAAACCGTTGATTGTCCAGACAACCAAACCTAAAGCAGAGCCTGGTAGTCCAAATATATTCGCTATAATTCCTATGATCGCTATAGATTTACTGAATGCTTGGCTCCGAAGCATGACTATGGATGCAAGTAAGCCAGCGATCGCTGCTAAGAGGAACGTCAGGGTTGAGCCTGTGCCTTGACCCATAGCGAGAACAGCTTGTCCCGCAGATAGAAAGATTACTTTCTGTGAGTCACTTGTAGCCGCAGCGTATTGAATGCTTAACGAATCTAGTGCGAGCGCTGGGTTGGTTGCCAAGTAGGCAATTGTTCCTGTTAATATTAGAAAAATAGCAGTGACAATCGTTGCTTGGCTTGTTTTTCGCAGAGCAGGGTAAAGTGAGATAAACATTAAAGCCGTAAGAATGAAGAAAGTGCTCTCGAAGATACCCAACACTGCTAATCCGAGGAGTCTATTATTTTGGAGGAGCGTAAACCATTCAGTTATTGTGCTTGGAGCAGAAGTCAGGCTTGAGCCACTTGCTTCAATAATCACTTCAGTTATGGCAAGTACCGCTGCGACTAAGGCTGCTATACCGCCGATTCTGTATAGGTTTTTCCATTGTGGATCGATATCTATCTTTTCAGGTTTACTCCTTTTTAGTATGTTCATTTATTTCACCTCTGTTTTGTTAGTTTGATCTGCGATTTCTTGTTGGGCTAAATTTATTCTGAGAGTCCCCTTTTTTCCGACAACTTCCAAGATTATGCCCTCGGCAAATGATGCTCGGACAAGTTCTCCCAAAGTACCTTCTATCAGGGCACTCTCGGTTGAGCCATTGGTCAATCTTACATTTTTCAGGTGGATCTTAGATTTCAGTTCCACCGAAAAGAAACGTTCGCCTTCAATTGTGTTTTCCATTTTTGTTTTCACCTAAAAGAGCTTGGACTGCAACAAAGATTACTTTTATTTGCTTACAGTGTGCAATTGTACACATCAGTAGGAAATCGTTCACATCAGGTGACGTTAAATGGCAGATGACGAGGGAATCGAAAGACTATTCTTTGAACTTGCAAGCGAAAGCCGACTTAGCATATTAAGCAAAATTAGCAGTGAAAAAGGAAAGATGAGGGAAATTGCTCGCAAATTAGATTTAACTACCACAGACACTTTTAGACAACTGCAGCGACTAAGCGAGGCTCTTCTCATTGAGAAGCAAACTGATGGCAGTTATGGTATAACGCAGTATGGAACTTTCGTTCTGAGGTTTTCGGGAACGTTAGATTTTCTTTTTAAACATAGACAGTTTTTTTCTAGTCATGATTTTAGCCAGTTACCCAGTCAGTTTTTGGATCGTATAGGGGAGCTTTCTAATGCTGAGTTTAGCTCCGATATGATTGCGAACATCAATGTGGCTGAAAGGATAACCCGAGAAGCTGAACAATACCTGTGGGGCGGAGGCTCAGAGCAACCACTAAACATTCGTCATATCCTAATAGAGAGCATTCCAAGAGGTGTTAAATATAAATTTCTTTTTCACAAACGGTACATTCCCACTGCTCCTACTGTTGCAGGAATGGAACGTGCAGTGGAATGGCGAGCTATCGAGGATATTCCAGTAAATTTTGTGATGAGCGAGAAAGAAGCTGCTATAAGTTTTTGTTTACCTGACGGTAAGACTGATTATGTTGGCTTCATCGGTAAAGATCCAACCTTTGTTAATTGGGTAAAAGAACTCTTTCAATATTACTGGGCTAAGGGATTACGACTTTAACTCATAAAATCACCTTTCTTATACTAGGTTATCATTGTTTCTCAGAAAACGTTTAGTAACGCCAAGAGCATGCGCCCGCGCTACTACACAAACTCAACAAACTTGACGATTATCTCCTTGAATATAGAGTAAATTATGGTTTCGAAGTTATTCTTTGTACATTACTTCTTGTGTATTCCTATTTTTGCAGATTTTTGGATTACTCGTTAATCTTATAACTGCGGACATTCAGATGAGAATATTCCCGTAGCGTGACCAAAAAATGAGCAATAGCGGTGCAATATCAGGTTTTGTAAAGCCCGGGTTTGAGGCTGTGCACGAAGCATTTGTTGAAAACTTCGAGTGTCGCAACGAGCTTGGAGCTGCATGCTGCATTTACTATCGTGGAGAAAAGGTGGTCGATTTATGGGGTGGTATCCGCAACAAGACCACTGGTGAATCTTGGGAAGAGAATACAATGGTTATCACTTATTCTGCCACTAAGGGATTAGCTGGTTTGGCTATGGCTCTTGCTCATTCTCGTGGGCTTTTTGATTTAGATGAACGTGTCATGAAATATTGGCCTGAGTTTGCGCAGAATGATAAAGAGAAGATTACTATCAGACAATTGTTTGCACATCAAGCAGGACTTTTTGCGTTAGACAAACGTGTAGATGTGAGGTTGGAAGCTGATCTTGATCGGCTTGCAATTTTATTAGCTCGTCAAAAACCATCTTGGAAATCTGGCGAGCGACAAGCATATCATGCCATTACTCTTGGATTCTATCAGAGCGAGTTACTTCGCAGAGTTGATCCAAAACATCGAAGTCTTGGACGGTTCTTTCAGGAAGAAATAGCTATTCCAATGGGTTTAGATTTCTATATTGGATTGCCAGAAAATATTCCTAATTCTAGGCTGGCAAAACCGTATATGGTTAATCCAGTCGGCGCAGATATTAAACTCCCTGTCTTTTTGGTACTCTCAGCCGTTTACCCACGGTCAAATATTAACAGAGCTCTGTGGGGAGACTTACCAGAAGATAAAGAACACATCTATACGCGAAAAGTTGAAGTGCCTTCTGGAGGAGGAATTGGAACAGCTCGAGCTATGGCTCATGCATATAGTGTCTTTGCAACTGGTGGAAAAGAACTTGGATTGCGTGATGAGACTCTAAAACAGTTAATGGCACGAGCAACTCCGCCAACACGTGGATTCTATGATGAAGTAATGAAATCGGAAGGAATGCAATTTTCCCTTGGTTTTTTGAAGCCAAGCCCTCAGATTCCATTTGCTCATCCAAACTCTTTTGGGATGATTGGGTTTGGAGGATGTTTTGGTTTTGCCGATCCTAATTCAAGCATTGGTTTTGCTTATGTTCCAAATCGAATCGATTTTCACTTGATGGATCCACGACAAAATGCTCTTCGTTTGGCAATGTATCACTCAATTGGTAAAACAAATCCATTCCTAGAGGACGATAAAGGAGAAGTGAATATATGAACCTAGCTGAATACTCAACCTACGACGGTGTCTCTTTAGCCAATCTAGTTAAAAAGAGAGAAACCTCGCCCAAAGAACTTGCGAATCTTTTTGCTCAAGCCGTAGATAAGCTCAATCCTAAAATCAATGCTATCATAGAAGTATATTCCGATCGTATTGAAAGGTTGGATGATAACGCAACCTTTACTGGTCCACTGGCTGGAGTACCATTCTTGATGAAAGATATTGGCGCTGGAGAAAGCGGACGACGCCAAGAGATGGGGTCTAGACTTATGAAGGGACATGTCGTAGACAAAGATTCATTCTTAACTGTTCTTTTCAAGAAAGCAGGAGTGAATTTGTTAGGTCGCACAACAACTCCAGAATTTGCCATAGGTACCTCGACTGAATCGATATTAACCGGTGATACTTGCAATCCTTGGAATCTTCAGATTATGGCTGGAGGCTCAAGTGGTGGGTCTGCAGCAAGCGTTGCAGCAGGTATTGTTCCCATAGCACATGCGAGCGATAACGGTGGTTCAATTCGTATTCCAGCAAGTGCCTGCGGTCTAGTCGGACTGAAGCCTTCTCGTGGACGTGTTACTCTTGGTCCCGATTTTGGAGATCCTGGAATGCTACAAGAATTTGTTGTAAGCCGAACTGTACGAGATACGGCCTTGATGCTTGATATGGTATCAAAACCTGTGCTTGGTGACCCATTTATCATAGTTCAACCAAGTCGGCCTTATGTACAAGAAATCAACGCTCCAGTAGAAAAACTGTGCATAGCCTGGACAACGGATTCATGGCAACCTGGAAGTTCTGTAAATTCAGAAGTGATCAACTGTGTAAAACGAGTAGTTTCTGTATGTGAAAAGATAGGTCACCAACTTGTTGAAGCTAGTCCTAGCTTTGACTATGAAGAATATTTACATGCAGTATGTGTAGCTTGGGCTTTTGGCATGTATGCAGGGCTTGACATGTTCGCAGCTATGGATGGCAAAACAATCACAGAGGAGAACACGGAGCCCGTTACGCTATCATTCTATAACTATTCCAAAACCCTAACAGGAGCTGATATGTTAACAGCTGACTTTGTGCTCAATAAATTCCGAAGAATTTTTGGCAAATTCTTCGAACAATATGATATATTGCTCACACCTACATTAATGAAATTACCAGAACCAATTGGCAAGTATTCCAAAATGCGAACAGACCTTGACTTTATTGGTTATATGCGCCTCAGCGATGAAACCCGACTACCGACTACGCCTGCTAATGCAACTGGACAACCGGCTATCACTTTGCCTCTTGGACAAAGTCAGTCAGGTTTGCCAATAGGAGTACAGTTCATGGCTAAGTTTGGAGACGAAAGTGCATTGATTCGCCTTGCAAGTTCACTCGAGCAAGCAATGCCTTGGCATAACAGAATTCCACCCATCCATTCAAGCCATTAATCTGCTCTAGCTACCTCTATTGCCTATAATCCAGTACTATATAGCAACATGAATTACTCGTGTATAATGCACTTTAACTTGAGTAGCATTAACTTCTCTTCGAACGGTATACCAGGTGGGTAAACCAAACCGGTCGCTCTGAGAATCCTTATCCTCATCATTAGATTGCACGGAAAATTGGAGATAAGATTCTTGAGCTGGATATTACAAATAGCGCGCGCGAAAACAACACTTAAGAACACTCAAAAATATTTAGAATCAATGACACAAACCTAATTTTCTATATTATTTTCTAAAAACAAAAAAAGTGATACCTAAAATAAGAACATTTGTTCTCATTCTGTAACGCAAACTCCATCAAAATACGACCTAAAAAACAGAATGCGGGTGCTTGTATCACTCTACAACCACATACGTATAAAAACCACAAATGGTTTACTAAAAGCATATTTTCAAAACTAAAAGAATTCTATGAGGTTATGTATTGCTTAAACTTGCTGAATATGAAGGAAAAGCGTACTTAACAAGAGAATCATCATGAATTTTGGCTCATCTGGATCATTCATAACTATTGAATTGTAACTTTTGATGGAGGTGAATAGCATTGGAAAAAAATCAAAACATGCAGGAAAACGAACAGATAAGCTTACAAAATAAGACTATTTTGATTACCGGCGGAACAACGGGGATAGGACGAGCAACTGCAATCTATCTTGCTTCTTTTGGTCCAAAAATGTTGATTTTTGGTCGGGGTGAAAAAGAACTAAATGATGCACTTAAGGACATAAAAGCTGCAGGTGGCAATGTGATAGGTTTAACTGCTGACGCCTCTAAGAAAGAGGATGTAGAACGTGTTTTTAGCAAAGTTGATAGCGAGCTAGGCGATCTTGATATACTGATTAATAATGCTGCATTGGGTGCAGAAGCTATAGCTGAAATGTCATATGATGATCAAGAGTACATAGTAAAAACAAATTTGTTAGGTTATATGACAATAGCTCACGAAGCGTTAAAACGTATGAAAAATAAACAGGCTGGACAGATTCTAATTGTTGGCTCAATGAGTGCTGATGTACGTGAGAAGGGTAGTTCAGTCTATGTAGCAACTAAAGCAGGTATTCAAGGTTTTACAGAAGCATTACGCAAGGAAGTCAATGAGTCCGGAATACGGGTTTCATTAATTGAACCGGGTGAAGTAGGTTCAGACATGAATAAACTTACCCCAGAACAGCAAAGACAAAAACAGCAAGAACTTAAACAATTAAAAGCCGAAGATATTGCAAATTGCATACACTACGTGTTAACAAGACCAAAGAGAGTCGATATAATAGAAGTCAAGATAAGACCACATCTTCAATTAATCTAGCACAGATTACACTGATTATCACAGGCGAATAATCTTAAGGAGAAATTCAACTAGTTCCGAGCGCTAGTTATTCATTCTAGGAATTTATCGCGAAATAAAAATGTGTATTGATCTTTTCGCATCTGGAAAATTAGACTCTTGAGATCTAATAACACATAGATTTCGATTAGAAGACATTAACAAGGCATTCCAAACCACTTTTGATAAAGAAAAAACAATTCAATTTTCACTGCAATAATAATCTAAAGAGTCTTGGTTTAACCCGAAAAACAATTAACATTTCTGCAGACCGACCAAAATATATATGGAGAACAGTTTTTGTTGTGCAGTAGGAAGGGAGTATCTTGTCGGATTTGGCGAGTATCTGTGAGTATATTACAACTGATAAAATGTGTAATGCAGTAGCTGAGAATGTGAGAGCAAAGGAGAATCGACAGGTTAAATGTAAAAAGGAAGAGAAGATGTCTTGCTGTTATCTTTGCACGTTAAGACCAAGGTGCACAATTAGCTGTAATTATCTTGGAAGCCCTAACGTGAAACATGTACCAATTAGAACAGAAGAAGCTCCGACAGAAAACATGATTGGAGAAGCTAAAGAGGTCCAGGAAACACAAATAACAAATAACCAAACTAAGCATTGCCTATCATGTAACGTCGAAATGTCGGAAACTAAAACCGAGCTTAGAGTCGACAGATGGAAGGGTCTAAAGCCATCCATGCCTAGCGCTGATATGCTTCCTGTAGTGATCTACTTATGTCCACGATGCGGGAAAATAGAATTCAAGGCATATAGGCAGCAGAGCAAGGACTAAAGCATATGCGAAATTTTAAGTAAAAAAGAATATTCTCGGTGAACCTCCACTTTTCTAAGGGTTTAACTCTCTTCCTAACTCCAACCTCATTTATGTACTGAGTTTTCGAATGCTTTTCTGCCATCACAGTATTCTTTAGTAATAATTTTCCATTCTACCTCTGAAAGTCATCTATCATAGCCTAGCTTGAGTCTATTTTGTTGTTGCAGTCAAGGCCACCGCTGCGGCAAGAAATGCAAAAAGAGACATGCCGGCAAATGTAAGAGGCAAAGAATCAGTAACCTGTATTAAATATCCTATCACAGGTGCTGTTAAGGCACTACCTAGGTTCTGCCAAAATGATACTACCCCAAAACCCATGCCCGCTTGTTTTGGAGGTAAAGTTTGACCAGTAATAGCCATTACTATTGGCGGAATAGTCCCCGCCGATGCACCTAATACAAAAACAGATAACGGCAAAATTATTCCCATAGCATAGGCAATAAAGTAAAGACTTAGTGCCATAGCTATAGGTCCAACAATTATGAAGGGCTTACGCCTGCCAAGTTTGTCCGAAGCCCAACCATAGACTGGAACAAAAAAGAAGTTCGCGATCATTATCAAGCTTGCAACCATGCTCGCGTATATGATAGATAAACCTTTGAACATAACGAACATGGCTGGCGCCCATGTTAGAAAACCAATTGAAACCATATTGAAAAACATCCAAACTAAACTTACCTTGAAAACCTCAGAATTCCCAAAAACTTCTTTGACTTCAGATAACTTGACCGTTGTTCCACGATTCTTTAATGGGCCATCATGAACGATTAACCAAAAGACAACAACTGTTATCATTGACATTATGAAGGAAAGATAAAATGGTGCTTGCCAACCAAAAATCTGAGCTAAAATTGGAACTGAAAAGAATGCAACAGTTGTAGCTACAGGCATTCCTACTGCATAGACTCCCATCGCTTTCCCCATTTCCTTATGCTCAAACCATTGAGGAACAATGGAAGGAGTGCCAACTGTTACCAATCCTCCTCCTATACCTACGATAAACCTAGAGAACAGAGCTGAAGTAATATCTTGAGAGAAAGCCATCATTAAGCTACCAAGTGCGATTGTTAGAATTGATAGAAGACCAACCTTGCGGTATCCATATCTGTCAATTAGTACACCCGCAGGTAACGCAAGAATGATGGCTGGAATAACTAAGACTGACATAAGGAGCCCAGCGATAGCATTGTCGATACCGTACATAATTTTAAGTTGTTGAATTAGTGGTGGTACAGATTGAAGTGAAAAAGCATACATCATAAACGATAGCAGTGCTGCTAACAGTACCATCCAACGATAATAGTGAAGCCTTATCTCAGTGGATCTTAGAGTCATGCGTTAATCTTCGTATTCCTACAAAATTTATAGTTACCCATTTTCTACAGTTAAAAGAAAAAACGCATTCTATGGCCAACGCGCTATTAAAGGCCCTGTTGTATTGATAGCGAGCAGACCATAAGTATGCGCCTTATAGGAATATTGTCTTAATTCTTGATTTTTGTTTACCTTTCATTGTCAGCATTATTCTGGCTACAATAGTCATAATCAAAATTCCCGCTATGCCTAGCCAAGACGTAAATTCAGGTATGATAGTTGTATTTGGAACGATAACTATGACTCCCCACATACCTAACCCAACATGTCCAGGAACAGGACAAATATAATAGTATGTGCCTGGGGAGCCGGCTGTAAAGACAACCGAGCTTGAATTTCCTGGTGCAATACGATTAGTGGCGTCACCGATTGTTGCATTGAAAAGTCTATTTGCATTAGTATCAGGTGCACTTGTAATTGCCCATGCATGTCCAACTTTTCCAACGTTAACAAGAGTTACATTTACGGCAGTATTTGCTGTAAAGTATAATGTTGGTCCAGGAGAATCCAGAGTATTTGCGGCTAATCCAAACGCACCATGAGTTAACGCATTGTTAGCATCGTACAGTTCGCCTGCATATATAGTCATTTTTGCATTGTTAGGATTCACTACTATCACAGTTCCCCACATGCCTAATGCTACGTGCCCAGGAACAGGACAAATATAATAGTATGTACCTGCTGATCCAACGGTGAAAGTGACTGACTCAGATTTGTTTGCAGCAACGGGTGCAATTCCGCTGCCGATGATTGCATTGAAGAGTCTAGTGGCATTGGTTTGTGGCGAGTCTGTGAGCGCCCAACCATGCCCAACTTTTCCTACATTTACAAGTGTTAGATTCACAACAGTTCCTGCTGTAAAGTATAGTGTTGGTCCTGGGGAACTCAGGTTGGTTGAAGTTAAACCGAAAGCACCGTGAACTAATGTACCATTTGCACTGTACAGTTCTCCTGCGTATAATGTCGCTTGAACATTAGTCGTTTGTGCTTTACTGACGTAGATGCTGTTTGAAAATGTCAGCAACGCTACTGCGACAATTGAGGCAATCAAAAGATAGACTACTTTTTTCATAACGATCGCCTGACCACATAAGAAGTGTGTCACTAAAAAATATGTGTTGGCTCAAGAAGTAACCACAAACAGCTGATATGTTTAATGATAGTTAAAAAGGAAAGTCGTTATGAGACTTTCTTAACTCTATCATCTTACATATACAATCTAAAGTTAATCAATTCAAGAATGCATCTTTTAAGAGGGTATCAAAGCGGAATAAGTTGTTCCCTGTTAGTCTGTAGAATTTCAACTTATTCAGCAGTTGCGTTCACAAAATTATTGAGGCCTTCATAAATCTGATTATCGAATAGTTTACTTCTTGAAGGAATTTAAGTTAACGAGCTTACAAAGTTGATATACAGTGATTTCTTCATGTTATCTTGTGACTGTAATAACACAATCACTTAGTTTTAAGAATATCAAAATTAGAAATAAATGTGTGTAACATGAGTCATGACACTATTCTATTGGAAGGTAATTCATGGAAAAAGTAATTTCTTCTAGAATTAATCGGCTAAATGGAAAAGACACTTGGCGACAAAACTTACGTACTGTTATCTATGCTAGTGATAAGGTTCGACCCTGCTTTGGTCCAAAAGGCTCGTACAAAATGGTTACCTATAATCGTGGTCCTGAGCAAGTTATCAAAATTACTAAAGATCCGATTGCAATTTTGGATGAATTGGCAATTCAATATCCTCCGGCTGTTATTGTTTCGGAATCTGCAAAATTACAGCGAGAAGAAGCGGGGGATGGTGTGACTGCATTTGTTGTGTTTTTATCCTCACTTCTGAGGAAAGCGGATGAGCTCCTATCTATGGGTGTCCATGCTAATACTATCATTCATGGATATTATCTCGCAACGAATAAGGCTTTAGAAGTATTAGATAAACTGGCATTAAACATTGATGGTCTCAGCAATAAAATCTTAGCTACAGTCGACTGTGGCAGAAAACTTTTGACGTCAAATATGTGCTCGATGATTACACAAGCATACCCATATGCGTTTACTGATGGACGGTTCGAAAAAGAAAACATTAGATTTGTAAAGCAGACAGGAGGCAGCCTAAAAGATTCCAAATTGATTCATGGAATTGTAGTAAAAAAAGAAAAAGCTCATCCAAACATGCCTACTAACATGAAAAACCTCCGCATCGCAATCACAAGCGAAAGGTTAGGAATTGATCGTTTGGAAGTAAAAATGCGGGGTGAGGGCGCCACTCCAATTATGTTGAACGTTCAGAACGCAAAACAAATGGGTGAATACAAAGAAGAAGAGAATGAGCTAAAAACTAAATGCATAGAGAAATTGGCAGACTTAAAAGTCAATGTTCTGCTTTGTGAACAGCCGATAGAGGAAATGCAAAAGGATAAACTATTTGACCACGGAATTTTTGCTCTTGAGAGAATCGATAAAAAAGATTCTCAAGCTATAGCTAAAGCTACTGGTGCCCAGATTGTTGGAAGCTTAAAGGAACTTCTAGAACAAGATATAGGAACTGCAGATGAACTCTGGAGCGAAAGGGTTGAGCTTGAGAAATTAACTACCATTCAAGGCTGTAAAGGTGCAACTTTCTTGCTTCGAGGAAACGTTCCGCAAGCAATAGATGAACTTGAAACTGCAATTCAGAAGAGTCTAACTGTTCTAAAATTGGCGGATGCTGATAGTAGAGTTTTGCCTGGAGGGGGAGCAATCGAAGCTCATATTGTAGAAGGACTGAAAGGTTATGCGAAAACGTTTTCCGGTAGAGAGCAAATCGTGATCGAGGCTTTCAGCAATGCATTAATGGATATTCCACGTTCTCTAGCAGAGAATTATGGTTTAAATGCAACAGACATTATCCTTGAACTGATAAAGCATCATGCAGAAGGTGCTGCTAACTACGGAGTTGGAGAGCAAGGCTGCTGCGATAATGTGTGCTTTGAACCGATTAAAGTCAAACGTTCAGTAATAAGACGAGCATATGAAGTTTCAGCACTCTTGCTACGAATAGATGAATTATTGATTTCTAAGGAGATACCTAAATTTCACAAGAAATAGTAGGACTGAGCTACATGAAGATAGGAAGTACATCTAACATCTGAAGGAAGAGAACTGTACCCAAAATAAGGCTAGCTATCCAGAGTACTGCTGCTCGTCGCATCCAGATCTTCACTTTTTGTGGTAAATCACCGAATGCATAGATTATTGCTATTGTAATTGTGGGTCCGCCTACTATTGCATGAATCATAGTCATTATGGAAAGGGAAGAAAAGACCTCTAGGTCGGGATCACTGTAGAATGCGTACAGAGAAGGGAACATTACTAAGAATATTGCAGCTAAAACTAAACCAATGGCTATAGTCATCTGCCAGCGATGTTGTAATAGGCGTTCTTTTGTTTTTAACAAGAATCCGTAGCCAATTCCACTTAAAGCTATGCCTAAAGCTACGAACATTAGCGCTAACGTTATCTGTGAGACAACTACTGGCATGCCGCCATGAAATGCTATTAATCTGGAGAAGAAAACAAAAAACAACCATAAATCACCTACTTACTAAAGAGAGGATCACATAATTAAATCAAATGCTCAAAACAATTGTGGACACATAACTAGATTTAATAGCATAAGCATTCGTCCATTTAATTTTCTCGTAAGAACCGTAAACAATAGTACACCAAATAGTATCGGAATAGTAGACTCTATAACACCCTACAAAAACAGTTTATCAACTAATAAACCAATCATTATGCAGGCTAGGTAAGGCATTGAAATCACAAATACTTTGAACCCTTGCATTTCAGAAGGATAAACTGCGAGTTTTCGGCTTTCGAATATAAGCCAGAAACCCGAAAAAGCAGCTACTATCAAATAAAGAATTCCAGCTAAACCTAGAGCAGGAAATAGCAAACTTGATATTATTGTAGCAACATTAAAAAGAAAAATTGTTTGGGCCGTTTTCTTTATTCCTACTGTGACAGAAAGCATAGGGATTCTGGCTTTTTTGTATTCTTTAACTTTCTTTATCGCCAGCCCCCATAAATGTCCAGGTGTCCATAGAAAATCGACTGTAGATATCAATAGTGGAGTTAAACTTAAGGTATTTGTAATGGCTGTCCAGCCTGAAAATGCGGCAAAGCATCCAGCTAAGCCACCTATAACTACGTTCCACTTACTGGTACGCTTAAGTGTAATTGTATACACTACAAGGTATAATACTACGCCAGAAGCCATCATTATTCCAGTTAAGGCGTTGAATATGAAGTAGCCAATACATATGCCTGTGATTATAAGGAGGGAGCCAAATACCAATGCACTGCGAGGAGAAACTCGTCCTGTTGGTATAGCTCTTTTGGATGTACGTTCCATTATACTGTCTATATTTCTATCATACACGCAGTTTACGACGCTACTTCCACCACAAGCGAAGTAACCAGCGAGCGCAAACATTGTCAAATTTGGCCAATTAACTGAGGGAAAAGCTGCAAGTAGAAAGCAAGTAAGACCTACAAACAAGTTTAACAAAGTTACTTTTGGTTTAGTAAGTTCGACGTAATCCACTATGTTTAATTTCATAAGCAGCCTAGCTCCAACTGCGAATAATATTGTGGTTCACTTCTAGGTGTTACCCACCGATGAGAACAGAACCATACAAGCCAATTTCAGCATCGCCTGATAATGGTGAGGTATAGAAGAACGTTCGGCTAGCATAATATGGTTTAAAAATCACAGACCCTGTTTGGCCTGGCTGGATTGGATTATTGATTGAACCAATTTCAGCCCTAAATAATACTGATGCTCCTGTGTGAGGTACATCAGTCAGAGCGAATGCATATGCTCTATCACCAACATTTACGACTGTAATATTAACAATATCTGATATCTTAAATCTAAGCGTAGGTCCAGGTGAGGTTAATGCCGTCGTTGTATATCCAAAGCCAGATTGGCCGTTCATTTCTCCAACATAGAGTAGGATATTTACTGTTGGTTTCATATTTGAGGTATCAAAAGTTTGTGAGAGAGGAGTTTGCAGTCCAAAAACCAGAACAAATACTACTCCTAAGAAGAGGGCTAATACCAAAATTCCGATGATTATTAGAGGAATATATGATTTGTAAGAACTCATTTCTTACATCATCCCCATTGAGAGCGAATAGGCAGCAGATAGTGCCAATGCAGTAATCCCTATTATGGCGGCTATGGGAGCCACAGAAAGTCTCCAACTTTCATACCGCAAATGCTGATAGTATAAGGCTATAGTTACGGCTTTACCCGCAGCAATTAGAATTAAAATAGCTAGTATCGTAAAGACTTCTTCTGAAAAGCTTCGAATTGCTACTTCAGCTATGGTTGCTACTACTAATGCAACCCAAATTACAATGTATGTTTTGGTTCCAGGCATATTCTTCACCTAAAGTAAATAGAATATAGTAAAAAGAAACATCCAAACGATGTCAACAAAATGCCAGTATAATCCAACATTCTCAATTCCCGTATTTTTTGTTTTCGTGAATTGACCCTTCAAAGCTCTAATTAAAAGATAAGTGATCGCAACGCAGCCTATTGCGACGTGCATGCCATGAATGCCAACCAATGCATAATAGGTAGATTCGGGCAAACCGCTACTAATAGTAAAACCTCTGCGATATTCGTCTGGCCATTCGAAGCCAAGCTTTATTCCAAGAAAGACTATACCTAAAATAAATGCGCTAGCTAATGCAATCTTTGTTCCAGTCGTGTTGCCAGTTCTCGCTGAGTTAAGTGCAAGTACCATCGCTAGGCTACTAGTCAGTAGAACAATCGTGTTTATCGTACCTATTACTACATTATGATTTTCCAAAGCATTTGGCCAATATGTACTATTAGCTCTGATAAATGCGTAAGAAGTTAGGAGCCCTCCAAAAAGTAATATCTCAGATACTAAGAAAACCCACATCCCTGTTTTTTCTTTATCTACTTTTTCAAGAGGATATTCTTCCAAGTTTCCTTCTGATTTAGAATATTTTTCTTCAAGGCCTGCCTTGAATACTTTCAGTAATGCAAGTAATACGATGATGAAGCCTACTACTAATAGTGGAGCGAAAACTGCGACTCCTAGTATTAGAATTGAAATACCACCAGCTAATACTATGGGCATAAAAGAGTTTCCACGTTTAGATTCTTCATTCTCTTTCGTCATTTGGCTCTATCATCCTCCTGTGAAGATTGACCCTGTCGTTCTGATAGTCTTTGAGAGTGTGCTACTGTTTCAGGTGTACCAGGCAGGTTTCCAGTATAGTTTTTAGTCCATTCCAATTCTTTCGAATCCCATGGATTAGAAGAACTGGTCACATTTCTTCTGTAAGACCAAACTAAATTAAGTACTGCCAAAGCAGATCCGGCAAAGAATACGAAGGCGCCAATTGTGGCTACAAAGTTCTGCGGTGCTAATCCAGAACTAAAAGTGTATGTTGATACTCGTCGGGGCATATCTATTAGAAAGAAATAGGGGAAATAGAGCACATTAAAACCTATCACTGATAATATGAAACTTATTATTCCAACTCTTTCGTTATATGTCCTTCCAGTTATTTTTGGCCACCAGTAATAAAGACCTGCAAGAAGCCCAAACAGCGTTGTCCCAGCCATAACATAATGGAAATGACCTACAACCCAATAGGTTCCTCTGAAAACATAATCCAAAACAGGAAAAGCCTGCAACACACCTGTAAGACCACCTAGGACAACGGTAAAGATGGCAAGCAAAGAGAATAGTAATGGTGTTGACACTTTGATTCGACCTTTTCGAAGCGAGATGACTAATTGAATGACAATTCCCTCGAAAGGAACAGAAATAGCCATACTTGTGATTGCAAAAGTCTCTAACAAATTATAATTAACGCCAGTTGTGAACATGTGATGAACCCATACAAGTTGACTGAGTATGGCAACTAACCCTAACTCGATTAAGAAGACTGTTCTAGCGAATAATGGTCTTCTGGCGAAAGTCTGGATTACTTCCGCCATTATACCTATCGCTGGAAGCACAAGTATGTATACTTCTGGATGGCCAAAGAACCAGAATAGTTGGTCCCATAGGATGCTGCCTCCCTCAATTGAGCTGAAGAATACACTACCAAGTATCCTATCGAATGATAATAGTAACATTCCAGCTGCTACAGTGGGAAATGCAAACAACATTAAAACGTTCGTCATAAGAACAGACCATGTAAAAATAGGCATTCGTCTCCATGTCACTCCTTTGGTGCGACTTTTCAAAATAGTTGTTATAAAATTGACTGAAGATATCGTTACTGAGCCAGCTAATAATGCAAAAGCTAAAACGGCCAATGTTACCCCTGTTTGAGGTGTAAATTGCATCGTATTTAGAGGCGCATAGAATGTCCAGCCAACGTCCGGTCCTCCACCCGGTGCAAATGCCGAGCCAAGAAGAAGAATGCCACTGAACGCAAAGGTAAAAAAACTTAAAGCATTGAGGCGTGGAAACGCTAGATCTTTTGCGCCGATTTGAAGAGGTACAATATAATTTGCTAGCCCGACGCCAAGAGGTGAAAGAACCCAAAGAATCATTAAGAGTCCATGAAAAGTAACTATTTGATCATATGAAAAAGGATCAAGAAAAAGTTCATTCGGTGTAGCCAACTGTGTTCTCATAAGAGCTCCAAAAACGCCTGCTATGCCCATAAAAGTAATAGACGCAACAATGTAAAGTATACCTATACGCTTATGATTAGTTGTCGATAACCATTCTTTAATAGAAAATCTCTTGATCATTCTGTTAGCCTCCAGCTAGAACGGATGTTTGGTTGCTCAGCCACCGATCAAAATCGGATTTACTCGTTACGTTCAATCGCGCGAACATGTAAGTATGTCCAGTACCGCAGAGTTCTTTGCAAACTACGTTGTAAGTCAATTGATTGTTTCCGTCTAATCTAGGTGTAGTTATCCAAATAGTATTGTATCTACCAGGTATTGCGTCAATGCTAGTTCTGAATTCATTCAAGTAGAAGTTATGATAGACATCATCACTCGTGACATTGAAAAGTACAGTCGTATTCTCAGGGAGATTAAGTTGGTTTATAGTTGTTAAACCGTTGGAGTATTCAAATCTGAAAGCCCATTGGAAAGCATTAACATGCACTATCATTGTCTGAGAGGTTGGTGGGGAAAAGCGTGTGTTTGGTGTTAGAGTAAACGAAAATATGCTCATAACAGTCAAAAGCGTGATAGAAATTGAAGCAAAAATTATTGCATCTCTAGCACGGCTTCTATGAAGATGCCTCTCTGGTTGATAGGGAGCCTGACCCTTTTTTTCGCGATACTTCACTACAAAATAAATCATCGCTCCCATGGTAATAATTAATGCGGCTACCGCTGTATAACCGACTACATTGAAGAAACTATACCAATCTGTAGCGGTAGGGGGTATTGGTTGCGACATAATAATTAGTCTCTTTCACATAGTGTAGTTTTTCTCGCATCTAAGAGAAGTTGCCTATAATTTACAGATTAAGACAAAAGACAAGTTTGGTTTAAACTCTTGTGATTGTACCTTAACAGTCACACATTCTTAAATCAGCTTTTCAATTCTGAAAGCATTCGAGATTTCTAGTTGCGTCAACATCATCAAAATCGAGATTGCAGTTTATTAAATTAGGTGGTGCAGTTTAGGAACGGCCTTAGTGATAGAAATACCATTATTCACTGTTTCCATTCAAAATAACTATACTATAATTAATCAGAAAGATTCTCAGATTAAGCAACTTATTTACTGCATTTCCAGTTCGTAGAATACTTGGTGTTCATGAAGTTGTAGTATAGCATGCAATGGCTGGCTCAATTATTTCATCTAATTAAGGTGCAACAAACATAAACAAAAATAATGTAATATCTTTGACAATCACTCCAAGGCGTCTAGGGCGATACTGGTAAACAGATTTATTACTAAAGCTACTACAACTGACCAAACTGGATCATTAAAGACAGTTTAGTCTATGGATTAGGTTTAAGTGTTGCCCCCGTATAGGATCAAGTAATCAATACAATTTGAAGTCACAATAGGTATGGAGAATAGTTTTGGGCACTAGAATTTTATGATATCACTACTTATGGTAATAAATTTGGAAAACTAACTTTGACCAACAGCGGTAAGCAATAGTGGATTTGAACAACAATAAACCAACAAACTTCAATGGTATAACTCAAGTGTATAATGAAGTAACACTCATGACTAAAGCTGAGATGAAAATATTGTCAAATAGCTAATATTTTACAATTCCTAAGTACTATACTATAATACTTAACACAATATCATGGGTATCAATTAAGACCTTCTGGAGATTTGCCCATTGAAAGTACTCTTTTCTATTTGTTCTAATTATCCACATCAAAATATCAAATATACTTAACACGAGAAAGTTATGAAATCACAAGCAATTGTTGAGTATTGTGATTGTATATAGCAACCAACATAGATTTATATTTAAACTGCTGGCTAAAACATTCATCCGTAAAGAAGGAATAATTTTGACAACTACAAAAAGAAGTAGAACAGGCTATTACATAGCGGCAGTCATCATTGTAATAATTATAATCATAGCTGCATTTTTAGCTTATCAATACCTTTCAGGACCAGGCGGATCTTCAGGAGGCAACAACATCAATGTTTATGCGGGAGAATATGGATTTGGAAATAGTGCAGGCAGTATAACTTCACCTGGACCAACGTTGACCTTTAAAGCAGGGCAAAGCATCACTGTTACTCTGCACAACGTTGGAGCGCAGCCACATAATTGGGCTATTACTACTGACAAAACGGATGGAAGCTCTAACTTAGCCTTTAGCGGCGCCGAAATCGGATCAGCTAGTAATCCAGTTGCACCAGGAGGTAGCGCTTCTACAACGTTTACAGTAGGCAATGCTGGAAGCTACTATTACATTTGCCAAGTAGATGGACATGTAAGCTTAGGTATGTGGGGAACAGTAACCGTAAACCCATAAAAGAAATAGAAGATCATCTATCGCAAAACTGAATTAAGCTCGGCGATCGCTTAAGTAGAATTGAAGGCATTTATGCCCAATTTCACTTGCTATACCTTTTTTTTATCAAAATTAAAAAGACAATACTGCGATCGAATTACTCGTTCTATTCAGTGAGAATTTTTTTCTGTCTTATGCGCTCGGTCTCTGCGCGCGCCGTCTTTGAAGAATGGCTCTTACTTTTTCTGCTCTATCCGTCCAACCTAGATTTTGATATAATTCGTAGGCAATCGAGAGTGGTACTACTGCTGTTTTTTTGCCCACAATATAAACATATTCTGGAGTGAACTCGAAGATGTCGCCCCAATCCCAATCGTTGACTTTAAATTGTAGGTCTCCTTGAACCTTAACTTTAACAGTGTTCAAGTTAAAATCAAAATAGTAACTTTTGGTATAAACAGGGTATTCTTTGCCTCCAACAATTGCATTTCTGTCTAATTTTTGGATTTGAATAGAGCCTTGCTGTGGTTCGAATTCTTGAACTGCTTGAAATATTCTTTCTGCATCTTCTTTCGAAGATACAATCTCTATGCAATTAGGTTGAACATCAACTACTCTTAGACTCTCCGCTAAGTCTCCGCTTATAATCCAATTAATGTTTTTATCGTCAAACTTTTCATGTAAAAAAAGTAACGCATCAACGTAGCGCTTTGGAATGACATTCACAACATGATTAAGTTGGCGCCAAAAATCCTCGCTTGGATAGCTCATTCTAAAACTGCTCGTTAAGCAAACTGATTCAATTTCAAATTAGTGAACCTGGATTCGCAAGATATTTCTTTATGCCATCTGCTTGAAGATAAGCCATGGCGCCAGCGACATGTGTACCAGCAGTTATGTTATCTCCAAAGGTGTCACAAATTTCGCCTGAAGCGAACACATTTTCACAGGTCCAACATTGCATCCACTTATTGAAAACTGACGTTGCCGAGTTTAAACCCGTCCGTGCTCCACCACGCTGATGATGTCCCCACCAATCAATATGCTGCCCAAGCTCCGGAACAATATTCTTTTTAATTGTTGAAGGATCACCCATTTTACCCAAGATATCAGTTATTAATGTAGTGTCATTAATTAGATAGTTCGAAACTCGATAAGTATTCGCATCCCAATCCCAAGTAATTCTTGCGGAAGGATCCCCATAAATATCGTAATAGTGAGGGTCCAAATCAATGTAATTCTCAAGCAGAGGCAAAGTGGGTCCTGTACCGGAAAGCCTTGCCGTCAATTTTGCAGGTAATTTTTCATCAACTAAACTAGCTTTCCAAGCACTTCCAAAACTAGTTCTGCCAGGTAAATGTGTTGTTAAAGTTCCTGGGCCAGCACCTTGATATCCACCATAGCTTAAGCTAATTCCACCCAAAAAAGTCGTTGGATGTTTGTAGTTAGGATTAACTTCATTTAGATCCATGATAGCATACCCACCGCCTGCTGCGTTTCCACAAGAGTAAGTATTTGCTCCAATATTCAAGTCTACGGTTGCACTTGATGTGGTAGGGTAGTAACCGTTAGCTAAACCTCGCCCCAGTGAACCGGTATGGTTTATGGGATTATAGGGGACTCCTACTCCTGACAAAAGCATGAGTCGTACTAGATTGAATCCCCATATATTATTGGCTATTACCTTAGCCGGTTGAATATGCACGTTACCTGATCCGTCATAATATCTTACTCCAGTTGCTTTCCCCGAGTTATCGGTATCGATACGAAAAACATAGGATTCAAGTCGCATATCAAATTTATTTGTTTTAAGAGCAGCTGGAATAGTCGTAACATGAGAGCTACTCTTGGCTCCTACTTCACAAACATAATTGCATAAACCACCACACCAACCGCAGTAAATACAAGCATTCCTAGCAATACCATACTGATTTGTGTAAGTACCGCTTTCTAGCCCGCTAACGGTTGGATTTGGATGGTAACCTAAGCTAGCTGTGGCATCTCTAAAGATATTTCCATATGGAGTAGGCGGATGAGGTGGCATAGGAAACTTTGAATTTGGTATAAATGGATCTTGATTATCTCCAGCTACGCCAATAGCCTTTTCCCACGCTTCATAATAAGGTACCATATCATCATAGCTTACTGGCCAATCCTCAAGGTCAGGTGTGCCACCCTTAACGTTACTTAATATAGCATTATATCCATCTTGACCATACTTATCTATTGTCATTGATACTGGTTTATATGACCAAGGAGACTGCCTGCCAAGGCCCCCTCCCCAATGTGTGCCTGCTCCACCGACACCATGTCCTAAAGCATGATATTGAACTTGTTTAGTGTATCTTCTCATTGGCAATGCAAACTGATTACTATTGTTTCTTAACGTAAATGTTGAAACGTATAGAGGATGATCGAATTTTCGCTCAACTGCTATTGCCCATTCGTCGTGAATGTTAGTTGGAACCCAGTCCACGTTGTAATTCCAGAAAGGTCCCTTTTCTAAACCTACTACACTATAACCTGCTGCCGTAAGTTCTGCCGCAATCGGTCCGCCTGTATGACCTAGCCCTAATACGACGACATCTGTAGATGGATGTGTAATCGGACTTGACATCTTACATCGTCGCTCCTCTCTGTAAATCTCCAAGACTTAATGGGGGTAATCGCGTCGGAGTAGTGCTAGTAGCTAACTGTATTGTACTATATCCTTGTTCGCTGCCCCCATTAACACCATTAGACGCTAGAAGTTTCCAACCTACCTTACCAATGTTCCCACCATAAATTGGATCCGTCCAAAAGCCAGCAGTAACCATGTCATGTACTTCGTTGAAAAACTCAGCAGCATTTGGACCCTGAAAAGCAGACTGCAAAGCCGTATTACTGGAGTTATTGTCAAATAATTCTTGAAGTACGGTTATCTGATTATCAGAGGAAAGAGTTTCGAATTTTCCACCTTTTGCAGAAGTACAATAAGCCTGAAGATATGCTAGGCCTCTGCGCCAAAACTCTCTTGGAGTAAACGGATACTGGTATGATGTTCCCGCTTGAAGTCTAGGCTTTATAGTTCCATCGGTGTATGTTATTGCCGTTTTTGTTGTGCTAGGATAAGCAGCCCCCATAACGGTTAATTGAGTACCAGCTGGTTTCGGTTGAATAAATGGGCCTTGCATAAACCACCATTTGCCTGAAGCTTGACCGTAGCTTCCAGCTAACATATTATCAATAAAGTAGATGACGCCAGCTTCTTTTGCGCCTGGACCATTATTGTCGCTTGGAATAATTGCCTCAGCTAAAGCTTCCACTAATGGTCGCTCTTCTGAGTTTAATGTCAAGAACCCTTGCCTTTCATTTAGTTGAGTTCTCTCATTAGTAGCTTGATTGATTGCATTGTTAACTTCATTTTGAAGAAGAGGAATTTCAATAGCTGATGCCACACCAAAACCAACTGCAGCAGCTCCACCAATTTTTATGAATTCACGCCTCGTAACCGGCAAAATCTAGCACCATTAAAAGTAGGAACTTTTGAGAATCTTTTAAGCATATGTGATTGTGCAATGACAACAACACTCAGAAATTTCCGAATTTATATATACTGATTCAAGAGATTATAATACATAGAAATTTTGCATGAATCTTCTTTTAGAAGTATGAACTATAAACATTTTCAGTCAATAATTCTATTTCAGCGACCGTTTACAATTTGGACAAAAAACTGTTTTTGAGCTATCAGCTTTAGAATTACAGAAATTGCAAATAGTGGGCGAGGACGAAAACCAACTAGCCAACTTCGGTTCTGAGTTGTTCTTCTTTCTGTGCTCTATAATTTTGCCTGCAAAAATACTAGCTTCAAACAATACTGCTAACGCAATTCCTAAAATTAGGTCTCCTTGAGGTGAAGCACTTGGAGAAACAAACAGTGCTACAACTAATATTCCAAGATAAATCCACTTTCTTTTCCGCTTAAACATAGCAGTATTTATGACATTGAATTTTACTAAAAGCAAGAAAAAGGCTGGAATAGTAAACAGAAATCCGCTTATGATAATAGTGAAGAACAACATAGTGTAGAAATCCATAAGTGAGAGCATTAATTCGGCGCCTACAGCATAGAAAAAGGGAAACATAGCAGCGATAAATGTAGGAAAGAGAAAGAAGAAACCAAAAATGGCGCCAAAAATAAACAACACTGTTACTACAATGATAAAAGGATAGACTGCTTTCTTTTCGTGAGTATATAATGCTGGGTCTACGAATTTGTAGACCTCAAATGCAAAGACAGGCATAGTGATCACTAACCCAAATAGTACTGCGGCAATTACATAGAGTGAGATTGGATCTGATATTTGAATCGCTATCAACTTAACGTTAGCTGGTAAGGTTAGGGAGCGTGCTTCATTTATGAAGACAGATACTAAGGGCTGATAATTACTAGTAATAGCCAAAAAATCCGTATTTGCTGGCAATATAAGCATTACAACAGTAGAGACTAAGAATGTTAGTAAGACCTTCTTCATCCGTTTTGTAAGTTCAGCAAAATGTCCCCAAAAACTGTCCACTTGTTCAGCCAATTTTAGCACGTAACCTATCTTGCTCTAACCGCTGGAAAAAAGCGGAGATAAACATCAATCAGCTTTTAGCTGGCTTATCCTTAAGGATATTTCCTCGGTTAATTGTTCCCTTGTTTTACCTTCTGTTGAGATTCCAAGTGACCTAGCAGTATCTATTAGCATCTCGTCTTTAGATTTTTGGGTTTTTAGTGCAGAACGTGAATCAGTTATTGGTGGATTATCTTTTGCAGCCTCCTTGAATTCTTGTGTAGCTTTGTTAAATTCGCCTTTTGCTCTACCTAATGCTTTAGCGAATTCAGGAATCTTTGCAGGTCCCCACAGAATAATAACAACGGCAACAACACCAATTATTATCCATTCCCAACCTTCAAGCATTCAATTTTCCTCTTAAGCAAAGTGCGAATTTGAAGTTTAAATGCATATGTTGTTGCTATCAAACAATCACAAATTAACAGCAATACTTTTTCAATTCTCAATAATTCTTGCTTGAATTCGAAATAAGTAGGCTAAATTTGACAAACGGATAGGCTTTTACGTTAGAAAAAAGATTTGAAAAGATAATATGAGCCGTATTAAGAGAGTACACTCAGCAAAAAGACATAGACAAAAGCGAAGATGGATTATTATCGGATCTATCCTGCTGCTAACACTATCATTAGTTGCGATTACGTACTTTTCATATCCCTTTAATAACAGCTCAATGAACAAGGCACCCGATGAACCCGCCGCCTTTAAGCTCTTCAAAAATCATTATCTCGAGATAATGCAAAACTTAAACTCAACCAAAACTAAAAATGAAATAGGATCACAACTTAATTCAAACTATAACCAAACTGATCTCTTCAATTGGGAACATAGCAAATTAACTTTTATTCAAGACCCAACAGGGTTTTTTGAAGACCCAACACAAATTCTAAACAGTGGCAAAGGCATTTGTGTACAATGGAGCATACTCTACGTTTCTGCATGCTTAGCCCTGAATCATCCAAGTCGACTCGTTGTAGCAGCCGATACATCAACTTGGAGTTTTATTCATACTTGGGCTGAAGACTACTACAACGGAACTTGGATTTATGTAGATCCCTCCGACAGTGTCTGGAATAATCCTTCGCGATATCAGAGTTGGGACTGGGGGAAAGCAGTGGGTTCCGGCGTTAAGGTTTACGCGTTTGAAGATGGAAGAGCTACAGAAGTAACATCTACATACGAATAGAAAGCACACAATAATCAGTAAGGCTCTGAGGTTAGAAACGTATAAAAGTGCAATACGGTTACGTTGTTCTTGTATTTTTCGCCAATTAATCTCGGAAAGGGATTTCTTGGAGGTTAAAACTATCTTTGCGAGAGATGCTAGTCAAAAGAGCGACAAGACTGAGACGCTAAGCCGCAAAATCAATGATTCTCAACCGAATGTTAGGATTGCATTTGCATTAGTAATAGCAGCTGCGTTCTTGGATGTCGTTGATTTCTCTATCATCCAAATCGCTCTGCCAACCATTCGAGATGAATTCTTGGTTTCTCTCGCAGACAGCCAATGGATAGTCGGCGCCTACGGGCTCACATTGGCAGGCTTCCTGCTACTTAGCGGACGCGCGGGCGATATCTATGGGCAGAAGAAACTTTTCATTCTTGGAGTCTCACTCTTCACAATCGCTTCAATGACGGGCGCCTTAGCACCATCACTCTTAAGCCTCATCATCTCCCGCGCCATACAAGGCGTAGGTGCTGCCATTTCAACAGTCACAGCGCTGGCAATTTTCACTACTATCTTCCCAGAAGGAAAGGAGAGAAATAAGGCACTGGGATTGCTGGTTGCTGTTCTCTCAGCCGGCTTCGCAGCTGGCTCTATTCTGGGCGGAGTACTCACGGCAGCTTTCGGCTGGCGCTCAGTGATGTTCGTCAATGTGCCGATAGGGACCGCAACTGCAATTCTTTCCATCAAGTATCTTCCTAGGACAGGGGGAAGAATGCGAAATGGACGATTAGACTTGCCGGGAAGTTTGGCTTCGACAGGTGGGACGATGCTTTTGGTTTATACATTGACGAATGCCGCAACTGATGGCTTTTCCGCTCTAACAACGCTTATACCATTAGGTCTCTCCATCCTTACACTTTTTACGTTTGTCTTCATCGAATCTCGTTCTGAAGCGCCTTTGATGCCTCTCTCGTTCCTACGAAGAGGCACTGTTCTCAATGCTAACATCATTAGCCTTATCGTCGCCGCCGCAAGTGGAGGACTCGGATTTATCTTAACAATTTATTTACAGCAGATTCTTGGCTATTCTGCATTGTCAACGGGACTTGTGTTTCTTCCGTCTGCACTAATCTTCCTCGTTGTGGGCGGCTGGGGCTCATCTTGGTTTGTGAATCACCTTGGCATCAAACGTGTACTCTTCATGTCGTTAGCCCTAATTATCGTTGGAAATGCTTCACTCACACAGATTTCTGAGATGGGCAATTATCTTGGAGTTGAGCCTGGCATGATTTTCTGGGCTCTGGGTGCTAGCATCGGTTTTCCAGCGCTCTACATCGCTGCGTTAACGGGCATCAAACCTGGGGAAGAAGGGTTAGCTTCAGGAGTGATTACAACCTCACAACGAGTCGGATTTCCCTTGGGTTTGGCAGTGCTCGTTACAGTTGCGAGTATTATCAACCCTCAGCCTATGGGAACTGGCAGCATAACAGCAGCTACAATTGTTATGGGTTTTCGTTACGCCTTTATCGCTTCAACCATCATGAGTATAGTTGGGTTTGCGCTTGTTTTCCTCATAAAGAATGAGAAGACAGCAACGGAACGGCCACAAGTTCCTTAATGGATACAACGCCCTTTTCAAAACTCATTTTTGGTTGTCCTCTAGTTTGCACAAAGCCTTTATTTATAGAGCGAAGATACCAACGTGAGAATCAAGAAAATGAGTACTCCCAAACCGGTAATAGTCGCAAAAGCCCGGCTAACGAACTTTGGCAATGGCATGTTAGAAATCAGTGATAATACTCTTAGATTCTACACTGAGGCAGGGCGCTTTAAGAAACAACGCAAGAATATCCATGAAATACCGTTAAAAGAAATTGAAAGTGCAGAGAGACAAGGAAACGATTTGACAATTACATGGAAAGAAAATATGAACACGTTTATTGTGGCACAAACTTCTCAAGTTGATGCGATTTACGAGAGAATAAACACCAAATTGACTGAAGAAAAGAAAGAAATAGAAACTGAAAAGACAGCCATACAGGCACAAGCTGACCTCACACAAACAACGAGTAATTTTATAGAAACGATCTATTCACTGTTTACATTACTAAAACAACTTCACGGACAAGTAAACTGGAAAAACATAGAAAATGACTTCAAAATGATTGACGAGGATACTGCAAAACTCGCAAACCAAAACCCCGACCCAATAAAATTGGATACCACACAATTACAACTTACAATACAAGAGCATCGCCCAAAAGAAATAGCTGAAAACACATATGATATTCTAAAAACATTACATGAACATTTCGATGAATTACCTTTAAACGAAGATTTAGAAAAACCTCACCCAAATAATCATGATCTAAAACTGATAATCCAAGCAAGCTACATTTTAAACGACATAGCATTAGGCGTTGCAGTTGGAGATGAAGCAAATGAAAAGGAAACAAAAGAATTCATTAAAGTTCTGGAAGACTTGGCAAAACTACCAAGTGCAAAAATAGATGTTGCTTCAGTTAAATCTTCTTTGGAGAAATTCTCTACGACGAAAAGCAAACAAACTGAAATCTTTGATGAGATTAGATTGAAGGTTGAACAACAAATAAAAGAAGTTATGAAACCCCAACAAGCAACAATCGAACAGAGAACATAACTACATATTCATCCTTGTTTTTTAGGCTTCTTATCATTTTACAAACTAAATGGTAGGAACTCGATTTCTATTCATTCTAATTGCTGCACGTTTGCTTTATGGTCAAGTGCACTGAGGGGGTATAGAATTTCAAAAAGGCTAATTATCCTATAAGTTCATTAAGAATACAGAGCTAAAGAGTTACTGAAACGTTTAAATTCCGTCAAAAACAGCATAATAAAACATGCGGGCCCGTAGCTCAGCTAGGTAGAGCGCCAGACTCATAGCTGCCCTAAACAGGGAGAGATCTGTTGGTCACTGGTTCAAATCCGGTCGGGCCCACTATGCATCACACATTTTACAACGGAAAAAAGGTAGAACCCGACGTGATTCCTGGAACCATCGTTTGACTTGTCAAGGATAACCACAAAGAACAGATGAACCCAAGTAATACACTAGTTTTTGTACTTAATATAGTGAAAAGCTGGAAAGTCTCGAAAACATTTATGTGCAGTCTAAACCATAAATTATCTAATGAAGACCATAGCTTGGCTTCTAATCATCATATTAGCGGTTTCCATATTCATACCTATCATCTACATTTATCAAACTTGGAGTACAACCAACACAAACTCGGCTAAACTAGATGAATTTCATTTCGGCGTTACCAGTGGATTTAACACTACAAGTGAGACTGAAAGACTCATCGACAAAGTAAAAAATTACACAGACTTATTTATCATTAATTCGTGGGATATCGCACAAAATGAGACCATGCTTAACGAAATCTGCAATTACGCAGCTAATGCAAATCTCAAATTCGTAGTTTATTTTGACCTAATCTCAGGAACATCCGGCTCAACGGTTACTTATCCATGGCACAAAGAATGGTTAACTACCGCAAAAACACGATGGGGTAACAAATTCTTAGGAATTTACCTTCATGATGAACTTGGTGGAAAACAGATTGATGAACATCGTTATATTCAAAATGCATCCAATTATCAAGATGCCGCGAATCAATTTGTTTCGTACATAGCTTCGTTCGGCAGTTTACAATTCTCAAAGAGTAACAGTATTCCGCTCTTCACATCAGATTATGCTTTGTGTTGGTGGGATTATTTAGGTGGTTATGATACAATTTTTGTTGAGTTAGGCTGGAACATTAGTACCCTTCACCAGATTGCCCTCGGCAGAGGAGCTGCAAATATGCAGAACAAAGATTGGGGTGCAATAATCACTTGGACATACGATAAAGAGCCGTACTTGGAAAGTGGACCACAAATGTACAATGATATGCTTTCTGCTTATCAAGCAGGCGCAAAATATGTAGTCGTTTTCGACTACGCCAAGGACCCTATCACTAATACAACTCAAGACATTCTCAAAGAACAACACCTTAATGCCATGAAAGACTTCTACACTTACGTAAAGACGCATCCAAGAAATGTTTATGGATATACAGCTGGACAAGTAGCCTTTGTTCTTCCAGCAAATTATGGTTGGGGCACAAGACGACCTGATGAAGGACTTTGGGGCTTATTTCCACCAGATGATAAGACAGAAATGATCTGGATGAACATGAATAAACTAAGCACAGAATATGGATTAGAATTGGATATAATCATCGACGACGCTAGATTCAACGCGCACGATAAATATACAACGATTTATTTCTGGAATAGCACCGTTGCTTGATATTTTATTCTTTGCAGAGACTATATGGTCCAACTGTTAACTTTTCAGCACCAGTTTTAGTCACAAGCACCGTGTCTTCAATACGAACGCCGCCGTATCCCACCAGATAAATTCCAGGCTCATCTGTCACGACATTACCAATCTGCAATTTTTCCTTACTGATCATGTTTAATGTTGGAGGTTCATGAATATCTAAACCTACACCATGACCTAAACCATGCACAAATTTTCCATCATAACCTGAGTCAGCAATAATTTTTCTCGCCACAGAATCCACATCCTTAGTCTTAACATTTGGCTTCATTGCTTCCAACGCTTCTTGCTGCGCTTTCCTCACGATATCAAATAGTTGTTGTTGTTTTTCTGAGGGCTTTCCAGCAACTAAAGTTCTAGTTAAATCTGAATGATAATTCTTATAGACAGCGCCAAAATCTATCACAACGAGTTCACCTGAACGTATCTCGCGGTCGCTGCATCCACCATGTGGAAATGCTGAAGCTGGTCCCGAAGATACAGCCGTATCAAAGGCAGTACCATAAGAACCGTGCTTTCTCATTGCATACTCTATTTCCGCTGCAACTTCACACTCTTTCATGCCTGCAGAAAGCACTTCGCAGACAATTTTCGCTCCCAAACTTGTAAGCTCACAGGCTTTACGGATTAATTTGATTTCGCTTTCATCCTTGACTGCACGTAATTGAGAGACAAAAGCAGGCTTCATCTTCAGTTTAGTCTTGCCTCGCGTGGGCGTGACTAGTTTTCGCCAACTGTCTACGCCTAAACTATCTATAGCTAGGTTTTTGATTCTAAACTGTTGAATCTCGTGAGCAAATTTTGCCATTAAATCCTCGCCAAGATGTATAAGTTCAACTCCAAAGCCTTTTGCTTCTTCCTTTGCTTGCTCGTAGTTAACACTGTAAACATAAAGTTTGGGTTCACCATCTTCTGGAATTAATAGAGCGGTAGTGCCTGGAACGCCAGTAAAATAGATTAGGTTAGATGGATTAAAAACTAGATATCCATCAAAGTTGGCCTTTTCAAAAGCTGCTTGCTTTAATGCTGCTACTCGTTGCACTAGTCTTCACCGAACACGGAGATTGTTTCCGCTTAGGTTTAATGTTTTTGCCTGTTTTTACTTGCTCTTAGCCGCCTGTAACGACAGGCATTACGACAACTCTGTCTCCATCTTTAAGTTTGGTTTCCAAACCGTTTAGAAGATTAATCATTAATCCATTTATGGCAATAATATGGTAAGGTTTCAAGTTGGTCTCCCTTGGGTCAAAAACTGCTTTCTTGAAAGGTTCACCATGTCTATTAGCGAGTAGAACCAGCAAGTCTTGGGTTGAAGCGTCAGAGTTAAGTTCGATACTTTCAGCTTGAGTAATACCAAGAGTCTGTTTAATGTAGCCAAGGTATTCAACAGTGATTCTCAATGGTTGATTCCCTTTTATCGTAGAATTATGTGTGGATGAGTGTTTATTTATTTGTTTCTTGATGAAAAACGCTTTTTTGTTGACTTAGAAAGGAATTTAGGGAGCCGTTCTGCATTGTAATTCATAACGGAATCAGATTTGAAGTCTAACATTAGTTTTGACGGCAAGAATCCATTAACTTAATATACTTTTTGTCAGCCCTAATATTCTTCAATAATAGAACAGGGGACAGAAAAAAGAAATGTTTAGTTATGCGGGTAAGATTCTCCGTGTTGACCTCACTACCGGAAAGGTTTCAACTGAGCCATTAACAGAGAATATGGCAAAAAACTACATCGGTGGCATAGGCTTAGGCATCCGCTTACTGTATGACAACTCAACGCCAGGCACCGACCCTTATGACCCCGATAACCCGTTAATCTACTTGACCGGTCCACTCAGTGGCACAATGGGACCCACAGGCGGAAACAGCTATGCTGTTGTGTCCAAATCCCCAGCCACTGGTTGCATTGGCAACGCAGAAGCTCACGGCTTCTTTGGTCCAGACTTGAAGCGAGCAGGCTACGATGCAGTCATAATTAAGGGCAAAGCTCCAAAGTTATCCTACTTATGGATTGACGATGATAAAGTTGAGATTAGAGACGCTGAACACCTAAAGGGCGAGACTGTAGGTCGCACAGACATGAAGATTAGGGAAGAGTTGGGCGACTTCTACATTCGTGTTTCAGCCATAGGCGAGGCAGGCGAAAAACTTTGTCGTTTTGCAGCAATCATAAACGACGAGTTCCGTGCAATTGGCAGAGCCGGCATGGGCGGCGTTATGGGAAGTAAGAACCTCAAGGCAGTTGCTGTCCGCGGAACACATGACGTCAATGTTGCAAACTTGCCAGGCTTTATGGAATTTGTCAAGCTTATTCATGAACGTATGAAAGGTCCAGCAACCAAGAAGTACAAGACGCTGGGAACACCTGAAAACGTGCTCGTACTTAACTCACTCTCTGCATTAGCAACGAGAAATTGGACCAATGCAACTTTTGAGGGTGCAGAAAAAGTAAGCGGTGAATGGTTAAACGAGCATTACGTTAAGAAAATTGTTGGCTGTGCTACATGTGGCATGCGTTGCGATCATATTGCAGTTGTTCCAGAAGGAAAATACCAAGGTTCAACAAGCCGATTAGAGTTTGAATGTCTCTGGAGTATGGGACCATTATGTGGTGTAGATAAATTAGACTCAATCATTGAGGCAATGCGAATCGTCAACGAATACGGCATGGACGGTATCAGTATTGGTGTGGTAGTAGCGTTCGCAATGGACTGCTACGAGCATGGTATAATCACTAAGGAACAGACAGACGGAATAGACCTGCGTTTTGGAAATGAAGAAGCATTAATCGCAATCATTCACAAAATCGGCAAACGTGAGGGCTGGCTCGGGAACGCACTTGCCGAGGGTGTCGCAAAAGCTGCAGAAATCATTGGCGGAGATGCCTACAAATATGCATGCCACATTAAGGGCTTAGAATTACCAGGTTATGATCTGCGAACATTGAAGACAGCGGCATTAGGTTTTAGTGTCTCATTCCGTGGTGCTTGCCACTTGAGAAACGGTGCTTATTCACCTGATGTAAAGGGCAAAGTAAACCGATTCAAGATTGAGGCAGGACGAGGCAAAATGATCACGGATGAGAGCAAGATGTACAACATTATTGACTCCCTAATCGTATGCAAATTCAGCAGAGGCACGTACTACGATGGATGGAAAGATTTAGCAAACTACTACACGTTAGCAACAGGCATACCGATAACACCAGAAGAAATGACTCAAGCAGGCGACAGAATTGAGAACTTAGCTCGAATGTTCAATATACGGGAAGGAAGCGGAACAAGAAAAGATGATAAACTGCCATGGAAAATCAAGAATGCACCTGTTCCAGATGAGGGACCAGCAAAAGGTGTTTGTGTAAACGAAGATGAATTCCAAATTGGCTTGTCAGATTATTATGCTTCAAGAGGTTGGTCACAGAGCGGCATTCCAACTCCCACCAAACTTCAAGAGTTAGGTCTTGGAGATTTAATTCCACTAGCTGAGAAAGCAGAACAAGATGCTAACTCTGCACAAAGTTCGCCAGCGATGGAAGTAGCTAAACCCATGCAAGGAGCTGCATAAATATGGTACGACCTCAAGACAGAAAATTCGTTTCAGCAGACCCAGAAAAATGTATAGGATGCACGGTTTGCGAATACGCCTGCAGTGTAACACATGAGAAAACCTTTAATCCATCAAAATCTCGAATCCGAGCATTACGTTTGGGACCACTAAACAACTTAGCCGTCACATGCAGACACTGCGAAGAGCCAGCATGTGTAACTGCATGTCCACGAGATGCATTAACACAGGATGAGAATACAGGTGTAATAACAGTTGACGAAAACGTTTGCAACGGCTGTGCCTGGTGTATAAGTGCATGTCAATTCGGCGCAATGATGATGCACCCAGAAAAGAAAGTTGTGTTTACATGCGACGCTTGCAAAGATGAAAAAGAACCACAATGCGTAAAATGGTGCCCAGAAGAAGCCTTGACATATGTTTCAGCACAGGAACTAGCGCAGAAATCAAGAATTTCAGCTGTCAAGAACTTATTCCAAGAAACCAAAGAGAAGAAATAAGAAAAATCTCTTTTTTTATCAATTTTTTGTTTTAGTACTTATTCCACGAGATAGGGTCTATTTTCTTCCGCTTATACTAAGCTTTACAGACTGTATCAACAGATCAACTAATGCTCAATGCCAGTAGTGCTTATGACGATAGGTTTAGTGTTTGGATTATTTCCCTATATGTTTTTAGCGCTGCCTTTTCATTATTCACGTTTTTTATGAGCATACGTCCGTTGTTGAATAGACTGATCTGATGATCCTTATAGTTGAAAACTACAACTAAATTCGATTTTACGGTAGTTGTAAAATGAGGTCTTATTGTTTCATAGATTTCATCTAAGTTAAGTCTTAACGGTTTTTCTGGGTTAATGTTTGCAGTATCTAATCCACAGAGCCAAACCAATTTTTCTTTAGGCAAGCCCACTGCAATTTCTCCCTGGCAAGTCCTACATTGAATATTTTTGGCAATATCAATTGTTACAAAAGACATATCGTTAAAATCACAAATCATCAATTTCCCCTTTAAGGATAAACCCACATTTGCAAGAAGTTTTATTGTTTCCATTGCTTGTAGTGCTCCAATTATTCCAGGAGTTACGCTAAGCACGCCGCGAGTGTTACATGTCTGCAATTCACTGTCTGAAAGGTTTGGCATGACACACTCTAAACAAGGCGTTTCAGGAGATGAAAAAACTGATAAATTTCCCTCCAGCCCAATTGCCGCACCAAATACATAAGGTACCTTTAATTTTACGCATGCGCGATTCACTAGATAACGTGTAAACATATTATCCAATCCGTCAACGACACAATCCACTCCAGCAATAAGCTTCTCAACGTTGGCTGTATTCACATTTTCGCTGATAGCTTCAGTCTCTAATAGAGGATTAAGCTGCTGCAAACGTTTCGCAGCAACCTCTACCTTCGGATATTGTAAATCATCTATCGTGTAAAGAATTTGTCTATGCAAATTTTGAATTTCAACCGTATCTTGATCAATCAAACGTAACGAACCAACACCTGCTAACGCAAGATAGAGTGATGAAACAGTTCCCAGTCCACCTGCACCAACAACCGCAACTTTTGCTTCTCTAAGTTTTTGCTGCCCTTTAACGCCAATTTCTTTCATGATTATTTGGCGATTAAAAAATTGACTCGCAAATGCTTCTTTGTCTGTGAGTTTCATTCTTGGTGCTCCAATATTATTCTCTATTCTTTTCTTATTCAGTTTTGTATCTGCCTTTTTTCAGGAATTGTTTCTCGTAGATTTCTCTAACTCTCTGAATTGTATCAGCATCTTCAGGCGCTTTATCCTCCCGAATCCGAGTTATCCTAGCAAACCTCAAGGCCATTTTACTCTTGTACTTGGGACTATACTGAATCTCATTGTAAGCAACCTCAACAACAATTTTTGGCAAAACATTCACACACCAACTACTTTCACTTACGATCAACGCTTTTAGTCGTTTAGTCATCTCAATGATCTCAGCATCAGTTAATCCCTTGAAAGTTTTTCCCAAATCATAGAATTCACCGGTCTCAACATCACGTGCAGCCAAATAGTAATTGGACAACCAACCATGTCTTCTTCCATAACCATACTCGGCAGCTATAACAACAAGATCTAAAGATTCTAACACACTCTTTATCTTGAACCAACGTTTTCCTCGTGTTCCAGGCGTATATATACTATCAAGCTTTTTTGCCATTAAACCTTCATGCCCGGAGTTCAAAGCCTCTTGCAAGAAACTGTTTGCTATCTCGGCCTTACTGGTAACCATTTGTTTTGTTAGAAAGATTTTACCTGCATTATTAATCAAGATTTGTCTACGCTCAGTATATGGCAAATTGATGAGGTTCTCACTGTTCAAGTAGAGAATGTCAAATAGAAAGAGCCTTAAAGGAATTCTTTCTGCCGTGTCTGCGATTCCATGAACTCTCTTGAGTCTACGCATTAAATGTTGAAAAGGAATCGGAAAACCTAAAGAATCAACAGCCACAACTTCGCCTTCAACAATAGTCTCATTTGCAAGATTTACCTTTGCTATATCCACAATTTCAGGTAAGCTCGTTGTTACATCAGTTAATCTTCGACTAAAAATACGAACTGTATCATTCTGCTTGTGAATTTGAATTCTTGCACCATCATACTTATACTCGAACGCTGTTTCTCCACCATGCTCAATTAACGCTTCATCTACATTATCTGCAATTTGAGCTAACATCGGTTTTACAGGTCTAAAAAGTTTGAAATGTGGTTTAGTCAAGTCATCTCTGCCAGTCTTAGCTAACATCGCGACTTCAGCAACGTCACCAAGAGACATGCTCATAGTTTGCACAGTCGACAAAGGTACATTGAAGGCTTTGCTTATTGCCTGCTCCATTAAACCTTCATGAAAGCCTGTTCGCATTTCGCAAGTAAAAATCTTTACTAAATACTTAGCTTCAACCGGTGTTGCTTGACTAAATAAGGCTTGAATTAAGCGTTCTTTTCGTTTTCTTGAACCAAAACCGCTCGTTGCAGCGATGATTTCTAGACTATTTTGAACATCAGTTATTGTGAGATTTTGATGAACAAGAAGTGTTTGTTTTGTAATTCTCGCTTTTTCAAAGAGTGCTTTAGTTGCACTTCCAATGTCACCCGTCTTACTGAAGGTATCAGAGAAAACGTTCCAGTCAACTTGAGTAATACGTTGAAGAACTCTGTTTAATGTTGACCAACTTACATCAAGAGTTTTTTGACTCCATTTGGGAAAACCTCTACCAAGAACCATCAAGATAGCGGGTTCTAATTCATCCGCTTCCAAAGTCTTTAGAAATTCAGCAACCATGTTAATTGTTTGAAGTCTCTTTTTAGTAGCTTCCACTTTTTCTAGAAGATCGGCTAAGGATTTGAAAAGCGTAGGCATTATTCTATTCTTTATAAGATGGTGAATAAAAACTATGGCTTGATAGCTTTAACGGAAACAAATTTGATAGATGAAAAGGCTTTTAGAACGCACTTTCCAGTTTAGCTTTTTCTTCCTTAATCTTCTTCTCCAATTCAGCGACTTTTTCTTTATTTCCCAACGCATTATAACAATCTTTAGCATAGTCTAATGCGCTTACGCCGAACCTATCAAAACCTTTTTGGAAGGAAAGATCTGCTGATTTCATAAAACTCTCCGCTGCTTTTTCATAATTTTTTAGCGCAAAATCGCATTCACCTGCTTTATAGAGCATTGTTGTAGAATCAAAGTAATTTTGTGATTTTCTGTAAAGTTCAGCTGTTCTTAGAAACATATCTCTTGCTTGCTCATACTTTCCGGAATCCATTAAATTATTAGCGTCCTTATGCATCCGAACTGGATCCTCTCTAACCTGTTTTTCGCTCATAACAATTCAACTCTTGCTTGGAGTAATCAGCATCTTTCTCCCATTTAGAATTTTCTCTCATGCATCAAACCTGGAGACTCTAAATCCTAAAAAATGGATCAGGTTTGCCTTATCTAAACAGAAAAATATAGTTAATACGAAGTTTGATACTAAATTTACAGAAGTTGCTAACATGGCTAATAAAGACAAATACGGTCTGAATGCGACATTAAAGTTAGCGTTAGCAGCCGTATTCGCTGCACTCGTATTTGTCGTCACCTCTCAAATCCCGCCTATAGCTATTCCTGCAACTCAAGGTTACTTCAATTTTGGGGAGACAATCATCTATATCGCCGCTTTGGTAGCAGGTGCTTTAGTCGGTGCTCTAGCTGGAGGTGTGGGTGCCAGTTTAGCCGATGTTTATCTGGGCTTCGCTGGCTTTGCACCTGGAACATTAATAATAAAAGGAATTGAAGGTGCAATTGTTGGATTTCTGAACTCAAGACTTCGTTATCGAATCTCTAATCTTACTATATGTGCAGTTATTTCTATTGTAATTGGTGGATTAGAAATGGTCATTGGCTACTTTCTCTATGAACAAATCGTTTTGGGTTATCCATTTGCTGCTGCTCTCTTCGAAGTTCCTTTTAATTTGGTGCAGGTAATAGTTGGCTTAATTATTGCCATACCGATCATGCATGCGATCTTACGTGTTTTCCCACAGCTTAAAAGCTAGAAACGCAAAGATTTTCTATGATAATAATGAGATTGCCACCTGGAAAAATCCCGATAGATATCTTGGAAGAAATTGTCTTCAAAAACTTGGGAGCCACACGTAAAGAAGTGGTTTTAGGGCCAACTGCCGGTATAGATGGTTCTGTTCTTGATGTGGGCAACAAGTCATTGATCGTATCAATGGACCCAATAACCGGTGCAATTGAACGTATCGGCTGGTCAGCCGTTAATGTGAACGCTAACGATATCGCCACGTTTGGTGTTCCTCCGAGCTTTCTATTATCTTGCATAATGTTGCCCGAATTTTCGGATAGAAGAATAGTTGAAGATATTACTAGCCAAATGGACATAGCCGCAAGAGAATTAGGCATTGCCATTATCGGTGGACATTGCGAAACGACACCTAACCTAACAAACCCAATCGTAGTTGGCTGCATAATGGGCTTAACTGACAAAGGTAATTATGTCACAGCGGGTGGAGCAAAGAATGGTGACAAACTCATCTTAACTAAAAGTGCTGGCATTGAGGGCACAGCGATACTGGCTTCGGATAAAGAAGAACAATTGAAGAGAGTTTTAAGTTCTCAAATGTTAAGTGATGCCAAGAAATTCTACAATCAAATAAGCGTTGTAAAAGATGCATTAACTGCCTACAAAACTGGCGGTGTTAATGCTATGCATGATCCAACTGAAGGAGGCGTCCTAAACGGAATTCACGAAATGGCAGATGCTTCAAACTTAGGAGTAAGAATCTTTAAAGATAAGATTATGGTTGAGCCTGAAACGTCTAAAATATGTCGGTATTTTGAGATTGATCCCCTGCAATTGATTGGTTCAGGTTCACTACTAATTGCAGCCAAACCTGAAAAAGTTAATGAAATAATCGAAGATTTGGCTAAGGAACGAATTTACAGTTCAGAAATAGGCGAATTTATTGGCAATACTAACAAACGGCTTCTACTGGAAAAGGATGAAAGCGAAGATTTACCAAGACCTGTATCTGACCATTTATGGCGAGCACTGAAAGAATAACAACTGACAAAAGTTTAAGCTAGGATTTCTACAGTTCTGGAAGCAAGATCATTTTCATGAAAGACTCGGCTCATTGAATGACGTGGCCTTGGAAAAGAGTTTATCTGTTGCTGAAGTCGTCTGTAAACAAAATAGTTCTTCATATTTCTTGACATTTCATCAACATTTTCATGATGAGAATGGAAAACGGTAAACAATGGATCTATTATAATTCTAAAACCTCGCGCTGTCATCTCCCTACTCCAGTCATAGTCTTCAGATCCGTATTCTTGAGTTTGAGGAATAATTTTTGGTAGATTTTCATCAAAAGGATACTTTTCCCATAATGATTTTCTGATAATACAGTTAATTGTAGAACACCAAACAGGATGAGCACTAATTTTCTGAGAGAAGTAATACAGAATTGCATCACATCGACCAAAGACGCAACCATCCTTGTGGGGGATGAAGAACCCGCTGACTCCTGCAACTTGTGGGTCTTCAAAATGTTTCAACCCACCTTCCAGCCACGAAAATGAGGTAGGTAAAGAGTGAGCATTGGTAATACAGACTAATTCGTTCTCAGCTATGTTGACGGCCATATTAGTTGAGTAAGCATGAGAAAATTCGTTTTTTGGAAAAGGAAAAACCTTGATAGTTCGGTTCTTGAAGTGTTTCCTTTTAACTTCTTCAAGGTCAACAAGTAGATTGTCTAATTCATTCTTTGATGAAAAATTATCGGCTACCACGATCTCTGAGACTTGAGCCGTCTGTCTAGCTAGGCTTTCTAACAGAGAATCAAAGTACTTCTCTTTATCTCTTGTCCTTATGACCACCGAAATCTTCAAGCCTGCTTCTCCAAACACTATATCATTAGCAAATGAACAGGTTAAGATAGTCTTCTCTGAAATAGATTTCTATACACAACATAGACAGTGTAAAAACCATATGCCAGGAAAAGTTTTGGCATCTTTGACAATGACCCAAACCTAAAAGCGTCAATGATAATATCTAAACTGCCCTTAAAGGTCCAAACAGCTGCAGGTCGAAAATGAATACAATATGGATCATACGTAGCAATCAATTTGTAACCTTTTTTGGTAATCCAATCCTTAATGAATGCATCTTCAAACACATGCAAATTTCTAGGTATCTTAATATCTTTTACTGCCTCCCGACGAACCAACAAGTCATGTGTGCCTCCTCGCAAATCAAAAATTCGTCGTGTTATCTTTAAAAAAAGCTGAAGAACAACTGAATTTTGAATACCATCCCAGACTTCTGTTCCCCAAACGGCGCCTATATCTTTGTTCACCAGTCTCTTTGCCTTAACAAACCAACCATTGCATAATGTGACATCGCTGTCAACAAACAAAAACCAATCTGTTTCGACGAGCCTGATACCTTTTAGTCTTGCACTGCCACGTGTTCCGTTGTCCATAGCTGTGATGATATTCCTATATTTTTCTTGGAACGCATCCACAATCTTAAGGGTTTCATCAGTTGAGTATCCGTCAACAATTATTAAACGATTTACAGGCACAGTCTCGTAGATTGATTCTAAGCATTCTTGTAGCATTCGTTCACTATTTTTCGTCAGGACGACGACATCGATTCGCTCCGAACTCATTATAGCACCTATTTTACTATTATTATTCGTGTCTCCATTCCAAAAGGTAGCCTTAGCGATTTATAAAATGATGTGTTAACAAATTGAAAACTAGAATCCATGAAGCATTCAATCTTCATGAACTTGCAAGGCAAGGTTTTGCGAATCAAGCTTTCCCATTCTGCTGGAGTCTTAACATTAACATGGGTCCTATCGTATCTGCGCAATATTTTCTTCATAATTTTCTCAATGGTTTTATTTGGTGTAGTACAAAGGATTACGCTATCGCTCACGTTATACATATTCTGCAATGCATTTTCAGGATTCCTTAAGTGCTCCAAAACTTCAAAACACGTTACTAAATTGAATTTCTCATTGAAGGGCAAGCTCTTCTGAGAGTCACAGACAACAAAGACATTATCAGTCAACCGTTTTCTTCCTTGAACGAGTGCATGACGTGAAATATCCACGCCCCAAGCATCATAACCTAGTTGATGCATAAGATGAACTCCATATCCAAAAGCACACCCAACGTCTAAACTTGTTTTGTTGGTCCCACGCAATAAATCTTGATTTAAAACTGATGATGCCCAGTTTAAGCATTCAAATACGTGATTAGCAATAAGTCGCTGTTTTCCGGAGTACTTTAAGTAATCGAAATAGTCTTTTTCAAACTGTGAACTCAGAAGGGACCCTCGCTTACATTGCTGTATAGTTTTTATAGTCCATACTGAACTACTGTAATATCAATTCAGCGGTTAGTGATAGAATCTTTGACTTCAAACTTCAAGAAAGCTGCAACAGTCGCTGCACGTTCATTAGTTCCAGGTAAGCCTCATCATGTTCAATGGCTCATAACTCGAAGGTGCAATTATCGATGTAGAGGCTGCAATATCTGGCAAGAACAAGAACAAAAAGAACTATCAGCGGAAGAAATTAAACATGGCTTGGACATTCTAAAAGACTTAGGAATCGTAGAGATTGTTTTTTCAGGCGGTGACCCGCTCCTACGTGAGGATGCAAAAGAAATAATTGACTACGCTTCCGAAAGATTCGTCACCACCGTATACGATAACGGTAGTATGGCAGCCAAAAAAATTGAGGCACTCCGCAACGTGGATTTTGCCGCAATCAGTATAGATAGTCTGGATGAAGCGAAGAACGATTACATCAAGGGCGTGCCAGGTTCTTGGAAAAATGCAATGAATAGTGTAGAAACTCTTCTAAAGGAAGGCATTAAAGTTGCTGTTACTCCGACAATTTCACAGATGAACCTCTATGAGATTCTAGATATCACAGAGTATTTCACAAAGCAAGGCATTCCCGTCTGGTACTGTCTCTACTCATTTGATTTATCCTCTGATGCCAATCAACTCTTTCGAATTGGCAAAGCAAATGATGAATTCATGATTAAAGATAAACAAGCAATGATTAATCTAATGGATTCTTTAATTGAATTGAAGAGGAAAAACCGAAGAATACTTATGACCACAAAACTGTTGAAAGCACTTCGGAGTCTATACGCTGAAGATAAAAGAGCATGGAAGTGTCGAGCACTTCGAAACTTCTTCGTCATCGACCACTCAGGCAGAATCGCTGGATGCCACGTTCACAATATTGCAGGCTCCATCTTTGATTTACCAAAAAAATGGAAGAGCCAGGAGTTTAACGATTTACGCAAAATGTACCGAAACTGCCAGCAATGTACATACTTGTGCTACATATTCTATTCTATTCATGGCACCCCATATGGAAATCTTTTGTTAGCTAAAGATCAATGGAGAAATTCAGGTCTTCTTCTAAAAGAGGATACTAATCATCCAAATCTGGCAAAAACTCTATAATCTTCGCTAGCTGCTCAAAGGCTGCAGAAGCAAATTTTTGTTCTTCCTCAATGTTTAATAAATGCTTCGTAATGCTCGTCGGATTGAAAAAGATACCACCGTTTCTTATTATTCTTAGGGAACTATCTCCTTGGCGCCTCAATTTCAGCGAAGCTAGTAAAAAGATTAGTATGAGTGTGGATATTCCGCATAGCAAGATTGTAAATATAATATTTAGATCCGAAACCATTACAATCTTTTCTTCATATGCGATAGTTGCTAATATAACAGTTGCCATTACTTGAAAACAATGCCTTAGTCCATATGGAATTCTTCTCTCCACACTAATGCTGATGGATAACCTATGAATAACAAGTCGTTTCAGATCTTTTTCCATTTTCAAATAAATCTGGTATATATACTAGGAAGCTAATCTAACTAATTTACCAAAAAACAAAAGAACGAGCGCGCGCTTAACTAAATACTGAAAAATTACGCAACAGAAAACCGTAAAAATATTATTGATGACAAAAATTCTGCTTTTCTAGAACCATTTTGGTAATAACTTGACAAAGAATTTGGTAAACTTCAGCTTCATCCAATTTCTCTGTATCTAAAATCATATCAAAAGGCTTAAAATCTTCACCTAAACTAAAACCATATAATTTCTCATAAATGGCTCGCGTTCTTTCCTCTTTTTCCTTCAAGACTTCTAACGCTTCTTGCACAGAAAGCCCATCTCGTTTAGCCACTCTTTCAGCTCGTTTTTCCAATGAGGCTAAAAGCCAAACCTTAAACCCATCCTTAACTAACCAAGGCATCGTCCAACTATCCAATAATACGTTACCTTGTTTCGCATATTCTAAGAGGCGCCGATCAATTGCTTCATCAAATTTTGAATCACCCTGCCTCTGCATGAGGAATTCAAGACCAACAGGACTTTCCCACCATCCAGGCTTAGACGTATCATATCCTTCATCAGAGGCTAAAGCTTTCAATGCATCGCCTCCAGAATAGTACTTTAAACAGAATTCTTTGGCAAGTTTTCTAGCCACTGTGCTTTTCCCTGTCCCTGCCAATCCAGAAATGCAAATGACCACGCTTCGGTTGTTGGGGTTGCTCCCAGTATTTGAACTTACAATCATAGCTAGTTCCTGTAAAGGCTTTACTCCATTTGCAGAACACCTAATAATCGAGATGAAAGCGTACCAAAGAAGAATGAGCACATAAAGTACCATATATAGAAGGGTTGGTTCCCAAAGCCAGGAAAATGTATTACAGCAATCTGCTGACCAGTTGATGGGTTTGTGAACAAACCAGTCAGAAATGGAAATATGAAGAAATACACGAGTGTTAGAGCCATAAGAACCATTTGTGGCTTGAACATTTGTTTTTGCATATTCATTATCTGGCTTTCTTTTTTCTTCAATTTTTCAAGTTGTTTCTTGTCGTTCGCTCGTGCTGCAGCCATCTGTTGAGAACGCCATTCAGCCATCTCTTTCTGCATAGTCTTATACTTTTCCCAACCGACAAAACGACCTATTAGAACCCGGTTGAGAGTACTGTTGACTAACGCAATTGTAAACGAAATGCCCATTATCGTCACTGTTGACCAAGGAATTACAGATATGTCGAAAGCCATGCTGCTTGCCTAACTCCTAAACCGTAGCCTATCTCGTCTACTCGTTAATAACTATTTTTGCTCCCTCAACAACATTGTCTCTTCTTACTTTAGCGTCTTACATCAAGAAAATGATTCACCAAGATACATCAAGCAGTAGCATGTTAGAAAGTCTTAAGCTATTCACTTATCTGCCTAAAACGTGTTTCTTTTGCTGGAAGCACGTTTATAATTGAGTTTTGATTTCAGTAATTTTGTGTAATTTTATCGTGTACTTCTCTCAGCGCGTTATAGAATATTGCGATATTATTGTGGAAACAGTTTATATATGCGCTAACTATAGTGTGCTAAGGGTGTTACCCACACTATATACATGCGGAGAGATAAAGGAGAAAGCATGAGATGCCCCTATTGCGGGTCAGAAAGCTTTAAGGTTCTTGAAACTCGTGACTCGCTGGAGAACACTACTCGCCGACGTCGAGAATGCAATAATTGTGGAAAACGTTTCACGACATATGAATATGTTGAAACAGTTGAGCTTATGGTCAGAAAAAAAGACAATAAACTTGAACGGTTTGATCTCAATAAGATTGTACGTGGCCTGCAAAAATCTTGTGAAAAAAGACCTGTGACAATGGAACAGATTCATAAGTTAGCCGATCATGTAAGGCAAGATTTAATGATGAAAGGTAAAGAAGAAATCTCATCTCAAGAAATTGGCGACTTAGTAATGCAATACTTGAAGGATCTTGATCATGTAGCATACATTCGTTTCGCATCTGTATATAGAAAGTTTGAAGAGCCTGAGGATTTCGGGAAATTATTACAAGAGGTTAAAAAATGAAGTTTGTCTTAAAACGTGACAGTAAATTAGAACCTTTCGAGCAAGAACGTATAACAAATGCTATCTGGAAAGCAGCCAAGGCTGTAGGCGGAAAAGACCGTGAACAATCCAAACGTATCAGTGATCAGGTAGTAACTGAACTTAAGAACCGATACGGCGAAGATGGTGTACCTACAGTTGAAGAAATCCAAGACACTGTAGAAAAAATGCTCATCGAGAATGGCCATGCACAAACCGCGAAAGCATTCATTTTATATCGTAAGCAGCATCAAGACATGAGAGAATTAGCGGCGCTCTTGAGTAATGCAGACCTTGTAGATCAATACCTCAACCTTGAGGATTGGCGAGTAAAAGAAAATAGTAATATGAGTTACTCATTACAAGGTTTAAACAACCACCTCTCATCAACTGTTATCGCAAAATATTGGATAACACGAATCTATCCACAAGACATTGCAAACTCGCATTTCTCGGGCGATATTCATATTCATGATTTAGGCGTGCTGGGACCTTACTGTGTAGGTTGGTCCTTAAGCGAATTGTTGCTCTCAGGTTTTGGAGGTGTTCCAGGAAAAATTGAGAGTAAACCTGCTAAACATTTTCGAACGGCTCTTGGGCAAATTGTAAATTTCTTTTATACTTTGCAAGGTGAAGCAGCGGGTGCTCAAGCATTCAGCAATTTTGATACATACTTAGCACCGTTCATACGCTATGACCACCTAACGCCAAAAGATGTAGAGCAAGCGTTACAAGAATTCTTCTTCAATATGAACGTACCAACGCGAGTAGGTTTCCAAACGCCGTTTACTAACTTAACTTTGGATTTGAATGTGCCTGATTTTATGAAAGAGGAAGGCATACTCTTCAATGGCAAAATTATGCCAGATACGTACGGTGACATGTCTTCAGAGATGGAGATTTTCAATTTAAGCCTCACAGAAGTTATGAAGCATGGTGATGCGAAGGGAAGAGTCTTTACTTTCCCTATACCAACCTACAATATTACAAAAGATTTTGATTGGGATTCACCTGTCTCTAAAGCAATCTTTGATGTTACAGCAAAATATGGTGTTCCATACTTCTCGAATTTTGTGAACAGCGATATGAAACCTGAAGATGTACGTAGTATGTGCTGCCGTCTAAGAATTGATAACCGTGAATTGCGTAAACGTGGTGGCGGCTTCTTTGGAGCTAATCCACTTACAGGCTCGATCGGAGTTGTAACATTAAACGTACCACGCATCGGCTACCTAAGCAAGGATGAAGATGAGTTTTTCGAACGTTTAGAGAAAATCATGCAAGTAGCTAAAACCAGCCTAGAAATAAAACGCAAGGTACTGGAAGCGTTCACGGAAAACGGTCTGTATCCTTATAGCCGCAGGTATTTGCGTAACATAAAGGAAGGCTATGACAAGTATTGGAAGAATCACTTCAGCACTATTGGCTTAGTTGGCATAAACGAAGCGGTAATGAACCTGCTTGGCGTTAATATAGCTACAGCCGATGGAAAAGATTTCGCAATCAAAACCTTAAGCTTCATGCGTGAAATCTTAACTGACTTTCAGACAGAGACAGGCAATATCTACAACCTTGAAGCTACACCAGCAGAAGGTACAGCATATAGGCTGGCTCGTATCGATAAACGTCGTACTCCAGAAATAATGGTTGCTAACCAACGTCAAGTCCTAACTCAACATGCAGAACCATTCTACACAAATAGTTCACAATTGCCAGTAGACTATGAAGGCGATTTATTCGAAGCACTCGAACATCAAGAAAGCCTGCAAACATTGTACACGGGCGGCACGGTATTCCATATATTCTTAGGTGAACGTTTACACTCTTGGCAATCAGCTGCAGAACTAATCAAAAAAGTTTCATGGAACTCTCGTTTACCATATTTCACGTTGACACCAACATTCAGTGTTTGTCCAACCCATGGTTATATGAGTGGCGAGCATAAGCAGTGTCCAGTCTGTACTGTCAACTGTGAAGTCTACAGTCGTGTCGTAGGCTACTTACGTCCTGTTGATCAATGGAATGATGGAAAACAAGCAGAATTTAGCATTCGTAGAGCATTTGATAAATCTGCCTTAACAACACAAATTCCAATAACACTATAGAAGTGATTTACAAATGAAGTTTAGTGGGCTTCAAAAAATTAGTCTCATCGACTACCCCAATAAAATAGCCTCTGTGTTGTTCACACCAGGCTGTAACTTACGTTGTGGCTTCTGCCATAAATGGCGCATCGTTGCTGACCCAAAACCGCCATTCCTACAGGAGGCGCAAGCTCTGGAGATTCTAGAAAAGCGTAAGCACTACGTAGATGCAGTTGTTGTAACAGGCGGCGAACCTTGTATACACAAGGAGTTACCCCGATTCTTAACCAAACTGAAAGAGCGTGGGTTTATGGTCAAGTTGGATACTAATGGCTGTTTTCCAGAAGTCTTGGAAGAATGCTTGGGAAATGTAGACTATGTAGCCATGGATGTTAAGACTTCCTTAGACAATTATAGGCGCTTGGGCACAGAAAATACAACAGCTATCGTGCGTAGCGTTGAAATGTTGAAAACAGGCAAAGTACCATACGAGTTCAGAACAACAGTAGTACCAGAACTCATCACTACCGAAGATGTGATTAGCATTGGTGAACTTGTCAAGGGCGCAAAAACTTTTGCATTCCAACAATTCGTGGCACAAGACACATTGGACAAAAAGTTTGAGAACATGAAGCCTTATGTCCCTGAAAAAATAGAAGAATTTGCTGGGATAATGCAGAAGTTCACGGAGAACACTCTGCTTCGCATTTAATTCTATTGTTGCTGTTGTGCTACAGTCACACAGCTTTAAAAGAATTCTAAACGAACACGTTTTTGAGGATAAATGATGAGAATTGGAATTATCGGTAAAGGTAACGTTGGTTCAGCCATTGGTAAAGGATTAATCGGCAAAGGTCATGAAGTTAAATTCGGACACAGAGATCCCAAAGAACCCGTAATTGACGCGGCACAATGGGGAGAAGTCATTATTTTAGCAGTTCCATACGATGCTGTTGATGATGTTGTTAAAGAAATAGACTCGGTTGCTGATGGAAAAATCATGTTAGATGTGACAAATGCCGTTGCTGAAAATTGGGACTTGGCAATTGGGGGCCCATTCTCAGCAGCTGAAAGATTACAGAAATTAGCGCCAAAAGCACGAGTCGTTAAGGCGTTTAACACAGTTTTCGCAGTCAACCAGAGTACTGGCAAAGTTGGTAAGGAACAGCTTACACTTTTTGTAGCTTCAGATGATGCAAAAGCTAAACAGATAGTCATGCAGTTAGGCAGAGACATTGGCTTCGATGCTGTAGATGCAGGTATGTTAAAATCGGCCCGATACTTAGAGGGCATGGCGATCATGTTGATGTACATGGCTTTTGTTCTGGGCATGGGAACTGGAATCGGCTATAGACTCGCAAAAGCTTAACATAATTCTAAATTCGCAGAAAAAATGTGTAGAGCAGGAAGATTTCGCTATTTAGCTTCTATGGTTTTATTGCTAACCATAGGGTTACTATAAAAAGGATTACAGCGATTATTTCGATTATAAAGGCAGTCGAGTAGGCAGCAAAGTCATTGTCATCTATATCTTGAGTGACACCTTGTCTTTGTGTAGAATCCGACAAATCGGGTGCCTTGTTCATTAGATTATCTATATCTGCATCATTTTGGGTTATAAGAATGTAGGGCGGTAAGATTAATGCAATAGCTAAGAAGATTCCTGCTGGAATAAGCCACTTTCGATTCATAAAACATCCAAATAATCATATTATTTTGAAAGATATAAGCGTTAAATACCAAACAACAAATACAAAACGATGGAAAGGAAACACAAAACAATTGTTTGCTGCTTTAAAGCGACCAATTCAGACTTTTTGAATAAGCATATTAGACAAAGAGGAGAATAACTAAACCTTTCCTGCGTTAAGCTGAAATAACATTAACTGATAATGCTGTTAGGGTTGATGTTCGATGAATTTGGATGAATTCACAAAAGAAAAACTTTGGCTTATACTTGTGGAGACTGTGCATAAGACGGTTATGTATCCCAGTCGTAAAGCCTACATAAGAGATGTAATTCTGCGAGAAAAACCTGATGTGACATCAACTGAGCTAGCAAATAGGTTGAACATGTCGTTTGGTGAGGCACTAGTTATTTTGGATGAGCTGAATGCAGAAAGAAAAAGTCAAGCTTAATCACGTTAAATAACTTTATATGGTTATGAAAGACTGAAATTGTTGATGACTACTCCAAAAAATCATCAACCTTCTGGTAAAATTTGGATAGAACATAAAGGGAAACCAATTCTTGGTAAAGGCGGCGCTGAAATCCTTAGAGAAATCGAAGCGGAAAAATCGTTATCTAAAGCCGCCGTAAGATTAGGTATGTCATATCGCTATGTATGGAATTATGTTCAGAAAATTCACAGGGCTCTTGGCGAAACAGTAGTAGAAACATACAAGGGCGGTAAAACTGGAGGCGGAGGCGCAAGATTAACGCCTGTCGGGAGGGTTTTGCTCGACGAATATGAACGGTTGCAGGATTGTTTGGGTGAATTCTTGGCATGCACGAATAACACAGAGTTGACTACAATGAATTCAAGTGCAAGAAATCAGTTGAAAGCTAAAATTATTTCAATTGAGACAGGTGCTACCACAGCCAAAGTAAAGCTAGAGGTTAAAGTCCCTCTGACGGTTACAGCAGTGATTGCGAAGGAAGCGGTTGAAAAATTAGAGTTGACAGTTAAAGATGAGGTTACAGCTACAGTTAAATCGACTGAGATATTGATTGAAAAATAGGATAGTTATTCTACGACGTAGCGATACGCGATGTGTTCGCCTGCTGTGCTACTTTTCCTTATTATCCTTAGAATGTTGCCGGGTTTTGCGCCAATAGCTTTGACGGCAGGGTCAGTTGATTTTATTTGTGGCATCTGATACGGTTGAACTTTATACTGTGCAAGAAGTTGATTTTGTTCTTTTTCAGTAAGGATTTCATGTCTTGGGACCAATGCATGCTCGAAGATGTCGAAAACTGGAAACGATTTAGGCAATAATTCGATGTTCTTCTTTTTGGCACCTGTCTTAACTGCATGCGTGTAGCGTCCTTCTGTTGAGACGATTGCTCGGTCAATGTCTTTTTCTTTCATGACTTTGTAGAGTGTATTCATAGCTGCGATGCCGACAGTAGCCTCGTTTAGGATGCACCAGACAATAGCCTTCTGCTTGTCTTCAGGGATATCAATAGTATAAGCAATCGCACCTTCGTATCTTTCTTTCTCGAGGAGTTTGTATTTTCGAAGTTTTATTAGCACTTCGGCTTTGCGTTCTTCAACTGTTGTACCTTTTTCATTTTTGTCGAGTTTTTGTGGTTTACCAAGTTTTTTGGTTTTTTCTGGTTTTTGTTCTTCTTGCTCTGTTTCTTCTGTTCCCTCTTCTATCTCATCGATTTCTTCAATTTCGCCAGTTTCAGATTCTTCGGGTTTTTCAGCTTCCTTTTTTTTATCGCTTTTCTTGCCTTTACTACTCACGCTGTTTTGCCTCTTCTGAAGAATTTCTTTGAATGTTTGATCATAGTTAAACCCTTAAACTTTATGGTGCCATAGATTTGGTCTTTAGATGCTTATTTTGCACTTATTGGTTTTTTGCTGTGTTTGTTTTGTTTTATTAGATAGCTAGTACTCCCAGGATGGTCAAACAGCGAAAAATGAGACAAAAAAACATTATTTGGATGTAAATAGATAATTAGAAATTGTAAGTCTTTTCTTTTTCTTTGATTTCTTTGTAGATAGATGTGATCATCATCTTTTCTTCTGGACATTTTTGGCAAGCTTCTAATTCTTTGTATACATAGTCACCGCGTTGAAAATCTCTTACGTTTTTGAATCCACATTTTCTACATTCGATTGTTGTCAGAACTTTTGATGGCAAAGTTTTCATGCTAGTCATCGTACGTCTAGATTGAAGGAGTAAGTAGCCAGATAGCACTAAGGCAATTACACCTGTCGCTGCCAAAAATGCAGAAAACAACGGATCGTTAGCAAACTGCCAGGCTGCTAAACCAAAGGCTACTAAAGCTAAAACCATGACGGCTACGACTATGAGGAAAGCGAATGTAGAAATCTTGCTTGTCCCAGGTGATTGATTAGAATGTAGAGTCAAATCTTTCCCTCCATTTACCTTATTTATTGACCTACTCCCATAGTATTGCCAACACCAACAATAATGATTTTGTCGCCTTCTTTCGTTCGTTCAAGGGTGACAGTCTTCACTCTGTCAATGACTTTGTCAACTGAATCAGAGATTTCTTTTCGCATTACGGAAACTGCATCACCAATGTCTTCTTTTACGATAACCGCATAGATAGGAATGCTGTATTTGGAGATGGATTCTTCAATCTTGTACTGGTCTACGCCTGGTCCACCGATGGCTGCGCCGACACCCTCGGACACCTCACCCACAGGCTCTCCTTCAAGTTTTAAGCCTGCATCGATCATGACTACTTCTGCAATTTTGCCTTCATTTTCTTCAATGACAGCCTTTACTGCTTCACCTGGTTTACCAACGTTGCCTCCAGGACCTTTCGCTTTAATGATAATTGCTGTTCGACCCTCGAACGGAACGGTTGCACCTACGCAATCTTTAGGCAAATCACGTGTAGCGTAACCATGCATGAGCTTAGAAGCAACTAATGGTCCTGCTCCGTCACCGATAGGTTGACCATCAGCAAACGCTTTCAATGCACTCGCATAAGCCTCAGCTTCTTTCATGACCATAGGTAATATCATTTGCAATTGTAGCATGACATAAAAGCTCAAGGTTTTCTTGCCTTGAATGTAGAAGTGTCTAACGACTTTGTAGATGAAATTTAGTGCCATAGCGGCTTCAAGTGTGTTTTCCAAATTAAAGACTTGCGCCTCATCCGTTGCAGGGGCCATAAGCTTTACTTCTTCCTTCATACGTTCATCCCTTATGTCAAGGATATGGTCAAGTTTATCAACTATCCCTGCTGGGTCCATTGCTTGTGGACCAATCGTAAAGTACTCTAAATATCGATCAACTTTGGGAGTTATATCGTCTTTTGGTTTTCCAATTTCTTTTATTGTATCGATAGCAGTTTTTCTAGCTTCATCACGCATGAATTTGAGTTTGTAGAGAGAGCCCTCGACTTCTCTAATAGCTGCGTACATTTGAATTCTTTGACCATAGAAAATGAAAACTACAAAGAACAAGATGTATACTATGCTAAGAATTTGAGATATAGCGTCGCCGGCTGCACCAAACTGAGCTACTGAAGTTAGCATCACCGTCAACATATTCATCGTAGTACCACGTCTTCCAAAACAGCCAGCTCCCAGTTATAAAGTTTAGCCAAGTACCGCCCAACAATTAAACATTAAAGTGGGCTGCCAGCTTTCCCAAGTTCACGTGGCCGAAGACCACACTACCGTTGGGAACGGAACACGGTTTAACTTCTGAGTTCGGGATGGGATCAGGTGGGACCCGCGCCCTCTGACCGGCAAACCCAGCAATTAACCTAAATCTTCCTTGATTAACCTTTCGCTTCATTATTTAAGTAGTACAGATAAGTTGCCGGAAGTTCATATTGATAGTTAACTAAAACTGAGAGCCGTCAGTTTGTTCATTATTGTTGAGGTAACCTGCTTATGAGATCCTCTCTCAGAGATAAAACTAGTCTCTTTTTTTATTGAATTCTGCTGTTTTACACATCAATCATAAGAATTGGTAGTTTCTTTTAATTGAGATTTTTCGTCTAAATGCTAATAGAGAATAGACCTTTTTTCTGCTCCTCTCGCCTAAAGAATATACATAATTTGAATGTTTGGATATGAGAGCTTTCAGCGTATCTAAGATAATTGACGCATACGTTTTTATTTTTCCAAAGCAACTTTATGCCTCGTACCTGGTACGTGGGGTCGTAGTCCAGCCAGGTTAAGACGACGGGCTCCAGAAGCAAATTCAAACGGGTTTGCTGACTCCGCTCGGAGAATGACGAAGTTCTGGAGCGGTCTTGAGAAACCCGTAAGCAATGGCTTTACGCTGTTGCTGGGTAAAGGTCACCGGTTCAAATCCGGCCGGCCCCACCATTCTTTTTTCACATGTTAGAAAATGATTGTAGAATTTTTGAAGCTCAAATTCAAGTATTATACCTTAAAACCCAGCTCATAGACGACGAACAAACGACGAGGGAAAAGTTAATGTATAAGTTTACTTGCTTCCGGTCTAATGATCACTTTGAATGACTTATTTCAAAGAAATCCTCTTGAAGTCGTTCCGCATGTAGAATTGGAGAAATATATAGGTAAATGGTTCGAGATTGCTCATCTTCCTGCAAAGTTTCAAGAAAAATGCTCCCATACAACAGCAACTTACATTTTATCCGAAGATGGGAGTATTTCTGTGTTAAATGAATGCATAAAAAATGGTAAATTAAAACGGGCAAAGGGCAAAGCAAAAATAGTTGACAGAACTACGGGAGCAAAACTTAAGGTAACGTTCTTCTGGCCATTTTACGGTGATTATTGGATCATAAATCTTGGAGAGGATTATGAGTATGCTGTTGTCGGTACGCCAGACCGTAAGTATCTTTGGATTTTGAGCAGAACACCACAAATGGATGCTAAACTGTTATCTGAATTACTGGGATTTGCGAAGAAAAAAGGTTTTGATATTCAAAGAATTATCAGAACCAGTCATAATCAATAAGATTGAATTCTTAGCTGTGTTTTACCTTTTTATTTGTTTTAGGTCATCTTGTCTTTTGAACATGAACCTAATTAGTCTAAAAAGAAAGGTTGTTTAGTTAAGTAAAACAGGATTGTCTGATGAATTTGTTTTTCGTTTTACTCTCACTGTTCTTGCTTTTCTCAAAAGTGCCAATACTTCAGCTCTTGTAACGCCAAATGGAAGATAATCTTTATGAGAGGTTTCAATGTGCACCTGTACTAGTGTTATTGCCTCATTTATGCCTCTGAATGCTTCTAAAGCGAACCCACAGGGGCATTGCCATATCAGTTTCTTGCTCAAAGCCATACCTTCTCTTTGGTTTGTAGCATATAATATTATCAAAGGCGCCTATTAACAGCTTGTGATTGTAAGTATACAACAACAACCAGCGCGTAATTTTGAAGTATGTTTGGGAGATAATCTAGCGTAAGAGTCATTAAGGTCGAATGAGAATAGATAAGGTAGATAGAGAAGCAGCTTTGCCTTCTGTATTAGCAATTTGGTTATGCAAATTGGAAAGTTCGCTTCTTAGGTAGGGCTTGTTTTCAAAGCTCGTTTAGGCTGGAATAAGACAAATCTGCAATAATACAAAATAGAATGGAATGAAATGATTGATGCAAGTACTCGATTCATCTTACAATAGTGAAAATCGTGTTGCTTATCTGAGCACTTATCCACCCAAAAAGTGTGGCATAGCAACCTTTACACGTGATTTAATAAATGCAATTGGCGAGTTTGATGAATTTGACCCTGCAGTGATTGCCATTAATGAGACACAGGCTAAATACAACTATGATAAACGTGTTAAGTTAATCATTGATCGTAATTCTATTGATGATTATATTCAAGCAGCCGAGTATGTCAATTCATCTAACATTAAACTTGTCAATCTTCAGCATGAATTCGGACTATTCGGAGGCGACTACGGAGAAAACATTAGATATTTCTTAGACCAGGTTAAGAAACCAGTTGTGACGACTCTTCATACAGTTGAGCCTGATTTTAGCGAAAAAGCTCTTGAAACCCTTAACAGTATAGCAAGCAACAGTGCAGCAATAGTTGTTATTACTTATACTGCAGCTGACATTCTAAAGAATCAAGGCATAACGCACGAAAATTTTGTTGTCATTCCACATGGATGCCCACGAGTTGGATTCTCTTCAAACAATAGTACCATCAAGGAATCCTTAGGCTTAAAGAATCGGTTAATAATGTCTACTTTCGGATTACTTAGCAAAGGCAAGGGTATAGAGTATGCCATCCGCGCCCTACCGCATGTTCTCAAAAAAGAGCGCCGAGTTCTCTATATGATTATTGGGGAAACTCACCCTGAAGTTAGGAAACATGAGGGTGAAAAATACCGAAACAAATTAGTTAGATTAGTGAAGAAGTTGGGATTGGAAGAACACGTGAAATTTGAGAATAGATATCTTTCCAATAGTGAGGTGACTAAGTATCTTCAAGCTACTGACATTTACATAACTCCATATATTTCCTCAAACCAAATAAGCAGTGGCACTCTAGCATACGCCTTAGGGGCAGGGAAAGCCGTCGTCTCTACGCCTTATTTGTATGCCCAAGAAACGTTATCTAACAATCGAGGTTTATTCTGCAAATTTAAAGATCCAGCTTCGATCGCCAAGAGCATAGTTAAACTATTAGACGTTCGCTTCCGAAGTGCTATTCAAGGAAACGCATACAATTACAGCAGACGGTTCCTCTGGTCAAATGTAGCTAGAAACTATGTTAGTCTCTTCAAGACTGTAACAAATAATAATGGATTAATTCCAATTGAAGCTACCGTCTATTAAATTAGATTTCCTAAAGTTGCTTACCGACGAAACAGGGCTGCTTCAACACGCAAAGTATGGAACACCATGCAGAAGAGAGGGATATGCAACTGATGATAACGCAAGAGCTTTGATTGTTTGTACAAAACATTTCACACTCTTCAGAGAGCTAGAAGTAACGAAGCTCATACATACGTACCTAAGTTTTCTGTTCTATATGCAAAGAACTGACGGTCGAATGCACAATTTTCTAAGCTATGATCGAAAGTTTCTAGATGATGTTGGGTCTGAAGATTGTATGGGGCATACGATCTGGTCATGTGGACATTGCTTAAACTCAAAAGTATCAAAGGAAACTAAGCTATTGGCTAAAGAAGTTTTTGACGGGATCCTCAAGTGGGCGTTCAGCTTTACTTCGCCAAGAGCACAAGCACTTTCGATACTGGGATTGTTCGAATACCATAAAACGTATCCGACAGACGAGACTGCTATCTCAAATATGAAATTGCTAAGCGATAAATTAGTCAAAGGATTTGAACGTGAATCATCAGATACATGGAATTGGTTTGAACCATATTTAACCTATGCCAACGCTCGACTGCCGCATGCACTTTTTCATAGTTATGAATGTACTAGGAAACCGAAGTATTTGGAAACTGCCTCAGAATCTATGAATTTTTTGCTTGACGTCCAAAAATTAAATGGATTATTTGTGCCGGTGGGAAACCTTGGTTGGTTTAAAAAAGGAGCAAAAAGAGCTGTTTATGATCAGCAACCTATCGAAGCAGCTTGTACAGTAGAAGCTGCTGTTGCTGCCTATCAAAGTACTCATATTGAGAAGTATCGACAAGATGCTTTCCAAGCTTTCGATTGGTTTTTGGGCAAGAATTTGAAGGAGACAAATGTATATGATTGCAAGACTGCTAGCTGTTGCGATGGGATAACTCCACGTGGACTAAATCTCAATAAAGGTGCAGAAGCTACCATATCTTATCTTCAGGCTCGGCTGAGCTTGGAGGAAATAGCCACGAGAGATCTGTCAGAATACTATAATTAGAGTTCATAATCTTTTTAATCGTTTTATCCTTAAGCTTATTTATAAATTTGAATAACTAATAATCTGGATGATGAGCGGAAATGCTACTAAGAAACTTGATGCTAACTAATGTGGTTACGGCAACGAAAGACTGTACAGTTAAGGATTGTATTGAACTTCTTCATAAAAGGCATGTCGGTTCAGTAATAATAGTTGACGAAGCTCAATTTTGTATAGGTATCTTTACTGAACGTGATGCCATTAGAGTTGTCGTGCAGAATGTGCCGTTAGATGCTGAAGTCGAGAAAGTTATGACTAAGAATGTTTTCACTATCAACGAAAATGCAACTCTTGAAGAGGCTAAAGTCGTTATTCATATACACAAGATTAGGCATTTGCCAGTAACAAATTCTGATGGGAAACTGGTAGGATTGCTGTCTGTTAGACACATACTGGATGAATTATGTGGATTTTAGGACAGAGCTGAGCTGACTGAGATGCAGAGCTTATGATAAGATATAGAAACAATCCTATACTTGAAGCAATAGGAACACATGCTTGGGAGTCGCGGTTAGTTTTTAATGCGGGAGCCTTTGCAACCAGGAATTGTGTACACATTCTCTACCGTGCGATGGGCGATGATAATGTTTCACGATTAGGATATGCCTGTTCCTCGGACGGCTACAGGATAGATGAGCGCTTGCCCCTTCCTGTTTTTGATCGTTCAAATGATTCGGAAATAGATGGATGTGAAGACCCTCGCCTCAGTTTGATTGACGATTCATTAGTTATGGCATACACTGCATACGGAGTGCATAGTCAACACCAAGTCTATCAAGTTGGTTTAACTTCCATACGTTTAGCTGATTTCTTAGGTAGAAACTGGAGATGGAACGAACGCATTTTGGCCTTTCCTGGAATCCATAACAAAGATGCTGTAATTTTCCCTCAGAAATTTAAGGGAGAATACGTGATGTTTCACAGACTTGAGCCGGATGTTTGCATAGCTCGATCTCCAGATCTTCATCGTTGGCATGGTTTAAGGTTTGTTCTGGGTCCAAGAAACGATGGTTGGGATTCCTATAAAGTTGGGGCCGCAGGTCCACCTCTATTGATTAATGAAGGCTGGCTCTTAATCTACCATGGAGTCAGTTTGAACAAAATCTATTCTTTAGGTGTAGTTTTGCTGGACAAGGAAGACCCTGAGCAAGTTTTGTACCGATCTGAAGAACCAATTTTAACTCCTGTAGAAGATTATGAACGGTTCGGAAAAGTGCCCAATGTAGTTTTCAGCTGTGGACAGGTCATGTTTGATGATAAAATTCTAATCTATTATGGTGGTGCTGATACTGTGGTATGCGTTGCTACATACGAATTAAGCGAGCTTTTACCAAAAAAATGAAATATGCAATAAGTTATCTGTATAATTAAAATCAACTTGATCACCAAGTAATTGTGTTTGCAACAAACCAAAAACCCGTAAATTTGCTTTGCGTTTCATCTCCAGTATTTAGGATTGGATCTCTAACCAAAAACATAAAATTAGCTGATTTACATTACTGTGAAAGCTGCAGGGGAGGAATTAGATGTTAGGAGATTTAGCTTCGCCACTCATTCAAGAAAATGGTAACTCAAAAGTCCTACAGTATGTTCAAGAATGGAAATCTCGATTAATCGATCTTTCACGAAAAAACAAACTTCTGTTTTTTAAACATACTGAGAAAGGAAATCTTCGAATCGTATCACCAGATCCAGAAACTATCTTCAACAAGTTAGTCCACAAAAAACGCAGTATGGAGTTTTGGATGCCTCCCAAAGAGGGTAATGTCTCCCAAACAGCGCAAGGTGTTACAACAACTCCGTTAGATATTATAGGACAATCAGCTAAACCTGCATCAAATCAATTGGTATGCGATAGTAACCTTACTCGTGAAGAATTGGAGAGAGTACTCAAGAAACTCAACCGACGCTCACTTCTAGATTACAGGGAACGCGGTGTTCGTATCTTGTACGCTGCTTTTGGAATGTTATCTTGGCATGATGTAGTAACAAATGAAGATGTACAGAGCCCGCTCGTTATGGTTCCAGTTGAACTATCGAGAAAATCTGTATGGGAACCATTTACGTTAACAGTACCACTCGTGGAAGAAGCAGTAATCCCAAACCCTGCTTTAGACGTAAAACTAAGAACAGATTTCAAGATTGTACTTCCTCCCTTTCCAGAAAACGGCAATGGTAATTTAATTGACTATTTCGGTTCAGTAACAGATTTAATAGCGAAATTTGGTTGGAAAGTTGAACCAACGTTGGAGATTGGACTCTTCTCATTCCATAAGCTTGTTATCTACAAAGATCTGGAAGCCAACGCAAATGTGATCATTCAACATCCAACTGTTCGTGCAATTGCAGGTATTAAGGATACAAAGCTTGTTTTGGACGGTCTGCCTGAAGAGAAGGATGTTGATAAGATAGAAAGACCAGAGAAAACTTTCCGAGTCTTGGATGCGGACAGCAGCCAAAGAATATCAATCGATTATGCATTGCAGGGACAAAGCTTCGTGATGCAAGGACCACCTGGCACAGGAAAAAGCCAAACCATAGCGAACATAATCTCAGAATGTATTGCGCATGGAAAGTCCGTGCTGTTTGTTAGCGACAAGATGGCTGCACTAGAAGTAGTCTATAAACGATTAGACAACGTAGGTTTAGCACCTTTCTGCTTAGAACTACACAGTAGCAAAGCAAACAAACAAGAAGTTGTAGCTGAACTTATGCGATGTCTCAATGAGCAATTAGTTCCGCGGAAACTGCCCTTGCCACACGAATTTGAGAAATTAAGCAGTTTACAATCCACGCTGAATGGTTATGTTGCTTCACTGCATGCAAAACACCCGATTCTGGAAATGACGCCGTATGAAGTGCTTTGTGAGTTAGCGAGCTTAGAAGCGTTTCCCTCTGTTCCTGTTGGACTTAGGAATGTTGGCGATTTAACTCCTCAAAGAATGCGCGAGCTGGAGAAGCTTATGTCTCAGCTAATTAGTGTTTGGCAAGTAGTTGAGGAGAAAGAATTTCCATGGATAGGATACCGGGCGAATACATATTCTTTGGAAATCCGCTCTGAGCTTTCCACTTTCCTTGAAAAAGTGATTTCTCAATTAAACTTGCTTAAGCTAGAATCGTTTGAATTTGCTAAGAAACTTGGCTTAGATGCACCTCAATCTTTTGCACAGATAAATTGGTTAAATGAAATAAGTCATCTTACAAAAGAGAGCCCGAAACCTGAAGTTAATTGGTTGACACATCCAAACATCTACGAATTAGATAATGAAGCTAAGACTTATCAAAACATGTTAAAATGGCGACAAGCCATTCGGAACCATCTGACGGAATCATATGATGAATCTCTCTTTAACCTTAGCCTCAACAAATCCAGTGAGATAGAACAGACCCTCAAAGGACTGCGTACATTAATTAAACCTACGAGCGTTGAAGAAGGCGAACTGTTAAAGAAACAAGAAAAACTCGCAGATTTTGTGACAAAAATCTCTGAATTGACAACCAAGTGGATAGATTATGCAACGGAATTGTGTGCCCAATATGGGATAGAATCAGAAGACTTAACGGTTGATCGGGTTGAACAGTTATCTCGCTTAGCCTTGCTATGTTTTTCTGATAATAAACCTGAGGAGTCTTGGTTTGACCAAGCATATTTCAATCAGATTCAAGAAATCGTGCCCAAAGCCAAGAAAGATTTCCTTGAATATAATACACTACATGATCAAGTGGCAAGAAATTATGATGATAGAATCTACAATTTGAATCTCGATGAACTGTTAAGAAGATATAATGGTCCTTACCGAGGTATTACACGTTGGTTCCAACAAGGCTTCTACCAAGACCAAAAACAAATTGCGTTAGTGACGCATCAAGGATACGTTCCAAGCACGATTTTGAAAGATCTAATGGATGCACGAAGAGTTAGAGCGTTAAAGGTTGAAATAAATAGTTACAATGATAGATTGAAGAGTCTTCTGGGTCACTTCTACAACGGTTTCAAAACTGATTTTTCTAAGGTAGAAAATGCAATCAAAGCGACATTAGATGTTTACAGAATATTAGAGAATCCTACCGTTCCTGAGAAACTAGTAAAACTAATTTCGTATAGAGCCAATGTACCCCAACAGGTTCGATGGTTTGGCACTGAGTTGAAGGAATCGGTAGAAAAATGGCACCAACAAGTAGAAGAGTTAAACTCGATTATACCAGTAACGTTTTTGCCAAATTCTAAGTTACCCATCAAGCGTACACCTTTGCAAGAACTTCAAGAGTGGGCTCATGAAACAAGAGACCAGCTTAATCAGCTTCTTTCATCTACTCGAGACGTTTTGAAGACATGTAAACAAGGACCAGAGAATTACAGGCAACTTTTGGACGATTTGAGGAACGCGGAAGACATGAGGAAGAAAGAGACTGAATTTCTAGAGAGACAATCTCTACTACAAGGTAGGTTTGGCTCACGATTCAAAGGATTTGATACTAACTGGGAAGATATTTTATCTGTTCTTGACTGGACTAAGAAGGCCCAAATCATATTTGGCTCAAATAATATGCCTGAAGCTTTAGCACAGATTATTGCAAGCGGAACGGAAAATGCTCCACCAAATGAACGCTTGATTGGTTACTTCAATGAAGCAGTAAAGGCTCTGTCGAGCTTAGAATCTCGCTTTGAGAATGAAATAACCTATGATGGACAAAGATTACATAATGCGAACGTTGAAGCTGCAATAAATAAAGTCGTGGCACTCCATGCTCGTGTAGATGATTTGCGTGTTTGGGTTGACTTTAAAGAGATCAAAGACCGTTATTCATTAATTGGACTAGCTCCGTTTTTCAATCGTCTTGTTGAAAAACCATTTTCTGCTCCTCAGTTGCTCCCCATATTTCAGAAAGGAGTATATCAAGAATGGATTAATAACTTGTACGTTGAAGATGATTATCTTGGAAAGTTTAGACGAGAGAATCACGAGCAAATAATATCTGATTTCTGTCAGATTGATCAAGAATTAATCCATATCTCAGCCAACAGAGTAATCGCAGAAGCCAATAACAGAAAACCTCAAGACATTTTGATTCAAGCAGAGGATTCAGAGATCGGTGTCTTACTTCGGGAATCAGCGAAGAAACGTCGGTTGATGCCAATTCGCAGTTTACTCCAAAGAATACCGAATTTGTTAACTCGTCTTAAGCCTTGCTTACTTATGAGTCCTATCTCGGTGAGTCAATTCTTAAGTCCTGACTTAATGAAGTTTGATCTAATCCTTTACGATGAAGCTTCTCAGATTGTTCCAGAGGATGCCGTTGGCTCCATCTATCGTGGAAAAACCATAGTGGTCGCAGGAGACAACAAGCAATTACCACCGACTAGTTTCTTCCAAAAGTCTCTGATAGAAGATTTAGACTGGGATGAGACTACAGAAGGCGAGGTAGAAGTTTTCGACAGTATTCTTGATGAATGCTTGGGAATCGGGTTGCCCGTTAAAACTCTGCGCTGGCATTACCGGAGTAGACATGAAAGTCTCATAGCGTTCTCAAACAATCAGTTTTACGATGGTTCATTAATTACTTTCCCGTCCGCTCGAGCAGAAGATGAGAGTTTAGGCGTAAAATCGGTGCATATTAAAGATGCAATCTATGACAGGGGAGGAAAAAGAGATAATCCAAAAGAAGCAGAAGCTGTTGCAGATTTAGTTTTTGAGCATTTCAAGAATTATCCTGAGAAAACGCTAGGTGTAGTCACGTTTAGTATTGCTCAGATGGAAACAATTGAAGAAATAATTGACCGCCGTCTGAGAGAGGAACCAGAGTTCGAGCATTTTTTCAAAGAAGATAGGTTAGAAGGGTTTTTCGTGAAGAACCTTGAAAATGTTCAAGGCGACGAGCGTGATGTGATAATCTTCAGTGTTGGCTATGGTCGAGATCAAAAGGGTCAGATGACGCTTAATTTTGGACCCTTAAACAAGGCAGGTGGAGAGAGACGGCTAAATGTAGCAGTGACGCGTGCAAGAGAAAAAGTTGTCGTGGTTACTTCAATTCTCGCTGCGGATATTGAGATTGGTCCGTCAAGCGCTGCGGGAGTACAGGCTTTACGAGGGTATCTCGAGTATGCTGAGAAATCTGGCAAAGCTTCAAAATCAACGATACAGCCGACTAAGTGTGATTCAGCTCTGGAAGAAGCGTTGGCGGCTGAGATTCGGCAGATAGATTATGATGTGATTCCTAAAGTAGGCTATAGTGCTTATCCAATAGATATAGGTGTAATTGACCCCGCAAATCCTGGTTGTTACCTTCTTGGGATAGAATGTGATGGACCGACATACTATGCAAGTAATAGTGCGAGAGATAGAGACAGGCTCAGAGAGCAAGTTCTCAGACAATTGGGCTGGAAGATCCACCGTGTTTGGTCTCCTGATTGGGTTGCAAGACGGGAAAGTGAAGTGCGACGGCTAAAAGATGCGCTTGATCAAGCTTGTAAATCGAAAACGACAAGCTGTGCCCCTAAACCTGCTAAACTTGACGAGGAAGAAGATTACGTTCCAAGAAGAAGGGAGGTCGAAGTGAGGCAGGTACAGTTCGGAGGCTCGGAAAGGATCGGTATTCCGTATAAGCTTCATGCTCTTAAGGCCTACTTTAATCCATACGTGAAAATTCCTCTTTCAAAGTACCCATATGTTCAAGTCCAAAAGAATGAATTCTGTTTCAAAGAAAACCGTGTCTTGCAGAGTCGTCTCCTCGAGGAACTTGTAAGAGAAGAAGGTCCAGTGCACTTCCTCTATGCTGTTCAACGACTTGCTTCTGCTTGGGAGGTTAGACGTGTTGGGCAGAAGATTTTTCATGCTGCGAAAGAAGCGTTGGATATGCTCATCAAAGACCACAGGTTGACTGTGAAAGGTGAATTCTTATGGCCGAACGATCTCTTAGATGTGCCCGTGCGTGTTCCAGTTGCAAGCATGCCTGAATCATTTAGACCAGCTGAACAAATTCCACCTGAAGAAATCGAGAAGGCGATAAGATTAATCGTTCAATATGCTCTAAGCATAAGTATAGAATCGCTTGTTGCGGAGGCAGCTAGGTTATTCGGATTTATCCATCCGAGCGAGAAAACAAAACAAATAATCCTTGACATTTACAATACTATGATAAGGGAGAGAAAACTCATAAAAACAAATGATAAAATTAACCTGCCTTAATAACTAATTTCAACCACACTTTTTCAAAATATCAGACAAAAAAAGGAAGAAACTACTCTAAGTTATATGCTTCTTCTCCATGTTGACTCATATCTAAGCCAGTATCCTCTTCTTCTGGACTTACCCGGAGTGGTGAGAATATGTTAATCACTTTCAGTAATGCGTAGGAACCAAAGAATGCAAAGGGAGCCACTATTGCGACAGCCAGTAATTGTGACCCTAGTTGACCTACGTTACCATAGAATAAACCATTTACGCCGTTCACAGCTGCTGTTGCGAATAGTCCTGTAGCGATGGAGCCCCATATTCCACCGACACCATGACAAGCAAACACGTCTAAAGTATCATCAATTCTTGTTCGTGCTAGTCGCCAACTTGAAACTAGGTTTGAGACGACACCGGCAGCTAAGCCAATGATTAGAGCAGCGGTTACTGTTACATAACCTGCTGCAGGCGTGATTGCTACTAAACCGACAACGGCACCGATAGATATGCCAACAGCTGAAGGTTTTCCCTTCCTAAGCCAATCCAGTAACATCCAGCTTACGGCCGCAGCTGCTGCAGCCAAGTTAGTTGTTACAATGGCGGATACAGCTAGTTCATTTCCAGCTAATGCGCTACCACCGTTGAATCCAAACCAACCGAACCATAGTAGACCAGCGCCCAGGATTACGTATGGGATGTTAGATGGTTTTGACTCGGTAGTACTGTGTTTCTTATCTAGAGATTGGAGCTCATCTTTCCAGAAAACACAACCTCGTCTTTTACCCAGTACCAGTGCCGTTGCAAGAGCAGAAAGCCCAGCTGCAACATGAACGACTATGCCACCGGCAAAATCGATGGCACCGAAACTTCTAAGCCAGCCGTCTGGGTTCCAAACCCAGTGAGCGATAGGTGCATAAATAAGGGTTGACCATAACGTGATGAAGATTAGTAGTGAACGAAATTTCACTCTTTCTGCGCATGCACCAATGATTAAGGCAGGTGTTATGGCTGCAAATTTTAGTTGGAAGGCAAAGAATAGTAATTCAGGGATTTTGGGTGCTAATAGGGGATTAATCTGGCTTATTGTTATGTTGTTCAGTCCAATCATGCTAAGGTTGCCAATTATGCCGCCGATGCTCGGTCCAAAGACTAAGCTGTAATCCCATAAGGCCCAAACTACGCTGACAACCGCAAATATGATCAAGCACTGTATTAGCGTTGACACGAGGTTCTTCCTTCGGACTAAACCTGCGTAGAAGAAACCCAAAGCGGGTGTCATCAACATAACCAGAGCTGTAGCAGTAGTCACCCATGAAATATCCCCTGCGTTTGTAACTATGCTCATTTTTTTCTCCTCTTTTCAGACACATGTTTTGAATGTTTACTCTTTTCTGGTCATTTACCCGTAACAAATATTTAAGTCTATTCTTTTGTAGATTCTATTCAGTAATTTCTTGACATATGTCCAAATTATACTTGAATAGTTGTAAATTCATTTAGTATATAGCACGTTAATACTGTTGCGCCCGAAAATTCATTCAAAAAGAGTTGGTTTTTAGCTGGAAAATCAATAATTATTAGTTTTATGAAACTCTCAATAAGTAGCAAAATGCTCTTTTTCTTAATGATGTAATGAATTAAGAGTGTTTTAGTGATCATGCGCTGGATCGAAGGCTTTCTTAGAAAAGTGTCTTGAGAAGAATTTACGAATTTCTTCAGCAAGGATTACTGCCATCGGAAGAATAGCTAGATACAGCCAGTTTCCAAGATCTAATGGTCTTGTGCCGAATATTGGTTGTAGAAATGGGACATAAACAATAACTGCTAATATAGCAAGTTGACCAGCGATGCCCACAATTATCCATTTATTTTTGGATAGACTAGCCTTGATGATAGGTTGTTTTGTTGTTCTACAAGCTAATACATTCCCTGCTTGGGCTACAACTATTCCAGCAAACGTCATTGTAGTACCTTTTAAATATAGATCGCTTGTAGCGGACAATTGCATCCCATAGCTCCAGCCGCCTGCTGACCAGACTGATAGACAACCAATTATTGCGCCGACAGCCGTGATAATTCCTATGTATTGTGAACGCAGCAGGACTTTTGTTGTGAATAGTCTTTCTGTAATGCTTCGTGGAGGCTCCTGCATTATTCCTTCCTCTGGCGGTTCACGACTGAGTGCTAAAGATGGAATTACGTCAATACCAAGGTCTATTGCAAGAATTTGAAAAACAAGTAAGGGCAAGGGTATGCCCAAGAATGCGTAGAGTAGGAAAGGAACCAGCTCTGCCCAGTTATGGGAGAAAACGTAGACGATGAACTTGCGAATGTTCTCATAGGTTGCCCTGCCAGATTCAACAGCCTTAACAATTGATTCAAAACTATCGTCAAGAAGAACTATGTCGGCTGCTTCACGAGCTACATCTGTTCCTGAGATACCCATTGCTACACCGACATCGGCCTCTTTTAAGGAGGGAGCATCGTTTGCACCGTCTCCGGTAACCGCTACGACTTCACCACGCTTCTTTAATGCTTTGACTATTCGGAGTTTTTGTTCAGGTGAGACACGGGCAAAAATTATGTTGCCTGTCTGAACTGCATCATCGATCGCTGTATCAGGCAATGTTTCTAGATCAACGCCACGAATAACGTTGCAGCATTCTCGTGTTACAATGCCAACTTCGCGAGCTATAACTTCAGCAGTCGGACCGTAATCACCTGTAATTATGACAGTGTTTATGCCTGCCTCCTTCGCTTTTTTAACTGATTCTCTAACTTCCAGTCGTGGTGGATCCATCATGGCAGCTAGACCTACGAAAATCATGTTTTCTTCGATTGATTCTGTCTTTGAATATTCGTCTTTACTAAGAACTCTGTATGCGACTGCTATGATTCTGAGTCCTTCGTTGCCGAGCTGGTTCAGTTTGCTCTCTATTAATTCCAGATTGTCTTCTGTGAATTCTTCTACTTTGTTGTTTACGAGTATTTTCTTACATATTGACAAAATATTTCTTGGAGCGCCCTTAGTATAAACATAAATTTCGTCGTTAGATTCGTGAATAGTAGTCATTCTTTTTCGTTCAAAACTGAATGGTATTATATTGATTATTGGCTTCTCATCGAGGGCTTCGTCAATGTTCACGTCTGATTTCAGGGCTGCGACGATCAATGCGCCATCTGTTGGATCGCCAATAACACTCCAGGCTTTGTTGCGATCAGAAGGAGGTTCAATCTTGGCGCCGTTGCATAATGCAGAGATTTCAAGCAATTTTCTGATTTGAGCTACTTCATTCTCTTTTAAGGGTCGGCCATTTATTGTGAAGTCTCCAATTGGCATATAGCCTAAGCCGGATACTTCGACAGCTTGATTTTTAACCCATAATTGTTGAACTGTCATTTCTCCCTTGGTTATTGTACCTGTTTTATCTGTACATATGACAGTTACGCTTCCTAATGTTTGGACTGCGGATAATCGTTTTACGAGTACATTTTCTCTTGCCATTTTTAAGACGTTGATTGCTAATGCGCTCGAGACTGTAACTTGTAAGCCTTCAGGAACGAGACTAATCATAACTCCTATCATAAACAAGATGCTGGTAATGGGGTCAAGGTGCAGCCAAAGAATACTTGCGGCAAAGAATGCAACGCCAACGGCAATTGCTAGGACAAAATCATTTTTTGCCATACCTTCGATTTCTTTATGCAATGGACTTCTTTCGTCATGAATAGTCTGAGTCAGATTAGCTATCTTTCCGAATTGAGAGCTCATTCCAGTGGCAATAACTACAGCGTTTCCCTCGCCTTTTGCTACGCTTGTACTCATAAAAACGAGATTTGGAGAGTCGAGATAGGCTTTATCGATTGGTCGTCCAAGTTCAACAGACCTTGGTTGTGGTTCAGATTCGCCTGTTAAAGGCACATTATTAGTCCATAGTTCAAATGCTTCGATCAACCGTGCGTCTGCGGGAACGCGGTCGCCCTCATCTAAAGCAATTATATCGCCTGGAACGATTTCTTTGACTAGTATCTTTGTAAGTTCTCCATCTCGTATTACTTTGGCATATTCAGGCATCCAATTTTTCAGAGCCTGCATGGCTTTTTCGGCGCGTGATTCTTGCACTAAACTAAAGAAAACATTGATCAATACAACTGCGAGAATTGCAATTCCAACTTGTGGTTGCTCGCCAATGAATGCTAATAAACTAGCGATGAGTAAGAGAACACCAAATAAATCCTTAAAATGTGAAAGAAATTTATAAACAATGGGAGCTTGTTTCTGTTCAATAAGTGTGTTAAATCCGTAAGTTTTGAGCCTTTGTGCGGCCTCATTCTTTGTTAACCCATTTGGTGAGGTTTTGAGTTCACTGAAGAGTTCTTCGATCGGTATAGATGCGGATTTTTCCAATTATACTTCCACCGAAACCTCTTTTGAACGTTCATTATTCTTTTGCGCGGTAGAAGTGATGGAACCTTGTTTTAGCGCCCGATCTACTGGTAATATTCGTAATGTCATGAGTTTATCTCTAAATGAAAACAAAATAGCATCAAGTATTATCAAACAGTAGTCCTTCTATTTATCAATTCAAAAGCAGAGTCAGTAATTATCTAAGCGAGGGTAAATTGAAGTATACATAGATTTGTCCTTCAAATCGTAATCATCTGCATATTTAAGATTTTTGTCCTATAAAAATAGGAAAAATGCTACTTCAGGGATAGAGTAACAAGAAGAACAAAAGCCAGTTGAATAGACCTGACTAATGGGTCTTGGTTTTTCTATTTGAAAAGAGTCTATAATCCACCACGAAGAACGCTGAATAAGCGACGCCTATGCATATCCACGCTACTGTAATTATATCGAACGTTTAATTCTCCTCGGTTTTAGTACCCATACGCTGCATGCTTTCATATAAAGCTTGTTGTAAATTGTTTACAATCGTTTTGCAAAGTTGTTTTTACAAATAATATATTAAATGGTTTTAGCACAATTGTCCAAATAATTATATTATGACTTTACAGTTGACAAGTCCTTTGATCAAGCGCTTAAGTTATAGTTGTTTCTGTTATTTCTCTTTTGTCTGTCGTTTTCGTGTCTAAATTAACGCTGGAAGCAGCAGAAGTGCTGTCATGCCCAATAGTTTCATGAAAATTAGCACGGATGGTCCAGCAACGTCTTTTAATGGATCACCTATTGTATCGCCTATCACGCTTGCTTTGTGACTTTGTGAACCTTTTCCGCCATATTTGCCAAGTTCATGTAGTTTCTTTGCGTTATCAAGTAATGCGCCTGTATTATTGAAGAAAAAGCCAAGCAGGGCACTGGATGCAGTAGCGCCTACTAGAAGCATTCCCAATGGGATAATACCAAAGATAAATCCTACAGTGATAGGAACGGCGATTGCTATGATTCCTGGAAGCACCATCTGTTTAAGTGCAAACTTAGTTGAAATGTCAACGCATTTAGCGTAATCTGGGGTAGCTGTGCCTTCTCTTAGTCCTGCTATTTGTTTGAATTGTCTTCTTACTTCATCCACCATTTTGAAGGCGCCTTTCGCTGTTGCACTGATAGTTAATGAGGCTAATGGAAAGGGTAATGCTATGCCGACGAATAAGCCTGCTATAGCGTAAGGACCTGTTACGTCGATTCCAGTTATGTTAGCCATTGCAAAGAATGTTGCAAAAATGGCAAATGAAGTATAAGTGCCTGATGCCATGGCGTAGGCTTTTGTTGCCGCTTTCATCGTGTTGCCGACAGCATCCAAAGATTCCAATGTTCTGTCGGCTTCTGCTGAGACGCCTGTCATTTCAGCTATTCCAGCAGCGTTATCAGTTATTGGACCAAACGTATCAGATGCCATGATGAAAGCGATGATAAAATCTGTCCCTATGTCTGCGACGATAAGCGCATAGGCTGAGCCTCCAGTTACAAAGTATGCAGCCACAGTTGAAGCGACAACAGCTATGATAGGCAAAATTGGTGATTGTAATCCAAATGATAAGCCGGTTATTACGTTTATGGCGGGACCACCTCTTGAACTTTCAGCCGTTTGTCTAACTGGTCTACCGTCTAAGCCCGTATAATAGAGTGCTACAAAAGTGGAGGAGAGCACTGCAAATATGCCTAGAAGTCCCGCTATGAACAGACTCAAATCATTCATCATAAAATTGGATAGAATGAATAAGCCAAATGCAGCGATTACTGCGGTTGTGAGAAGCCCGGTGTATAGAACTGTTGAGTAGCTGTGTCCTTTTCTTTCTCTAACGATTGCAATTCCAATTATTGATGCTAAAACTCCCATTGCTTCGAGGACAAAGGGAAAAATTATCGCATTCGCGCCGTATCTTGATACAAAGAGTACTCCAAGTATCATTCCTGTGACGATATCATTGCTGAAGGTTTGAAACAAATCTGAGCCTCTTCCAGCACAGTCTCCAACATTATCTCCCACTAAATCCGCAATTACTGCAGGGTTTCTTGGATCATCTTCAGGTATTCCTTCTTCGAGTTTGCCAACAAGGTCTGCACCGATGTCGGCTGATTTTGTGAATATTCCTCCGCCAATTTGTGCAAAGAGGGCGGCAAGGCTTGCTCCAAACCCAAAACCTACAAGAACTTGAATCTCGTTTGGTCCACTGAAGATTAATCGAAGTATATACAATCCTAGCATGCTTATTCCAGTTACAAGTAAGCCAGTGACTGCGCCTCCTAGAAAAGAAATTCTGAATGTCGATGCTGACGATTTAGTTGCTGCGGTTGTAACTCTCACGTTGGCTCTAACGGCCACGTTCATTCCGATAAATCCAGCTAGCAATGAAAGAAATACGCCACAGATGAAGGTCAAGGAAGTCTGCCACCCAAAAAAATAGGAGAGCAGGGCGGCTAACCATGGTATAGCAAGAAAAATTGTTTTTACTTGTCGTCTAAGGTAAGCTCCTGTTCCGACGACTATGTAACCGTTGACTTCTCGCATACGTGAAGTTCCTGAATCTCGTTTAAGAATCCAGTTAACGATTATAATGGCTATTATCGTGGCGACTACTGCAATGCCAAAGGGGAACAATGAAGCATCAATTATTGTCAGACGTAAAACCTCTAGTTAGCACATTTTATGAAAGTTAGATTTCAGCTGATGGAAAGCGTGCAATGGCTATTTTCATTAGTTTAGTCCTTCAGATCTTCGTTTCTACATCTTTGGAAGGTTGCACTATAAAAACATCACATATAGCTCAGCAAGAAAATGTTGTAGGTTAGGAAAAAGGAGAATTGTGGATTAGTTAAGAATTGAGCTTAATCTCGAAGAGCTGGTTCCATCGTTTTCCTGTCACGAAAAGTCTGTTTCCGATCGCATCGTATGCTATGCCATTAAGGACGTTATCAGGATTAGCGTACTCTGCTGGATATATGCCGGTTAAGTCTATCCATGCAGTAACGTTTCCAGTTTGAATGTTGATGATTGCTATTTTGTCTTGAAGCCAAATGTTTGCATAAACTGTGCCGTTAACGTATTCGAGTTCGTTGAGGTTTGTTATTGAAGTACCGTTATAAGTTACTTTTACTGTGCCAGTAGCCTTGAAGGTTGTTGGATCTATGAAGGTTAGTGTGTCGGAGCCGTTGCTCATGATTAGTCTGGTGTCGTCATGTGTGATTCCCCAGCCTTCGCCTTGATAAGTGAAGTCGTGTGACAGATTGAACGAATCTTTGTCGTATACGAAGGCTGTTTGTGATTGCCATGTTAATTGGATTATTTTGTTTTCGAATATTGTAATGCCTTCGCCGAAAAATTGCGGGTCTAATGAGATTCTTTGTAAGGTTTGACCTGTTTCTAAATTAACCCTACGGAGTGTTGAGTCTCCATTGAGTCCAGTACCTTCATAGAGATAGCCGTTATCATAGACTAATCCTTCTGTAAAAGCTGCTGTATCATGAGGATAAGGCTTAATTATTGTTACATTAGTGGGATAAACATAAATTGAGACTGAGTTCTTGTTTGTAGGCTCACTATTTGGCGTCGTGTTTACAAATACCATGTAGGCAGCAAGGATTATGATGATTATTAGAATTGTTGCTAAAGCTACTATAAGCCATTTTTTCATCAACAATCATCCATGCTGTTTGTTAAGGTTTCTTTTTAGAGTATTGGTCTAAGGCTTACAATAGAATCAAAAGGGTAGATTTTGATTTGCTGGTTGTCAAATAATCGATTGAAGCATAGGTGGCGCAATCAAATTCATACTTAATATGGCGATAGGGTGTCTCGCACATTTAAAATGACAGCATAAAGGTCTGTTACGAGCTTCTGTTTTTGGGGCTTTACCCAAAATTAAAGTATAAGGTCTATGTAAATCGTCAAATGGTGAGATGATTGAGTAATCCGATGGATATACTGGAATCTATAGTTGTGGATGTTGATTATTCATGAAGTGCAAACTGCCCATCGTCTTATTGATAGTTATTCTGTTTTCGTCTGTTGTTTGTGTGGCATTTGGTGCGACGTGCCCAAGATGTAGTGGAACTGGTAAGATAAAAGAGAGTACAGCTTGTCCAACCTGTGGAGGTTCAACAACGTCTGTAGCCGGTGTTGTTCTGAAGAGAACGTTTGCTGGTTCTGCTTCATCTGGTCCTCGTCTTGCTTGTTCAGTCTCAGGTGTTTTCAATAACGGTGGCATTGAATCAGTCTATGGTACTGTTACTGCAATAGTTAAGAAATCTCAAACTGAGACTGTTTCGAATACTTCTGCTAGAACCCTTTTTCCACCTGGTCAAGATATAACAGTAATGGTTATAGTTGAAGGAGTTGATTATCAGCCATATTATGCTTTTTCTGTCAAGCTTAATGCTGATTGTCCGACATGTGATGGAGCTGGCTATGTATTTGAAACAGCAACTTGTCCTGATTGTGGTGGTACCGGCGTTGTAAGTGATTTTGCGGCTATTACGAATGTTGGAGGCATAGGGGTAACTGTTGGTGTGGTTGTGGTGGGTGCAGTCGTGGCAGCAGGTTTTGTTTTTTTTAAGAAAAGAAGAGTTACGGAAACGAGCCTTCATCAACTTACGTCTTTTGAGTTTCAAGAATGGGTTGTTAAGAAGCTACGTGCTAATCCGGCGTCACAAAAGGACGTGTTTTTGGGAATAGATGCTCACACTCCAGAAGGTTATCCTATTCAGATTAGGCATGAAGATGATGTTGGTAAACGCATGATTGATAGTTTTGCGGCAGCTTTGGCTCGAAACAAGGCAAGGAATGGAACGATTGTCGCATTTAGTTTTGGCAAAGATGCGTTTGAGGGCGTTATGAAAGCTAGAATTAATTATAGACTTGAAATTAGAACAATGACTGTCAAAGAGTTATTAACAGGAAATAGAGACTAAGAAGAAACAGAATCGTAAAAAATGTCCTTCTTTTTTCGTATTTTTTGTGGTTGGCTCAAAGGTTTTTGTTTTTTAAACTGCTTTTCTTAGATAGTTGTCTTCATTGAACAATTTCTGGAAATACTTAAATAGACTCCTGAAAGCCATTATTACAATAGTAATAAACAGTTGGAGAAAAAAGAAATGAAAAATTTACGAAGAAAAGTTATAGCTTCTGCAATCGCTGTTTTACTAATAGCATCTTTTGCTGTAACGTTGTTTGCTTTGCCAAACGTTAAAGCAGCATCTGCCACAACAGCGTATCCTTTCATTGATGCAATACCCAATCCAGTCGGAGTGAATCAAGAAACCCTTCTCAATTTTGGAGCCTTAAACTATTTGATGGATCAAGCTGACAATTGGAAGGGGCTAACCATATCAGTTACGAAGCCTGATCGTACAAATGATACTCTTGGACCCTTTAATACTGATTCAACGGGAGCCACGGGGAGAAGTTTTGTACCTGATCAAGTCGGTACATACTATCTCCAAGTAAACTTTCCACAGCAAGATTACCGTAACGTAACTTATTCAGCGAGTAAGAGTGATGTATTAGCCTTAGTTGTGCAATCACAACCATTATCCTACTATCCGGGTCAACCGCTTCCGTCAGAGTACTGGAGTCGACCAGTTGACTCTCAACTTAGGGAATGGACTAATCTAGCAGGCAATTGGGTAGCAGCGCCACTTAATATGTATGCACCGGGCAATCAAGGACCAGAAAGTGCACATATACTATGGACAAGACCAATAGGTGAAGCAATGGGTGGACTGTTAGGAGGAGGTAATGAAAACGGATACGGAACAGGAGATGCCTATGAGGGTAAATGGGTAGGATCAGCCGTTATAGGTGGAATTCTCTACTATAACAAGTATATCGCCGCTTCTCCACAGCAAGCAGTCGTTGCAGTAGATCTACACACTGGAAAACAACTATGGGAAAGAACTCTGCTAAACAATCAAAGATTAGCTTTCGGCCAAGTGTTGTTCTGGAGTTCTTTGAACTATGAAGGTGGATTCTCATATCTTTGGGCAACAAGTGGTACCAATTGGTACGCTTTCGATGCACTTACGGGTGACTTGAAATACAATATGACAAATGTTCCTAGCGGAACCAACTACTATGGACCAAACGGTGAAATCGTAAAGTATTCAATGGCAAATATAGGAACTGCCTCAAGTCCAAATTGGCGTTTGCTTAAATGGAACTCAACTTATGTTGTTGCAAACAACAAAACAGGGATGGCTTACAGCTGGGGTAGTCAAATTCAAGGAGTAACATACAACGCAACAGCACGTGGCTACGATTTGAATGTCTCAATACCCGCATTAAATACGGCTGGCTATACGTTGCCAGGTACAATTCAAACAGTATTCGTTGGCGATCGTGTAATTGGAGCACGCGTAACTTCAACTGAAGTCGATTTGTGGGCTTTGAGTCTACAAAGCGGTAGTGAAGGAACATTGCTGTTCAATAAGTCAATTGCGGCACCCTCTGAATGGAGTGCTGGGAACTTAACCTTAGCGGGTTGGCCAGGTTGGGACAAAGATAACTTAGTCGGCATTTACTTAACTAAAGAGAACAGGAAATATTATGGTTTCAGTCTCGAGACAGGTGATTTTCTATGGCAAATAAAGAATTCGGAAATGTACTCAAATGCTTGGGATGCAACATCTGGACAGAGAGTTAGGGGTCTTGCATACGGCATTTTCTATTCAGCAAGTGTAAGCGGAACTGTATATGCTTACAATGTTACGACAGGCGACTTATTATGGACTTATAATTCAACTGATACTCTCCATCAAAATCTGTATGGTAACAATTGGTGGACAGTAATTGCCTTCATTACTGACGGAAAGATCTACTTGGGAAACATGGATCATTCACCCATCATGCCAATGTGGCGTGGTGCACCTTTCACTGCCTTGAATGCAACAACAGGCGAATTGATCTGGAGAATTAACGGTGCTTTCCGACAGACCTTCTGGGGAGGTCGAGCGGTTATTGGAGATAGCATCATAGCTACACAGGATACATATAATCAACAGATCTATGCTATAGGCAAAGGGCCCAGCGCTACAACAGTCACAACACCTGATGCAGGGATTACAGCTAATTTATCCGTTGTAATAAAAGGCAGTGTCATGGATGTCTCGCCAGGCACAAAAAGTGACGCTTTAACATTGCGGTTCCCGAACGGAGTACCAGCCGTATCCGATGATAGTCAAAGTGATTGGATGCTCTACGTGTACAAGCAACTCGAGAGGCCTACAAATGCTACTGGAGTACAAGTGGACTTGACAGCTGTCGATTCGAATATGAATACGATTAATATTGGAACTGCGTGGACTGATACATACGGTAACTTTGGTCTCAATTGGATACCAAAAACAGCAGGAACATACCAAATTGTGGCTACATTCAAGGGTTCAGCCAGTTACTATGGTTCAACAACATCAACTTATTTGACGGTTAATCCCGCAGCCGCAGCACCGGAGCCCCAACCACAGCTGGCAATTCCAGACTATAACACGATGATCTTCGGCGTTGGTATCGCAGTGATATTAGCAATAGCAATAGTTGGCGCATTAATACTTAGAAAACGAGCTTAGAGAAAGAAGCAAAACCAACATTATTCTCTTTTTTTGGGACTTTGGTTATTTATTCATCCATGAGTATTTTTGAAGAAGTCTGTTTTTGGTTTTCCTTTGTCCTTTTTGTGTGGTTGTGATTAGATTAGCGGTTGTTTTTTTGTGCAACTTGTTTTAGTTTTTTTTGAAATTGAGCTTGTTTTACGTTTAGGTTACGTCTTGATTCGTCTAGATTCATCTTGGTTTATCTGGTTTTGTCTGAATGTCTTTTGTGTCTTGTTATGGCTTGTTATATCTTTTAATGCTTGGTTTGTTGCGTTTGGATGTTGGTGTTTATCGCCTACAACATATGCTTAAACGATTCTTAAAACAGGAGTTATTCAGTGCAAAATGTAACTATATCTCGGGTGTTAGATAATGGAATCAAAAAGTAGATCGGGTCCAATCATCTATTATGGACTCGCGAATGAGCAATTCACATTGAAACAGTTAATTGACTATGGAGTGGCGGTTGAGAAGGCTGGTTTTGATGGTGTATGGACGAGTGATCATTTTCAGCCTTGGCAGCCGAATGAGGGGCACTGTGGTTCTGCGTGGGCTTTGCTTGCTGCATTATCTCAACGTACTTCACGTATTCAAATTGGAACTAGCGTAACGTGTCCTATATTTCGTTATTGTCCAAGTGTTGTTGCGCAAGTGTGGGCATCGTTAAGTATGTTGGCTCCAAATCATCTTTTTCTTGGTGTTGGAACTGGCGAGAACCTTAATGAAGGTGCAGCGGGTGGAGGATGGGCAGCATATGATGAACGTGCAGCACGTTTGATTGAGGCAGTTAAGATTATTCGTAAATTATGGAAAGGGAACCAAGTAGAATTTATTGGTAGATTTTGGAGTATAGATGGCAAGTTGTATGATCCTCCAACGTCGAGTATTCCAATCTATGTAGCTGCTTCTGGACCTAAGAGTGCAAGGTTAGCGGGCTTATATGGAGATGGGTTGATTACGGGTGCGCCCTTTTTGAAGACGTGTCCTGAATTAAAGACTGCTTGGGAAGAAGCGATTCAAAAAAATGATGAGGGTTCAAAAATTAAGACCATGTTAGTTGAGCATCGAGCGTTTGTAGGCGATAAGAAAGATGCAATGGATGTTGCTGAGAAATGGCGGTTTACACCAAAAGCTTGGGAGGCTGGTTATTATGATAATATTAGTCCGAGGGATATTCAAGCTCGGGCAGAAAAAGAAATTAATATTAGCAAAGTGATTGAGGGTTGGACAATAAGCGAAGATCCGGGAGATTTCGCGAGAGACTTCAGAGAGCTTAAAAGTTTAGGTGCTACACATATTTTACTTAATGTTGGCGCTACTGATCAACTGGGAGCTATAGATTTCTTTGGTCGCGAAGTGTTGCCAGCATTGCGTGAATCTTGAAAAAGATTCTTGCTATCACAAGAAGTTCAAGATTGTTGTAAATGTGTATTGATCTCAATCAGCCATTTTAAAAGGATTTGAGCGCTAGCATTCAAGCGCGCGCTAGTATAGCCTCCGCTTGAGTTACTAGTTATTGATCCTGCTACCTGACCAGAATACTGAACAGTAGCACTGGTTATGACACCGCCAGTTGAGGATCTGACGTTGCCTAGCGCGCGTTCGGTTATTTGCACTTTTTGATGTTTATCAGACTCATAGCCATGCACTACATTGCAGGTTATTTTTCCGTCGATAAATTTCAAGTTCTTAGTAAAATTGAATGGTAGTCGTGATCACGTAGTTGCAGGACATGATAGTCATGGTTTCCTGCTACGTAATCTCATTTTTTGTTTAAAATTGACAGGATGTTGCATAATGTCCAAATGCTCAAGAAAAATCCCAAAGGCATCTTGTCTCCGCATATCTGCGATATCCCCTAATAAACTAAATCTGTGGTTTCTTTATCTTTTTGTAGACTTTTGAGAAATTTCTTAAATGATTCTTTACCAGTGTTTTGATAGCCAAGGTGAACGTCGGAAACTATAACGATTTTTAAAGGCTTATACTCACTATTCGAAAAATGAGCTATGTCTCTTGCTTGCATCCATGACGTAATTGTTCTTCGAACAACTCATCGCTTTCACTTTTAGAGAAGAGTTGCATGTAGAAGGAAGTGATTAGGAATATTTGAGATTATTGTGGTTTTTGAGTAAGTTTTTAGGGTAGGTTCGGACATAGGATGGTTGATTGAGTATGAGAATAGGGTCCATTGTTGTTAAGTGTAGAAAATTTGATGAGATGTTGACATTCTGGCAGGAAGCTCTTCACTATGTTCCAGGAATGCCTGTCCAGGATGGATTCGTAATTTTATGTGATCCTGAAAGAAAAGGTCCGAATGTGTCTTTAGATAAAGCATTAGATGATGAACAATTAGGAAGTGCTCGGAATCCACGTTTACATCTTGATTTGTATGCAGAAAATCAAGACGTTGAGGTTAAGAGGTTGCTGAGAATTGGAGCAAAATCCCATCGGCAAACGTATGATCCTGAAGATGATTTTATTGTTTTAGAAGATCCTGATGGTAATCTATTTTGTGTAGTGCAGACATAGCATGAATAATCTTGTGTAGCTTTCAGTATCTGCTGTTAAATCTACAGCATATTCGATTTGTGTGCTGATAGGAGTGCTGGAAAAAAAGTGATAAAAAAATGGGTGAGTTCTGATTTTGAGAGCTGCATCTAGATAAGTGGTGTTAATGAGATTCCGATCAGTATCAGTATTGCCGCCAGTATTATGAAGATGATGATGAAGATTATTACTGCCACGATAGCTATTGCTAGAGCTCTTAGCCATCCAGTGTCAAAGAAGTGTCGAATCAGGAATAGCCAGACGAAGAACATAATTATGGCGCCAATAAGGCTACCGACGACTCCTTCCAGCAGTGCGCTAAATATAACTCCGATGAGTGTTCCCAGAAACGCAATCCAGAGTGCATCAGTGAATCTTGCTTTGCTTCTGCCAGCAAGTAGTCTTCCAGCAATCCAAAGCACTGGTGCGAGGATTATAGTTGAAACGATTAACTGTATTATTGTTGCTATGATATCCATTTCTCTCTATCCCTCCTCCACTTCTACTTTGGATCGTTTGCTTTTTAAACTTAAGCATTATCTCAAAATTCGAGCTTGATAGTTGTTGGCGATTTTTGAGGTTCTTTTGACCCAATAGACTTATAGAATGAATAGGTGTATTTTGTTTTGGATGTGATGAGTTTGGCGGTTGTAAAAATTGTTGAATTGATAGGGACCTCGCCAGTAAATTGGGAAGAGGCGGCAAAGAATGCTTTGGAAGAAGCAGCAAGAACAATCAGGAATATAAAATCTGTTTATGTGAAACGTTGCAACGCAAAAGTTGAGAATAACAAGATTGTTGAATATCGGACTGTTGTCAAGATTGCGTTTGTGGTTGAAAGACAAGGGTAGAATCTTCCATTCACTATTCTAATTCTTCTTTTTTTTGTAGTACTTTGAATTGGCAAAATTGGCTATAATTATGAATGTGAAGTTCAAAATTGTTATTGCGGGTACCACTTTCTTATTTCTTAGACGGTGGTAAGAAAGCGGGATTGCGGGCTTAACACGCATTCGATTGCTTTTTCGCATTCAATATTAGTATTGACTGTTCACAACTGTATGTCTGTAAAACAGAAATACGAAAAGTAGTTTTCTGCGTGTGCTTTATTAGTTAGTGGCTTTTATTGAGAGTTAATAAATCATATTCGCATAAAAAGGAAAGTAAAACGTAGGAGAGTAAAGAAATATGGACATAACGACTATAGTTGTGATGGATGAAGCAGCAGAGGACCTTTTGAATTATCTTGTTGCTTATAGAAACCTTAGGGGTAGTCTGGATTTTGATTTGGAGAACAAAACTCCAATGGAAGACAATACTACAATTGGTATAATCCCGTGGGAGGAGCTCTTAGTCTCTAGTAAATAGAACTTCAAGTGGAAAATTTACAAAAGGAGATTGGCGAGTTTCTTCTTTTCTCCGGTGGACTAACGTAGCTCTAGAATGTGCTGTCCTAAAAGATGTTATGAGAAAGACTAATTGTTTGGTTGATTTTTAGCCGTACCATTCTCGATGTCCTTTTATAAATTCGGCTTTGCCTCTTTTGCGGATTGTTCTTAGGTTGTTTATGTTGGCCTTGCCATGGTTTGGTTTTAATACGTTGAAGTTAGAGCATTTTTCCATTTCGCGGCATTGCCAGCAGCCTTCAAACCCGAGTTTTGTGCAACATTCCTTTATTTTACAGTTAGCTGTGCCTCCGCCTGCTCTACATCCTTGTTGGCAGCGAAATCTTATCATTGCACCCAATGCTTGGTAGCATTCATCAAAGTATTTCAGCTCTTTGCCAGAGTCGTATTTTTGGATGTTTTTGGCGAATTTATCGTATTGAGTTCTTCTGAGGTCTTTTCTGAGTTCGATTACGAGGTCACTAATTCTTCCTCTGAATGCATGACAATCACCACAGTAGAGTCCGCAGTAGCTGATTAGGCTCTCGTCCTTCTTTTCTTCTGCGGACATGTTGATTCCTTTATGCTGAGAAAAACGTGCTTAACTCTTAAAATGTGTTGTTTTAAAAACTATTTTCTTAATCTATTGCTCTTCTTCAGTCTTATTTTTCTTCAAATATTTCATGAACCCACGTGTTTTTTTGGATTCAGGATGTATTGTGGATGTTACTGAGAAGAGCTGTGCTTGTGATTTCTTTTCTTTTTCTTCCTCTTTCTGTGAATTCTGCGAGAATAGTTTTTGTATTCTTTGAGGATTTGTAGATGTAGCAGTATTGTTTTCAGCTTGGGTACTTGTGTCCATCTGAGCGGAGGGTTTCCTGTTTAATCTGTCTTGTATCTCAATCTTAATTTTAGCCACGTTTTTAGGTTCATCTGGAGATCCTTCTATGAGAAGGATATTGTGTCCTTGAGCTATTTTTTGGGCTGTGTCGCTGAATTTCGGGAAGGCTACGAAGATTGGGATATCAACTGTTACTTCGGACGTTTTGTAAATGTATAGTATTAATGGCGAGGCTTGGATTTCACTTTCGGCAACAACCATGTCTAGTGCAATGAGGTTTTGGCGACCTTCGGTTTCTTACCTGGCGAGTAGGCTGAATTGATGTCGCATTCCACTCTTTTCGCCTGTCGCCAAGCCAGGCATTTGTATTTCAAAGCCTAATTCGGATAATAGATTACTTATGCTGT
>DATGZD010000157.1:0-2227 GCA_035297385.1 Candidatus Sulfotelmatobacter sp. | reverse complement strand
AGGCAACTTAGATACAGCTAATGCTCACAAAATAGTTAGTATTCTTAGTTCATTGAGAGATCATGGCAAGACCGTCATTGTTGCGACTCATGATGATAGTATAATGCAGTTGGCGACTCGAATTTTCTGTGTTGAAAACAGTAACATACTGCATCGAGAAGGATCAAAGTGTGAATAGTAATGTATGCAACTTCTTTTTCAAAGAATGATCTTTTTCGTAGAAGGAGCCAAACTAGTCTTGTTGTGATATGTTTGACTTTGAGCGTAACTTCAACACTCTTTTTGTTGTTGTTCAGTTCAAGAATTGGCGTAGGCATTGCATCGCTTAACCAGAATATTCTCACCATGGGCTTGTTGAGAATTTTTTCTCAGTTTATATGGTTTATTGGGTTTCTAATTTTTGTTGTAGGCGCCATCTTAACATCGTTCGTGGCTTTCCTGATGATGTCGCAACGTACCAAGGATTTTGGATTAATAAAAGCAGCTGGATGTCCAAATGATTTATTGTTTGGATATTATATGGTTGAATTATTTAGTGTAACTTTAACAAGTTGCACGCTAGGTATTGTTTTTGGGCTTATATTAGATTACACTGTTGCAGGTTTGAGAAGTATTGGTGCATACCAAAATTCACCAAATCTTTTGTCGGTTCCACTAGTTTTTGTTGCCTTCCTTCTTCTTGCGATACTTTTTGGGACAAGACCGATTCTGAGTGCAACTCGCTTGTCACCATTAGAAGCATTATCTCCTGTACAACATTATGGGCTAGCAGTTTCTGTGAGAGCAAAACCATTTGCAAAGTCAAATTTAACTATAAGGATCGCATTAAGAAGTTTGTTTCGTCGCAGAATAGCTACTGTGCGTATAGTTGTTTTGTTATCGATTGTTTTCATTTTGCTTACCGTTTCTATCGCTGGAAGTATTATAGCTAAAGAGACGACCATGTCATGGATACAGAAACCTTATGGGCAAAATACTATTGCTATAGCCCAGGAAAGTATGGCTTTACAATATGGGCAACTACAATCTGCTTTCGCTGGCACTACTTCAGAGACAGGCTTCAACTATACCGATTCAAGGCTAACGGTCGCCACGGAGATAATAGAAAGATTACACGCCCTCAAGGATGTTGTTAAGGTTGATGAGCGATTGATTCTTAAAGAACGCCTATCCGAAGTTGCGAATTTCACTATTGACACAGAGACTATGACAACGACATCGGTAGGAGACACTCGTCAAGCTGACGTGCTAATCATAGGTGTTAATCCGAATAACACGATTGGTGAATGGTTCATGCAGGGACGTTTCTTAGATAGTGACTCTGAAAATGGTATTGTTCTGGGAGATTCAACAGCGCAAACACTGGTCTCTCAACCACTTGTTCAGAGCGTAAGAATCCGTGATAAACAGTTTGCTATCGTCGGTGTATGTGTAGACTCTCTTGAAAATGGTAGAGTTGTTTATGTTCCATTGAAGCAATTGCAGAATATTACGGGAATAGATTCCACTAACATCATTTTTCTTTCTCTAAATCCGTCTGCCAATTATACCGAACTAATTAATGAAATTAATGGGATTATAGTCAATTCAGGCTCTGCTTTAACTATCTTGGACATAAATACATCAATAAGAGACAACATCACATTCTTGGACTCCGTTTGGTCAACAATTATGTTATTGCCTTTATTCTCGCTGGGCTCGGCTGCCTTATGTTTAACGGCTTATGTCATATTAGCAATAGATGAGCAGCGTGAAGAGCTCGGTTTCCTTCGTGCGATGGGTGCCAAGCCCAAGGCCCTGATAGATATGGTGGCGATTCAAAGCATCGTTGTGCTCTCTGCTAGCGTCGGAACGGGCTTGTCGCTGGGAACTATTGCCACACTATTAGTTTTGATACAGCAACCAGTTGTTACAAACCTTACACTGATAGAGATTTCGATATGGTTGATAGCAGCTTCAATCGGGATGTTCGTCTTAGCCTTGATTCCAGCAATACGGTTTGCGAGGGCTTCGCTTCTAAAAATTATTACTTAGATGTGTAAACTCTTTTTGAAAATATCTCAAAGACTCTATTTCTAGCGGTAACTTCTGGAGGAAATCCTGTAATTTCAGCACGGGCACAATAGGAACATCATTATAGAATTTGAAACGGCAAGGAACAAGAACTAACACTACAGGCACAAACTTTGCTTTACCCCATAAACAGCAGTCTAATTGTGTTGATACG
>DATGZD010000156.1:0-2434 GCA_035297385.1 Candidatus Sulfotelmatobacter sp. | reverse complement strand
TGAGGGTACAATAGGTGAATTAGTTCAAGCCATCTTTGCAGAAGGTATTGTTTTAGAAGTCATAGGAAAGAATGGTGTTCTTCGACTTGATCTTGAAGAGCAAGACATCAAGAGAATATCTGAAAAGAAACAATTGAAGGTGGAGAAAGATGAATAAACTCAAGATTGCTGCTTCAGCCCTTGGAATCTTTGCTGGACTTGGCGTTCCAGTTCATGGACCGGGCGAAATACTTCAGGGTCACATTGCTCCAAGCAACATTGTATTTGAAGCTTGGCCTGGCTTTGAAGCGTTGAGTGGCGAACCTGCAATGACAATTATTCCTAATCTTCTAATAACTGGCATATTTGCTATCATCGTCGGTGTCGTGTTGTCGGTTTGGTCTGCAAAGTTTATCGAGGGAAAATTTGGTGGGTTAGTGATGATTCTTCTTACCATTGGACTGCTTCTTTTTGGTGGAGGCTTAATTCCGCCTCTGTTTGGCTTCGTCGCAGGAATACTCGCCTTAATCTTGAACTATAGAAGGGTAAAAGGATGGAACCAGCAATGATTAGTGCATTAATTGTTTATGGAACTCGATATGGAGCAACAACACGCACTTCAGAAGAGGTCGCTGCAGTGCTTAGAAAAGAAGGTGTAGAAGTTCAAGTAGTTAATGCAAAGAATGAAAAGGTCAAAGACATAGCAGAATATGACCTTGTTATTGTTGGAAGTGGAATTCAAATCTTTAGATGGACTGGTGAGCCGGAAGACTTTCTAAAGAAATTTCAAAAGGAACTGCCAAAAAAGAAGGTGGCACTCTTTGTCTCAGCCGGTGCGCAAGCAATAGCGGCAAGAGAAGGAAAAACCGAAGAAGTTGAAACAGCAAGAAAGAAGTATCTTTTAGAAAAAGCTGCAAAATACAATCTTCAACCTATATCTTTAGGCTTGTTCGGTGGCGTCTACGACTTTAAGAAATGGCCCTGGTGGGCAGGAAAGGCTAAGCCAGCCGCAAAACAGCAACTGGAAGCAGCGGGGTTCAAGGAGACAAATGGTATCTACGACACAAGAGATTGGAATGCAATTCGAAACTGGGCAAAAGAACTTGCTGCAAAAATATGATTAAACCACATCTTTTTTCCTTCTTTATTAATTGTATTTAGCTCGCTATTTCTTCCCTCAACTTAAGCCCAAATGATTAGAGTGATTCTTAACAAATAGTGACGCACGCTAATTTGAGCCAAATCGTGCCTGAATAATAGCTTCAACTACATTTCTTCCCATTGCCGCACAACCTTGTATTCCTGGAGTGCCTACTGATGAGCCTACCATGAAAAAGTTTCTTAGACCAGGTAACGTTTTGGGCTGACCTTTAAGTAGACCTATTAGGCCTGTGAGACCTAAGTTGATTTCGTATGCTTGGGATATTCCCGTGTACCGTTCCACGGTCATTGGTGTAGCAACATCCGAGACTTCTACTTCTTCAGTTATGTTTGGAAACCGTTTTTCAAGTATGCTGAGAACTGTCGCTGTCAATCGTTGTTTCTCTTCTTTGTATTTTTCAGGTTGTTGATGTAGTACTTTCCAATAGGAATAACTTGTTGTAAGGGGAACTTTTAGAACCGACTTGCCTGCAGGTGCGAGGCTGGTGTCATATCCGAATAGTTCAACCATCAATCGGTCATGTTCTCTGTCTCCGATTCTAATGGGTTTTTCAAGAAACAACACTAAAGCTCGAGGTTCATTCGATAAATATCTTGTCAAACCAAAATAAACCTGAACACCCATACCTTGATTATCTATGGGTCTAGCAAACTGTCTTCTGATGCTCTCACTTACATATCGACCATTGAGCATGTCAAAAATTACGGTTCGTGCATAAATATCCGAGATTACAATGTCTGAACGATGTTCACTTCCATCAGCTAAACGTACCCCAACAGCACGGTTGCCCTCTATCAGGATATTTTTCACCTGTGAGTTATAGTTGATTTTTCCGCCCAGTTTCAGGTAGTTCTTTTCGATTGATTTTGAGAATTCAAGTGAACCTCCAGCTGGAACGGCATAGTTCCTAGCATGACTATTGCCAAGGATGTTTAAGTGAGCAAGCATAGGCGTCTCAGGAGAATCGTACTGGATGGTTGGAAAGGCTTTACGTAAGAAAGGATCCTTAAATTTTTCTGCATATTCCTTCATAGGTAGACGCCATTTCATTAGTGCCAGCAACTTCAGAAAGCGTCTCTGAAACCTAACACCTTTCAAAAGGGAAGTTTCAAGCATATCGAACTCCGTGAAGGTTCTTGCTCCATTGATGTAGCCATCTATGACGTGTGCATCTTGGGGGGAGAGTTCTAGCATTTGCTCTCTTAGGCAGTCGAGATCAGTGTAAACGTTAAGTGCTCTTCCTGACTGATCCTCCACTCGACATATGCATTCAGGAAAAATTAAGGATTGATC
>DATGZD010000155.1:0-5184 GCA_035297385.1 Candidatus Sulfotelmatobacter sp. | reverse complement strand
GATGCGGAAATCAAATCACTCGTAACAAAATATGTGGGTTCGCTCATGAACAATAGCTTGAATCCTAAGCAAAAAGTCGGTTCTGTCTGTGAAATCTGTAAGATAATACGCTTCAAAGGATACTTATGTCATATCCATAAGAATCTTGATCCAAAAATTGACGTTAAGAACTGTAATTTTTGTAAAAGCTCCTACCTCTTGGTTTGTCCATAAGTTATTGACGGAATCGTACTATTGTTTTAACGTTTTTCTACCGCATTACCATTGACAGTGCAGAAGAATTTGTTACATAAGCAGCAGCATTAAATCAGAGACAAGATATTCTATTTATAATCAACCTTCTCCATTATACTAAAATGGTTTTAATACTGACAGTTGTGTCATATTAGTTTGATGAATTGGAGTAACTTAGACATTCTTAATCTGTGATTGGCTTATGACGAAAGAATCATCATCGAGGCGTTTTTTGGCGGGAAATCGTGAAATACGTCTTAAACGTGTGTTGAATTTAGTTCAAACGCTTTTTCTTGGTGTTGGCACCGCAATAGGTGGTGTTATGTTTGTGATTATGGGAAGAGCAGTTGAAATAGCAGGACCAAGCATGGTGCTTTCATTCTTGATTGGGTCTGTTTTCGCATTATTGACGGGAATTTGTTATGCTGAACTCGGAGCAACTATTCCAAGTGGTGCAGGAGGAGCGATTAGTTTCGTATCTAGAGCCTTTGGCGATAGTATTCCAACCTTTTTGGCAGGTTGGTTTTCTTGGATAGGTAGTATTACAGATAGTGCTATTGGGTCGGTTGTCTTTGCTTTCTCTATCAATTACTTCATTAATTGGATTGAACCGTTCTCCTTAGCCCTTATAACTCTAATAGTCTTCACAATCATAAATTTCAGTGGAACTCGAACGTTAGGGCTTGTACAGTTTATTCTAACTTTGGTACTCATAGTAGCTCTAAGTATATTCATGTCAGGATCATTCTTGAACTTCGATTTCTCTAGGTTTCAGCCATTTTTCCCAAACGGCGCTCTTCCAACAATCCTATTGGTAGCCTACATTTTTCCAACCTATGCTGGATACGAAGCAATCACTCAGCTCTCTGAAGAAGTCAAGATTGCGGGAAAGACAATACCTAGAGCGCTTTTCCTAACGCTTGCGATTATAACTATACTTTTTGTGGGTTCAGCTTTTGCTCTAGTTGGTGGTGCTCCTCCAGAAGTATATTTTGGATCAAACACACCGCTACAGAATGCTGCAAACTATTTTATGGGTCCTATTGGAGGAATCGTTGTTTCTATAGGCAGCATTTTTGCTACTCTATCGACCATAAACGGTAGCATCGGAGGGGGAACACGGATAGCTTATGCCCTAAGTAGAAGAAACTTTCTGCCCTCAATCTTTAGTAGAATTCATCCAAAGTTTAATTCACCGTATACTGCTTTAGCTTTGACTTCTTTGATTGCGATAATTTTTGTGTTAACACGATCGATCGATTTTATCGTCTATGCGATCTCACTGGGTTACTCAGTTACTGCAATCATGGTATGTGCCTCAGTAATAAGACTAAGAAAAACTGAACCATTACTGTTTCGTCCCTTCAAAATTCCGTTTTTCCCATACATACCCATAGCAGCTATTGCAGTACTTCTCCTAATCGTTGCAAGCCTAAGTTTAGACTCACTTGCTTTAGGTTTAGTTTTTGCTTTAATTGGTATTGGTATACTGTTGGTAAAAAGAAAGTTGCAGAAGCATAGATCAAATGCTATTGATATCACATAATTACAAGGTTCTCTAACAAACCTTTTAAGCCTACTATGCAACCAATAAAAATGAAACCTCAAATGCGAGTAATAATCGTTGGAGCAGGCGATGTCGGAATGCCAATTATTCATTATTTGGCTGAAAGAGGACATGTGCTTGCGGTTTTTGAAAAAGATGAAAAACGCTGTAAACACGTGGCGGACCATTCTGATGCTGCAATCTTCTCCTGTAGTGGCGATTTACAAGATGTTTGGGATAATGCTGAGGCAGAAAAAGTCGATTTATTGATGGCCTTAACCAATGACGATGAAGTCAACGCTGAAGTATCTAGAATAGCAAAAAGAAATTATGGTATTCCTTTTGTCATAGCTAGAGCACATCAACCAGAGAATATTGATAAGATAAAAGATGCTGGTGCTGACATTGCTATTTGTCCATCTCAAGAAATGGTTCGTCTTTTCCTAAATGCTTTAGAAAGTCGTAATATAGAAACCTTGTATGAAAATCAACGTATAAGCTTTAAGGTTGTTATGGTCTCTATTCCTTCTACTGGCAGTGTGATAGGCAAGAATTTGGAACAGGTTGGAGTTACAGATAGATGTGAGATCTCCAATGTTCTTCGTAACGGATCATTTTTGTTCCCAGATGAATCTTTCATGTTCAAGGGTGGCGACAAAGTCGTAGTCACAGGCTCTATAGAGAAGGTTGAAAAAATAGCTGAGAAGCTACGAAACGTGGAAATAACTTGATTTAAGAGGCATTAATTATTGAACATAATACCTGCGCAAATTATGTTCCAAATTCCAGCTGACCTGATACTAAGACTAGCGATAGCAGCTTTAATTCTACTAGCAACTTTTGTAGCCTCTAAACTTCTTGGAGGGTTCGTTGCTAAGAGTTTACGAAAATATCGTCCTGGCGTGGCACGTCAAGGTAAACGTATAACAGTGTGGGGTACCTGGTTAACTGGAATAGTATTAGCTCTTAACCAGCTCTACTTAGAATTAACGTGGCTGCTATTACTTGTGGGCATATTCGTTATAATTGTGATTATTGCCTTCAGAGACACACTTTCTAATCTGGCAGCCCGTGAAACAATATACGTGTACAACCAATTCAAGATTGGCGATTGGATTCAGGTAGGCAAGATTTTTGGACGTGTAACAGACATAACCTGGAATGACACTATACTCTCTACTATAAACAATGAGATAATCTACATGCCAAATTCAACTGTAGTAGGAAGCGTCATAATTAACAGAACAACTCAAGAAGGAATCAGAATTTCAATACCCTTAACAATAAACAATTCTCTTAACTTTGATGAAGTTGAGCAAACACTATTGGACGTTGGAACAGAACTTCAAGAGGAACTCGTACCAGAATCCAAGCCGGAAGTACGCTTAACTAACATTGGTCCAAAAACCACGAGATTGGAACTATTATTAAGAATCAATAATCCTGCTAAAAGCAAGCTAATATCTTCAGAAGTACTGAAAAGATTTCAGAGAAAAATTTCACGATAACAATGTAAGTGCTTAGGTGAAGGCAAAGAGTCATTATTACGGGTGAGGAAATTGAGATTGTACTATGGATGGAACGGATAGTAATATTATTCCCACAATGAATATTAAGATAAATTTTGTTGAGAGGTTGTATTTCTTTGCAGTTTCATAGCCTAAAGCGAACCAGACTGGATACAGCGTAAGGAACATCATAGCAATCCAGGCTGGGAAAACATCTTTAGTGATACCTGTTAAGCCTTGATCGAACATGATGTAAGAACCTTTTAGGTCTACAAGTCCAGGAATAATCCATCGATACCAATCTAAGTAGAGAGCTACCCCCCCAAAGATGAAACTCGTTAAAGTAGCGGCTGCAAGCGTATACACTATTGATTTTGCAAAATGATACCTAACTGACACCAAGTACAGTATCGCTCCAAAAAAGATCAGTCCGAAGGGATCAACAAAGAAACTCATTAACAGACACTATTCCAATTCTTGACTCTATTCTTTCATGAAAGTTGTAAACTCATTGACGAAATTGTTCTTGTATTATTTAGTCATAGATGCGAGAATATAAAATAATGTTGTTGCAAGTCGATACAACACACTATTAATAGTAGATCGAAACATAATTTCTATTTTCTTGTTTAGTGTATTAGACAATAAGCGTTCAACGCGCTTCTTTTGAGAAAAAACGCTTTGTTTACAATGGTTTTCCATGTCGCAATTAGGACAAACCCAAAACTTCTTTCCATCTCTTACTCTAATTTCCACTTCTTCAAACGTTGAGGGTTCTCCACATTCATAGCATTTGAGGACGCTTTCGCCTAATCCCATGATAAACAGTAATGTAGTTTGAGGACTTAAAGTTTAATCATTGACTATTTCGTTATTATCCATTTTATTGTAGGATTAATTGGTGGGGTTTACATTTAGATAGTATTTACGTGAGGCACGTTTTTGTTGGATAGTAAGAATACTAAAATCATTATGAACAACAATTTCTTCTTTTTTTGTTTTCATTGTTCTGTTTTAACTTTAATTTCTATAGATTATGTTAATTGTTTGTCGATTGAGCTTGATGAGGGCATCGCAAGATTTAAAACACAAACGATACGATTAATGTTTCAATGGGTTGGAAGGAATAATATTTGCAGAATTGAGTTCGCGAATTTAGGAGAGAAAAAGATCCTGCAAATACTATTTCCTTCTCCCGAGACATACTTATTGAGAAACTATATTTTATACTTTGTGAAAAATTGCAGTTATTGGCTTATAGATTTAAAATCGTTAAAAAGTGTATTTGACTAATTAGAGTTGACCAAGCTGTCATGACTAAAAGACTATTTTGGGTTGGGGGTAACATTTTTTTGTCATAGACAGACTTAGTTTCTAATTAGTCAAGTTCGGCTTCGAGTGTCTCCTTTCTCCGCCTTATCAACTCTCAGCTAAACGTTCTTAACAATTTATAATTCTATGTTGTTGTATAATGCCTACTACAATGTATAAAACTAGATATTTTTGTAATTTGGAATGTTGATTTTTAGTTAAACAATGAAACTAGTTAACAGTTCAGAATTTTTCTAATTCTTGCTTCATTCGTATATACAGTTCTGTGTGATATCTTGAATGCCTCCGCAATCTGTTCTTTGGTAACTCTTGTTTCTTTCTTGCAAACATAATACAATGCTCCTGCTGCCAGTGTTACTGGGTTCCCGCTTGGGAGTAAATTCTTTAGGATTTCTTCTGCTTCAATCAATAGTTTCTTATCAGTCACAATTTTGCCTCCGAAATTGAAAAGATAATCTATGGATGTTTTTGCATGAGTGTTTGCGGAGTTTGGATGATTGTTAATTTGGATTTTCTTCAAGTCCCAAGCTTGTTTTGTTACCAATCGACTGTTGAGACTCAGTT
>DATGZD010000154.1:0-8112 GCA_035297385.1 Candidatus Sulfotelmatobacter sp. | reverse complement strand
GCTATGACTACTAACACTACTATTCCGTAGAGCAATGGACTGTAATCGGTTTGAGCCGGGTTTTCTGGGTTAGTCGGCGTTGGAGTAGCTGGTCCAACTACGACTGCTGTGGCTGCCGAAGAGCTTCCGTATGAATCATCTCCTGTAAAGGATGCTATAATTTTATAGTCTCCTTCTGTAGGAGGTACCCATGTTTTACTAAAGGTACCATAGTATCCGTCTGTGATTATTGTGCCTATATTTGTTGAACTTCCATCAGAAGCTATAGCTGTTAATGATACTGGAACACCAGTTATTGTTTCATTGTGCCATATTCCATCGATTGGACTTTGCATATGTAAATATTGCATCTGAGTAGTCATTGAATCTTTACTTACGCATGGCGTGTTGGGTTGTGCTGATGATAAGTCTAAGACTGAGCCTTGTATCGTCAGTGCAATGCCTTTTGGAACAGCTGTTAGAGGAGCCTCCACTGTAGTTGCACTCTTGCCTTTACCGAAGACATACATATTTCCGTCGTAGGCGTTTGAGACTGTGAGGTAGCCGTCCGCGGCACATCCACGGAATCGTCGGGAATCAATTCCTGAACCCGCAAATTCCCACAAGTTATCACCCGTGGTTGCGTTGAGGCAGTAGAATTTCCATCCTCTTGTGATAGGTTCGCTTGGTGTGTGTTCGCTGGAGTAGGTGTACAGTTTTCCGTCCGCAACTATGGTGGCGCTGTGGAATGAGTATAGGTCGGCATATGGCGTTTCAAAAGGAACACTTCTTGCCGCAAATTTCCAAACTGTTTTCCCTGTAGCCCAGTCAAATGCGTAAACTCCAGTGTAAGCTCCTGCGTACAGCATACCGTTCCATGATGATGCATCATAAGACCAGAAGACTCCCCAAGGATAGTCGATTTGTTCGCTCCTCCACGCCAATTTCCCCGAAACCAAGTCATACGCTCTCCAACTTCTGTCCTCGAAAACTACGGCGACTTTTCCTTCGTCAATACTAGCGCATCCTGAACTAAAGGGTGTCTCCGGATCAGTTGTAATGTTCCACAAGACTTGTCCACTTTTCAGGTCGATAGCGAACAAGTTTCCTCCGTATACTGCACCGGTCCCGAACCGGTTCACTTGAACTGCTACGCTTCGGTCATAGTCAACGAGGCTGGGGATGTTGCTAATTGGATAGCTTATGTTGCTGATTATTCTTGAGCTGAAGTTTGTGCTGCTTCCCTGAGTGGTCCAGTTAATCAGGCGGTATCTATTAGCCCCTTGTGAGGCTCCCAAATCTTGGACACTTATGACGTACTGATTGCTGTGGAAAATGCCTGTGGTCACGGGGGCGATGGACACATTGAGAGTTACCATTCCTGTCCACGGATTGATTTTTATCAGCCTACCGCTTATAGTTCGTGTTCCATAGTTTCCCAGCCGCGCAGCGGCAATGAGTTCGGGTGTTAGGCTTGGTATGGCTCCGGGGACCGCGGAGGTTCCTTCCACGTACGAAATAATATATGGAGTTACGCCTCCTTCTGATTCGGGTATCTCGTATATGACTGCTCCAGTACGCAGATCATAGCACCCTGCGACGTTTCCAACTCCTGGCTTGGGATATGTCATATAGAGTCTGCCAGCGAGAATTACTCCTGGGTCTTGGAAGTCCCTTCCGCTTATTGAGTAAGATCCGGTTTCGCCTCCGATCAGACCTGCTATCATTTGTGATTGTTTCCATGCGACGTGCGCTGTGTTTGGAGCTGTAACAAATGGACCTAGCCAGTCTCGTGCTTCGTTGAAATAAGACCATGGATAGTTGCCAGCAATTGCATCCCATTCTCTTTTTTCGGGGGAGATGGGACGTGCCCAGTAGTCTCTTGGTAATGGTGCTGCAGGCCATGAAGCTACCTGCTCTGACTGGACAACTAGGGTCTGCTCTGCGGTGGATGCGGGCTTGAACCATGTTGTCGGATAGGATGTACCTCCAGATGGTACAATGACGCCATCGTTATATCGTCCTGCAGGGAAGTACGTTCCTCCGAAATCAAATTTCAACTTATATGTTCCAATCTGTTCTGGGACATACTCAAACCATGCTGTTCCGTCTGCGACGTATGAATTGGATGGCCCCTTAACGTCGGTGGAATTATCTGGTTTTGTGATTGTCACTGTGTAGTAAGATAGGTATCTGTCAGCCGCTGGAGGTGGGGTTGACCAATAGTTTACTAGAAGCGATTGGCCTACTCCGATTGGGTTTGGTCTGAAGCTAAGATAGGGTACAATTTCAACTATTACCGAGGGGGTAACTCCGGGTGGCGGTGATTTTTCATATGCAGATGGACCGGGCGTGCCACCGTGTGGAAAGTTTTCATCTTGGGCGTGAACTGGAAGTGCGCTGATTGTGGCTGAAGCTATTAAGAGAACAATGAATAGTATTGTGGTTGTTCTTATTTTCGATAAAGAGGTGTTCGTTTTCTTTTCTCCTTTCTATTATCGCGAAGCTCGGGAAAAGCCTCGCAAACCCAAAATATTTTCTTCGGTTGCTATTTAGTCTATGTGGTAGGCGTAGGGCAGTCACAATTATGGAGAGCATCCCCGAAATACTGCAAGTGCCATAAGACCTCAATCAGCGAAGAGGTTGAGATCGTTACCAGAGACGGAAAGAAATACTGGCTTTGTCCTAACTGCGATATGGAAACACCTATAGGTGATAAAGTCTTTAGACTAGGAAATAGAAAATAAGGCTACGTAGCCGCGCGCGCACTAAAAACGATAATCAAACCCACTTGAAGTGCAATAAGCAAAACTAAAAGTGTAAAAGTCTGATTATCTGGAATAATTATTTCTTGTTGATTATCAGTTGATGTTGCTGGTGCGGGTCCAACTGAAATTGCTGTTTGTGCTCCTGAACTACCATATGAATCATCCTGCAAATGAAGCGATTATTTTGTATGTTCCCTCATTTGGTGCAGTCCAAGCTATTTCGAATGTGTCATAATATGCGCTTGTTGTGGCGGTACTGATGTTGATAGCGTTGTTATTTGCATCTGTTGCAGTCAGTGTTACTGGAACTCTTGTCATTGTAACATTGTGGTAAAGTCCATCAATTGATTGCTATAGGTGTAAGTATTCCATCTGTGTACTCATTGAATCTACAGAGGGTTTGCAGCAGTCAAAATAAGGTCTTTTAATTTAGTCATATATAATATAATTTGAGTTATGTCTATGACTGAAAGTTATGTAGAAAAAATTGTAGAATCAAGCAAGCAGGTCATAAAAGATTGTACCTTGGATAACGGCTCTATTGTTGCTGCGAATTGTTCTAAAGGTTATTTTCCAAAAGAAGCCAAGTACTATACTTATGTCTGGCCAAGAGATGCTTCTTTTGCGTGTGTCGCAGCAGACCTTATTGGAGTTGAAATTCAAGAGAATTTTTTTGATTGGTGCATGAATAGAGCTGAAGGCTTTCAAGAAACTGGATTGTTTTATGAGAAGTATTTTGTAAATGGATTAAAAGCGTTAAGGAGGTTTCAACCAGATCAAACTGGCTCTGTATTGTGGGCAATCTGGCATCATGTTAAAGATGATGTAAAGAAAGCAACAAAATATAGTGAACTAATTCAAAAGGCCGCTACTGGAATATGTGAGAAATGGAATAATGAGTATTTTACGTTGGTTACGAATGACCTTTGGGAAGAAAGATTAACCTTTCCTGATTTGAAAGACAATTTTACGTATTCTCTTGCTGCCTGCATTAGGGGATTAGAATGTGCAAATGAAATGCTGCCGTCTGATAGATGGGTTGAAGTAGCGAATTTGATGAAGAAGAGGCTAAAAAACCATTACGAAAGAAACCACTTTTTCAGAAGTTACGGTATTTTAAGCGATAAAAGAATAGATTCTTCTTTGGTAGGATTAGTGTATCCATTTGGAATACTCTCACCGAACGATTCTAGAATTGTTGCTACTATTAAAGAAATAGAGAAGAAATTAGTATTGAATGGAGGTCTCCACAGATATGAGGATGATGACTATGACGGTTGGATATATGAAGGAAGGCACAGAAATAAAGGTGCTGGAGCATGGCCGCTACTGAATTTTTGGATGAGCATCTATTATTCTAAAGCTGGCAACATGGAGAAAGCTAACAATTATTATGACTGGGTTATTGACTGGCTTAGAAAAAAAGATACTACATTTATTCCAGAACAAATATTCAATAATGAAATTCAGGTCTCAGTGAGTCCTCTTTGTTGGAGTCATTCCATGTTCATTATGGCAAGTAAAGAACTAGGATACATTTAGATTGTGCAGAGAGATAATCATTTAGTTGAAACACAAAAATAGGTCACTATTGCCAAAGTACGATTCGTTTAATCCAAACATAAAGGTAGACAATGAATCCTAATACGTATAATATTATGAATGGTAAGAGGATATTCCAATCATAAGGTATAATGATTGCGGAATTCAGTTTGAACATAATCATAATAGCTATTGTTGCCAAAAAAAGCCCAATAAACAGTAAGGATGTACTTACATGAATCAGTCTATAACAATACGCTTTTTCTGGTTTTTGGGTGTAAGATTCCCAAGACAGTGACAAAAGATTGGGGTTGTTTTCTTCGGGCTTAAGCAAAGTCCGCAAGTCTTTCTCTGTATGGTTCCGGATGTAGCTTCCAGCATTTATGATTGCTAGCGTCTCACCCATATGAAGAAAAGAAGTGATCAAGATAAGAAATGGAATAACGGGTAGAAGGCTGTATTGATTATTAACGAAGACATAACTGAAGAGAAGCGAAGTGCTTCCAACCTCAAAAGTTAAGATTTTCCAGCAAGAATCCATCTTTTGCAGTATTTCTTCTCTTAAGAACTTGTATTCCGCTAAAACTATGTCAGCTTTTTCCTTCTTTGATAACTCCTCTACCTCTTGAGTCATAATACATTATTATTGTTTAATTCTTTTAATACTTGTTATAAAACTGGAACTGCAACAGTTGTACAAATTAAGTTTTTTGTAAGCACGCTTAAGGACGGAGGAAGTAAACTAAGGACCAGATAGCTTAGTAAGTACCGGGGTCCAACATTTTGGTCGGATGGACAAAAGTGGACGTTTAACCGTTCCACTTTTAACTAGGCAACTATTAACAGCCTCTGTTGATAAAGAGTCTAGTTTGATTGGTTCAGTCTTGAGTGTAACCTTGGAGCCTCACAAAATACAAATCAATGTATAGAGTTACAAGTCTTTTTTAGAGTAGCATCACAAAAATGTAGATTGCTAGTCCGCCTACTAAGTACAAGAAAGGGTTATCCCATGTATGAGGTGAGTACGCTTCAGTTATCGTCATCAATAGAGGCAAAACTATGAACAGGCAAATTAACTCGATAGAAGTAAAAATGTTGCTCGAAGCGCCTAATGTAATGATAGTTGTTAGAAACACCATTGAGCTTCCCTCATAAGTGCGGGTGTAAACTCGATTACCAAATAAGTCCTTGGCTCGATACTTATGTTTTCCAAAGCGGACGCCAATGGGCTCAGCTAAACCATCTCCAAATGCGGTAATCATTAGGGGAATAGCAAGCAAATCAAGTGATAATCCTGAGAACTCATACAAGCAAGCCACTGCAATCAGTGCAACGTTCATCCCCAGAACCTGTGTGGTTGCGAGTCTAACCGTATGAGGTCTATCCTCTGGCCGGTCGTATGAGAGAAACAGAAAACGGATGAAACTAACACGTTTTCTTATTGGTTCAATAAATATGAGTGATTCTACAAATGAAAGAGTACCTGATATGAAAAAATATTCCATGTTGTAATTAAAAAAGGTCCGATTGATTATAATCGTGGAGAGCAATTGAGAAAAATGAATCACTTTTCTAGAATAGTTTACTTTTAACTTACCCTGCTTTACGAGGTAGCTTGTTACACACTGAATTGCTAGTAGGATTATGAGTCGAATTATCTCCAGTATTGGCCAATTTTCTATCGATAAAGACATTAGCAGCGAAAATAAGTTTAGCAGGTTAATAAGACTCCTTTAGATTTAAAACCACGTATTTGAGATCTCCTCAACGCGTATTCTCTATTGGGCTTAATTAGAAGAATCGTTAGTGATTCGACTTGTGAGTTTCATACCTTTTGCAATAGTCTTTTGAACGGTCAGAATAAACAAAAGGTGGAAATGTGAATTATAATCTCTACTTTCGTAGAGGTTAAACTCCAATCTATGTTATTTCGTAAATGGATTAAAAGCAGTCACTAGCAACAATTGAGTCTTGCCTACTCACCGAAGCTCATTTACTGCCACTATTACGAATCTTTTCTTGCGTGGCAACTTCATAGCATTTAGTTTGTTGAGTTCAGTCATGCGGGCGATTAATCTCAAATTATTCATTTACTGGTTATAACAAGATCATTCGATAGATCTTAAAACTGTAAGCTAGCGCGCTATGGGCTCGTTTTCAAATGACTTTTTATTTTGATTCTTTTGTTGCGGGTTTCTTGAATGTTGGTAGCTTAAGGATGTGAATACTGACTCCAACTGCTATAGCGCCCATTATTAGTTGCATAGGTAAAACGAGTTGCGGCAGCAACAGACGATTCAATAGGAAAATGATCGAGACGCCAATTGTAACCCACAAGATAATGAGAGCCATAATTTTTGTTCTCATAGGAAGACCTCTACCTTCTCGATAGTTTTTAATGTACTCGCCAAACCATTTGTTGCCAAGTAACCAGTCATACATTCTTGTGGAACTTTTGCAAAAACAAGCTGCAGCAGCCAGCAGGAAAGGTGTGGTTGGTAAAATTGGCAATACCATTCCAATTGCGCCTAGGCTTAAACAAATAAAGCCTACAATAAGCCATAATGCTTTCGTAATCTTATGTTTTTTCCTTTCACATTGTTTAGATTTAAGTAGGTTGCTGTTACCCATGGCCATTACAGTCTTAGCTTGTTCCAATAAATGTTGCTTTAAGACTACGTGTTTTCATTAGCGCGCTAGGGTTAGCATGCAGTTGCACTGGTTTTTGAGTCAAAAGTAAGATAAGGCGTCCATGATATCCTAAATTATACGTTCTTTTTTTTCAATGATTTGGAGAATATTTTGAATATCTTTGTTCAGTAGGTTTTGTTGATTTTTTGGATATTTATAGATTGGATAATTTGTTAAGTACTGTTTTATTTATCATTGTAAATGTCTGTTGCGTTTATTATGTTTGTAAGTCCTTGGATGGCTTGTCGAGCAGTTATAAATTTTTCGTCAGCACAACAATGTAGGTATTTGTCAAGCATTCCTGCAAATTTGTTATCTTTGTCCCATCTTACGTTTTCAGAGATTAACATTAAACCTAAACTTCGTTGATATGAATTATCGTTGTCTAATTTATCTTCAAGAACATTCCAATATGGATAAACGATTGAAAAATTTCGTGAAGCTTCTTGAAGCAGTAAAAATGCATGGTATCTGATTTTATCATCTTTTTCTGATAAGCATTCAACAAGAAAATCAATATCATTATTTGTCAAATTCTTGCTTAATTGTGGAATCTCAGTTTTGGATAGAGCCTTCAATCCGATGTTGTCCATTGATCCACCAGAATTTAGTGTGATAGAAAGTGATTATTAATTGTTTGCAGAAAAGAGTGCTCTTCACTCTTTTCCGAAGATATACAATTAACATCGGTTGTCTTAAGCAGTAGTTGGAATTTAGAACTATGGGGACCCTGCTTCCCATTTTTCTAATTTATCACATACTGTAACGACGAGGATACTATAGTCGGAGTAATCGATAAGCGTTAATGTGAGATTAGCCGGCTAACTCTTACTACAAGCATTCAAAGTATGCTCGTAGTATTTCTAGATAAAACTTGTTAACAAACAGACAGAATACACTATGCTTGAAGTGGAGTAGAACTTCATCCCGAAGCTATCGGAAAATAGACACTAATTAGGAATTATTTCATCCTTCCAAGTTCCAAACAGAATGAAGAGAACTTGGCAACAACCTCGTGCCAATCAAAATATGTCAGAGTTTTTTGCCTAGCCTGCTTTCCAAGTTTGGTCCTTAAAATATCATCCAGTATGAGATTAATTGCGAAGTTGGAGAGGGCGCTTACATCGTTTGC
>DATGZD010000153.1:0-5278 GCA_035297385.1 Candidatus Sulfotelmatobacter sp. | reverse complement strand
ATTCCTATCTTTATGAAGGGGAGTATGAGTCTCTCTAAGGTTTTTGCCTTTAGGAAAATCCAAGAAAATATAGTAGCGTTGGTCACTGTGCATTATCAATCTAAGTGTTGTCGATTCTTTGTTTGGTGAAAAACCATTCTGTTCAAGAATAAACACAATGGAGTCTAGTTTCTTATGCATGATAAGTTGTTTGAATTCTTCTCAACTTCTAACCCTTATGAAACTGAAGACACAAAATTGTCTTGAAGTTAAACATAACATAATTTAAATGTATTTTTGATTAACTTAGCTCTAAGCTGGTGCTTGATTATGAGTCTTCACTGGAGAAAATGGAATCGAAACGACATAATTTATGCAATAATTGTTCCCGTACTTGTAGTGCTACTGATAGTAGGAGTTTCTAAGCTTCCTTCACTGTTTGGCAGTGGATTCGGTGTTGTAACTGGCATAGTAATGGAACTTGAAGAGTTGGTTGTAATAGCGGGGGTTCCTTTGACACTTGGTTTGCTATGGAATCGCTGGGCTGGAGGCGCTTCAGGCTTTCTTCTGGGAAGCATCTATGCCTTATATTGGGCAAATAGTTTTCATGGAATTCGAGGGTCTGGCACAGTACTTATTGCATACATTCTTAGCGCAATGTTGATCGGTTACATGGCTGGAGCATTGAATAAGCGGTCGGACAATTTCATCAGATTATTGATTTCTGGAATTGTCGCAGCAACCATCGGCGGAATCATCCTTTTCGGAATATTCCAGCTCTCTACTGCCAACGTTGTCACTGGAATTAACGGTTTTCTGCTTACAGTTTTGACACGAACTGCATGCGGTGTGGTCGTTGCAATTATCGCTAAAGTTTTCATGTGGTACGGAGTCACCGCTAAAAACTCAAATATTTAATCTTCTTCCTCTCCTAATTGAACTGAGTATGTATGGATCATCCTGCTTGTGAAAGAGAAACCTGCATTCATTGGAAGGGCGATGTTCTCTTAGCAGTCCTGAGAAGGTTAATAGTGATTGCCTTGATTTTGAGGACGCAACGGATTTTCTAAGACTAAAAGCCGATGCAATTAAAGGAATACTTGCTTAAGTAGTCCAAAATGAAAAGACGTCAATATTGTCCTTTTCAAATTCTTGCTTAAGGGTAGCCTTTACTTCATCCTCGTCTAAGTTGAATACTCCTTTCTTGTCCTTATGGAGTGGAATACCTGTTTCTTTTAGAACGCCATCTTTTGGGAAATCAAAGAACATATAATAGCGCTTATCATGCAGCATAATTATTCTAAGGGTTGACAGTTCTCTATTTGGGGAAAGGCCATTTTGCTCAAGAATAAATGTAATAGAACCAGGTTTCTTCTCTCGAACCAATCGTTTGAATTCTTCCCAACCTCTTATTCTAACATGGCCTTCATTTATTGCCATTTTATGTTGCCTTCGATTCAACGCTTATCAAATCTTTAACTTGGCGCTCAATTAGGTCTCGAATCTCCCTTACTTCTTCAATTGGTTTTCCTTTTGGATCTTCAAGTTTCCAATCAATTGTAGGCTTAAAGAAAGGTCCAGGGCATATTCCTTGGTCATTGCAGCCCATAGTAACTATCAAATCAGAGTCATTGGCCATTTCAAAAGTGAGTAATTTAGGCTTATTGTTAGAGATGTCGATGCCTTTCTCTTTCATTGCTTCTACAACAACTGGATTTACTTTGTCGGCTGGCTTGTTTCCTGCACTTGAAGCTATGAAGACATCTTTGCCATACTCTTTTGTAAATGCTTCTGCCATTTGACTTCTACCTGCATTCTCAATACATACAAAAAGGATTTTTTTCATGTTGCTTACTCCTTGATTTCTTTTTTCTTAAGGTTATACTCTGGGCTTTTTCTTAAGGCTCTAATTTTTTTTAGGAATTCTTTTCTTGAAGGATGAGTTATTGCTCCTGCTGGGCATATGTCATCACAGCCTGTACAGGTTACTACACAACTGTTTGGATTCTTGACTATGGTTTTCTTTTGGCCTTCTTTTTCTTCTGTGGCAAATACCTTCATGTGACAATAATCTACACATTTTCCGCAGGTGATACATTTTTCATAGTCTATGGTTGGGTACCATGGGATTTTGTTTCGAGGGATTCCATGCCAAGTTTCTCCAGACATTTGGCTTAGTTCCACCAATTTATGTTCATAACACTATAGCAATTTTTAAATATTGTTATAGATAATAGGAAAATATGCCAAGTAATCAGGAAAACAACATGCGCTTTAAATCCACAGTGTTTCATGCCCTTTCTGATCCGATAAGGCTTGAAATTCTGTCATACTTGAGAGATGGAGAAAAATGCGTCTGTGAAATAGTACCGCATCTTAATTTAATCCAATCACTAGTTTCAAGGCACCTAAGAATTCTCAAAGATTGTGGTCTGATTAGATGCCGAAAAGATGGAACCAAAAGAATGTATTCTATCGTTGACGGCAAAATATACCATGTTCTTGATGCGCTGACTCCTGACTTGGTTAATACCTTAACCAAAGAAGTGTTCCAAAACGTAATTTGTTCATGAAGGCAGATGGTGAGAATATGACCAAACAAAAAGCTACCCTGAACACATATAAATTGGACTGTACAGGCTGCAAGGCTTGCGCTGCTGATTATCAAGCGGATAATCTAAAACATGCAATAGCCAGATTGATCGGGGTTTCGAAAATAAAAGTTGATGGGGTTACTGGAAAGGTTGTTATTGAATTTGACGATACCAAAATTAGCCTGTCCAAAATCACTCAACGTATGGAAAAATTAGGCTACCACGTGGAGGTAGTTTCAACGGAGGAAGATAAATGAATGAACATGTACAAAACACAATCCTTGTTGTTTTGATAGGATTATTTGCTTTGGTGAGCGCACTAGTTTCTGGCGCTTCTATAGCTTATGCTCATGAATTAGGCGTTGTTTTAGCTTTGATCGCGGTTGCTTTGGGCTATCGAATCTATTTGCATGGAATTAGGTCTTTATTGCACGGGGGCATTACGGCTCAGCTCTTTGCAACTATAGCAATCTTCATTTCTGTTATAGCTGGTTTGGTCTTGCCTCAAGCGTCGGCAACTGGAACAGCAGAGGCAGTGGGTTACCTTACCGCAGCAGCCATAGTAGCTTTCATTATTCAAGCTGGAATGACGATTGAAGGGTATATTATTCATCGAACAAGAGGTGCACTTGAAAAACTCATTAAAATGAGCCCCACAATCGCAAGGGTGCGACGGGACGGTAAAGAAATCGAAGTACCTATCGACGAGGTAATGGTCGGGGATACCGTTCTCATCAAACCTGGAGATAAGATCCCTGTTGACGGATTGGTACTATCCGGGTACAGCACTATTAATCAAGCGACGATTACCGGCGAGTCAATCCCAGCAGAAAAGAAAGTCGGAGACCACACGTTTGCTGGAACCCTCAACGAGAACGGTGCACTTGAACTAAAAGTTGAGAAAATTGGAGACGACACAACACTAGCCCACCTCATTCAATTAGTCGAAGAAGCACAGGAAAAGAAAGCGCCGATCCAAAACATAGCGGATCGCTTTACTACCTATTTTCTGCCGATAATGGCCATTGTTTCAACCTCAGTCTTCTTGGCAACTTACTTTACTCTTGGTTTTCAAATAGCGCTTGCACGAACAGTAACGGTTCTTTTGGTTGCTTGTCCTTGCGCTCTATCGATTGCTGTCCCGGTAGCTGTGGCGGGCACCATTGGTAATGCAAGCATGAATGCAATAATCATCAAGGGTGGCACTCATATTGAGAGGCTAAAAGATGTTAACTTTGTCGCTTTTGACAAAACGGGTACATTAACTGCTGGACAACCCAAAGTGGTTGGAGTGAAAACTCTTGGAAAATACTCTGAAGCTGACGTTGTTAAGTATGCTGCCATTGCTGAAAAATTCTCGGAGCATCCCCTCTCTAAGGCTGTTCTCGCCAAAGCCAGTGAGATGCGTTTAGATGTTGCTGATCCAAAAGATTTCAAAACTATTCCAGGACAAGGTGTAGAAGCACATTATGACAAGCAAGATATCCTTATTGGAAGAAAAATGTTGGATGGAGCAATTTCTGAAGAAGCTGACAAGTTATTAGCGCAAGTTGAAAATGAAGGAAAGACGGCTATTCCAGTGATTGTTGATAAGCAATTCATTGGTGTAGTCATTGTAGCTGACACAGTTAGAGAGAACTCTTTGGAAGCTATTGGACGTCTAAAGAACATTGGCGTAAAAACTGCTATGATTACAGGCGATAACATGCAAACTGCCAAATCAATTGCAGGACAGCTTGGTGTCGATGAGTATTATGCTGAGCTTTTGCCTGAACAAAAAGTTGAGATTGTCAAGAAACTCAAGAATAACCATGTTGTGGCGATGGTTGGAGATGGTGTTAACGATGCTCCTGCCCTTGCTAATTCTGATGTTGGATTTGCGATGGGAGCAGCTGGTAGTGATGTAGCTGTTGAGACTGCAGATGTTGCTCTGCTTGGAGACGACTTGACTAAGGTTGAATACGCAATTAGCTTGAGTCGAAAGGCGTTTGGCAAAATGAAAGGGAACATTGTCTATGCGTTTATCTGGAACATAGTAGCTCTCAGTTTGGCTGGATTTGGTGTCCTCAATCCCGTCTTAGCTGTTATTCTTGCAGAAGCGGGCTGTATTTCAGTTGTAGTCAACTCTGCGTTGCTATTACTAAATAAGCCTAAAGTCTTTCTAAAAGCAACTTGAGAAACTAAAACAAGGTGCCTAAACTTGAAGCCTTCAGATGAACCATGGTTTCCCACAATCTACTCCGATAAATGTGACGGATGCACTAAGACTGGAAAACCTCGATGTATAGAGTTCTGCCCTAACAATGTTTTCAGCTTCAAAGATGGAAAAGTAGAGGTTATTAACCCAGCTAAATGTGGAGGAAACAATAATACATTTCATTGTTCTGCTTGTGCACCGTTATGCCCGAAGAAAGCAATAGTCTTTCCATCTAATTTGTCGTCCTCTAGTTCGCCAAGAGAAGCCGGCAGCAAAGACTTGCTTAGGAAAATAACATGCGACACTTGCGGAAAAATATATTGGACAAACAGTTCTAGAAACGTTTGCTTTGACTGCGAAAAATGTTGAAATCCATATAATCGGATTTTTCAGATTTTAATAAAAGTTTAAGTCGCGCGCGCTTGAAACTCTGCAAACTGTTCTACAACGTCTAAAGCGTTTTATTTTTGCTTTGCTAGCCAATTTGAGTTAAGTTTTCGTTGTCATT
>DATGZD010000152.1:0-9581 GCA_035297385.1 Candidatus Sulfotelmatobacter sp. | reverse complement strand
AATGGGCGGCGGTATGGGCGGAATGGGAGGCATGGGCGGTATGGGAATGGGCGGTATGCCCCCATACTAAATTCCCACAATTTCTTTTTTGTTAATCTTTTCTATAAATTCTCGATTTAGTTTAATCGTTTAGAAAGATTGTCTTTGTGTAACCTCAACATATCCTTATAGGTAACTCTGAAAGCTGGACCAGAGGCATATATTAGACATGTTTTTCTGCTAGGTCAACAAGGATTGATCTCGCAAGAGAAATCTTAGTAACAATGATAGCAAAATGCAAAGTTAGTTTCTTTTCGGTGGATTTGCTTCAAATTTATATTCAACAAGCAGACAAAATAGGGCTACTGTAACATAAAGACGCGTGGAGAAAAACTATGAAGCACGTGAAGATAACAGCATTTGATTGCCCCGACGCATGGTTCCAAGCGTTGAATCATATCTGGAATGAAGGAGACCTCTTCAAAGTAGGCTACGGCTCAGAGATGACGGAGACCAAGAAGCTTAACCTGAGTATTGAAATTACCCATCCAGAAAACAGACCGCTTGTTAATGATAAAGCACCCTGTGACATGAAATACATCCAATGGTATGCTTTAACATATTTATGGTGTGGCGAAAAACAAGATGAAACTTATACATACGGCAGTAGACTACGAGAGCCTATTGATCAAGTTGAGAATGCAGTACAGAGGTATCTTGAAGAACAGAGAGATAGACAAGTTACTATGGTTATCAGGTTACCTCAAGATATCAGGAAATTTCGTGAAGGCAGCAAAGAACATCATGAGCCACCATGCCTGAGTCTCATCGATACTGAAATCCTTGATAATAAGATGCATTTAACATGCTACTTTCGCAGTTGGGATGCTTATGCAGGATTGCCCGCCAACATTGCTGGTCTGCAACTATTCAATGAAGCGTTTGTAAAAGAGATTAATAGTCGTGGAAATTTTTCTATAGAGACTGGGAAATTGGTTTTCCATAGCAAGAATTGTCACGTATATGAACGCCAATACAAACTTGTAAAAGAACTATTGATACCTCAGACATCATCAAAAACACTAAGAATGGCACAGACAATGAAATCTACTGAAGAAGAATAAGAAAAAAGCAAAGAGAAAGCACTTCCATTATTCTTTATTCAATTGAAACTCATACGCCGTAAATACTTCATCCGTTAATGGGTAGATTTGTTTGATGAATACCAACGCTTCATCCTTATTCTTGGCTATTGGAACAATTTTTTTGTACGTATCTTCATTCAAGAGCTCCTGAAGTTTACCCTCTTGCTTCCTCACAATGGTGCCTCTAACAAATTGTCTACCGCCGCCCATAAACACAATGGTATTGCCTTTTAACTGCTTGCCTCGCCGCAAATCAATCGTTTTGTCTCCTCTCTTAATCCATTCGTACACTTGTTTTTTTGTTAAAAATGTGGGCATACGTACTCTCTCGAACATGGCTAAATTAGCATTGTCGTGAACAAATTGTACTGTTTAGCCTTAGGTAATGTATATTCACGCAATTCCATATTCGACCTGGATTTTGATTTTTTATGATAGAGGTTAGAGTAGCTCATTTCTTTTCCATATGTTGAAGGAACATTGACTCCAACAATAATTACTGCCCCTATAGATACAATCTCGGCATTCAGGCAAATCGAAAAGCCTACGTCTGCTCAAAGCATTCGCCAATCATATTCTAGGTAATAGTGAGATTTCTGCTTTGCGGTATAGTAGAACTTGTATCAAATCAGCAATATCCTACGTGATTAAATAGACCCCATATTCGTGGACAAAGCAGCAGAAAATTCTAAGGGAAACACTAGTTTATGATAAATTAGTCTTATAGAGATTGAATTACATTAGGCGGTTATAAAATGGTAAGGCATAAATAATCAAGACTTCTGAAAAGAAAAGTGTGCACATATAGTGAAGAAGAATCTAGGTAGATTCTTCAACTAGTGCAAACACAGGGAACAGGCAAGATGAAGAAGATTGTCATAATGATTTCTGCAACGTTGACGCTATTAGTTTTTGCAACTTTAATCTTCTCTACAGTGAGGGCAGATGGACCAATTTTAAGCTTAGATGGAATGCTTCCCTCAAAGAGTGATGATCCGAATGTTTATCCAGTTCTTCAAGAAACAGAATGGTACTATGGTATTTCTTGGAATGAAAATCTTACTGAACCCGGATTTATTGAAGGTAGAGCAGTTGAATACTATAAGAGATACAATGGACCAGGAGATATTCGATCTGTAGAGTTTTATGCTTATCTATTCTCAAATGTAAGCAATGCTGAGACATATTGCAGTAAACAAATTGGCAAAATAAAGTCTGAAAGTGGAAAAACTGAAGTATCGATCCCCGATACGTTTGCGGTTGTATATCAAGTTACGGATGAGTATGGTGTCTATGAAATTGGCGTTAGCTGGGCTACCATAAGCAACGTAGCGTGGAGAGTTGAAGTCTATGCTGACCAAGGAGTTGACACAACTTACCGACTGATTAATTTTACTTCATTAGAACGTGCACGAATCTTAGAAAAAAGCAATCTCAACTCAGTTCCCGAGCTTCCATCTCTGATTGCTGTGCCACTATTTATACTAACAACATTGATAATGATAAAGATAGAAAAAAGGTTGCACCGAGTGCTTCTTCAGTAGCAGGTTGATAGATTTTATCCTTCATTATTTGACTTTTGGTTAAGACCTAGACAGAATTTTGGGTTTGTACTCAAAAAACTGGAGAATTTATGATGAATTTAGAAAAGTTATAAATATCAAGTGCATCCAAATTAGCTTTTTGCAAAGTGACAATGAACTTTGTATATAAATAAGGGAAAAAAGAAAAATGCATATTGTAAATGTTAAGCAAAAACTAATGGCTATAATAACAGTGACGTTCTTGATCGCTACGGTCTTACTAACAGTATCAAATATTCCAGCAACGCAAGCTCAATTTCGCGGCACAGGTCCAGCAGGGGGAATATCTGGACCACTTCCAGCCGGCGTAGTTCCTGATGTTCAAATTCAGACATGGGGTCTCCTCAGCGCTAGACCTACCACGGTGGGTCTTGGTCAACCAGTACTCGTAAACTTGGAAACGCAACCAGCGCCTGGAACAGAAAGATTGCATAAAGACTACACCGTTGTAATGACAAAGCCAGATGGGACAACAGAAACAAAAGTACTTGAATCCTATCCTGATGATGGCACTATGTGGTATGAGTTTGTTCCAGATCAACTTGGACAATACAAACTTGTGTTTCAATTCATCGGTACTTATTTTCCCGCAGGACGATACCTTGATGGAGTTGGGCCGCCAGCTGCAAATTTAACTACAGGTGGCTCAGTCTATACTGAATCAGTCTACTTTAAACCATTCACGACTCCAGAACGAATAGTAACAGTGCAAAAAGATATGGTGGGCTCATGGCCTCCATCAGCATTACCCACAGATTATTGGACAAGACCAGTACCTTATGAAAAAAGAGAATGGTGGCCTATCCTGGGCAATTGGCCTTGGAGAGGTCCAGCAGGTGGAGAATTCGAAATTCCATTAGAAGTCTTTAATCAATACTATCCAGACACAAATCCGTATCAGCCCGGCAAAGATTCACGTGGAAATTTTGCTCCATGGACGCAGGGACCTGAAAGTCCTCACGTCGCATGGAAACGAGAGCTTACTCAAGCAGGCATCTTAGGAGGAGACTTTGGAGTTGAAGATACTAACTCTGGCATCTTCGGAGGTATGGGTATAGGCGGTGACCCCGCAACTAGTGGTTGGGCACCTATTGCTTATGCTGGTAGTGCTTATCAACAGATTGCAAAAGTGGCGCAGACAACAATTAACGGCACTGTCTACAATGCAGCAACGAATGTTTGGACACGATACGATGTACGCACAGGAGAAGTAATTTGGGAACAAAATAGCGTCACTCAAATACCCAGTTACATTGAATACAATATTGGTGCAATTCCTAGTGGCGGTGGTTTTCCAACACACGTGACGGAAGTAAACTTCGTATATATTGGTAGTGGCCGTTTGATAAAATACCGCGCATCTACTGGTCTTGTGAATACAAATATTTCAATAGCTCCACTTTCAACTGGTACGTACTATATGAATGGGTATTGTCTGAGTGTACAAGATCTTGGCGCTAATGCAACTAATGCACCAGGTGGACGTTATCGGTTAATCAACTGGACAACGCTTGGAACAACTGCCTCGTTAGCTAGTAGAATAAAAAGTAATATAAGTTGGCCAATAAGCAGCGTTCCAAATACAATAGACTATAATGTTGGCATAGCTGCAGCCGTAACTAACTGGCAACGTGCAGGAATATACTATGGAATAAACGTAACAGGTATTGATTTATACAAGGGGAATGTGCTCTGGCAAAACACAATTCTGGATTCAGAATATAGCGGAAGCACAGAAGTTGCTGATCATGGAAAAATTGCCATACTAACATTGAATCAAGGTTTCATTGCTCTGGATCTTCGTACAGGTCAACAAGCGTGGCAAAGCGAGCCAATGGATTATCCCTGGGATGCAGCAGGCTTTGGAGGTTATTCTGTACAGTCAGCTTACGGCTTACTATACAGGCAAGCATACTCGGGAATCTACGCTTTTGATTGGGATAACGGCAAAATCGCATGGAAGTATGAAGCACCAGCTGACTACCCATATGAAACTCCATACATTAACGAAGCAGGCGAAGCTATGTATTCTTGGAACATTGGTGCCAACATTGCCGACGGAAAGATGTATGCATATAACACGGAACACTCAGCCACTGTACCAATTACCAGAGGTTGGAAATTCCATTGCATCAACGCAACTACTGGAGAAAAAATATGGACTGTAGCTATACCAGGAGGAGCATCCAAACACGTTCCGGATGTAGGTCCTATACATGATGGTTACGTGCAGCTTTTCAGTTCTGATGGGTACATGTATTGGTTTGGCAAAGGCAAAACTGCAACAACTGTTACTGCACCAGATGTTAGCGTTCCAATTGGAACAGCATTAACAATAAAAGGTACAGTCTTAGACTTATCTCCAGCTCAACCGAACACGCCAGCTGTATCTGTAGATTCAATGTCAGCAATGATGGAACATGTTCATATACAGAGAGACTTGCCAGATAACGTAACTGGCGTTCCAGTAACATTAACTGCGGTAGGTTCAGATGGTTCCGTAACTAGCATTGGCTCTACGATGACAAACGGCTATTATGGTACATTTAACGTAGCATGGACTCCGACAAAACAAGATACCTATCAAATCATCGCTTCATTTGCAGGAGATGCATCATATGGAAGCTCTTCGGCAGCAACTGGTGTAACTGTAGGTCCAGCACCTGCACAGCAAGAACAAGTTGAACCTGCAGCTCCAACTGATTTAACGCCAGTATACTATGGTATTGTAGGAGCAGTAGTCGCTATAATACTTGCAATAGCAGTAGCAACTATCTTGATTGTTAGAAAACGGGCATAGAACTAAGAAACTGATTCTTTCCCTCTTTTTTTGTCTAACTTTTTGAGATTACAGAATAGAAGATATTTTTTGTTTAGAAAACGGGCTTTGTTATCAATAATAGTCTCTATCAGGATAGTGGAATTTCCCAATAGCTAATTATATCGCCTTTTACCCATTTGCCGCCTAAACTTTTTACGACTTCATTTATGTCATCCCATTCTCCTTTCAAGAATTGAACTGGTTTCACGATGACACAATCATCTTCGACTTTGAAGCTAAGGAGTTTTCGTTGTTCTGGATTAAATTCATTTTCAATCTTGTTAGTTGAACTTGGTTGAGATTTAGTTATAGTTTTGAGCTCGGGTTTTGTTGTGCTAGTTGATTTTATTTCGACTTTAGTTGTTACTGAGGGAGACACAGTAGTTTTGCTTGAGGGAGTGAAAGCCAAGTTGAATTCTGGGATTGGATACTGTTCTGCGATGTCTTGGAAGCTGTCGCTTCTGATTATGGCAAATACTTGATTTGAGCATAGATCAAATCTTAAGTCTAATAATTGTATATCTGCAGGTAGATTAGTTACAAAAGTTGTAGTTTTACCTTGCAGTGCATCAAGAATCGTTCGAGGAGTGAGTCTAATCGTTCGCATCTTCATATGTTAATCACTACTTTTTCATCTGGCAACAAACAACTTAAAAGTATTGTCTGTCAAAGTAGCAAAACCATCAGCAAATCAAGATACAAACAATTCAGTTTAAATAAAAACTCCCGATTCAAGATATGAAAAACCTAATCATAAGTTTTTAAACTCTATAAATGCTGAAAAATAGCATGAAGTAACTAATTATGCTATCTCAGTGTTTCGTGCTATTTCTGTCTTATTTGTAGAAGTCTCTCTTCATGTATTTGCAGGTCAATAGTCAAGAATTCAATTTCTTTCTTCATCCTTGCTATTTGGCGCTCTTCGTTTTCAGCCTCGTCGCTCTTTAAGATTTTAACCATTGTTAACATTCATATCACCTCGTACCTATTTTAGTGCCAATATGAAGTCGCAAGATAATTGATACTAATAAATGCTTGTGTCTATCTGAACTACGAGAATACACATAGTATGATGAAGAAAGAACTACGAGTTGATAATCTCAAATTATGAGCAGTATGAATCTTTCCAAAGACTGACCCCATAAAACCGAAAAGTTAACGAAAAACAAAAGGACAAAATAAACATGATTTAGCGTCTACGCAACCTTGACAGCACTATCAGGATGAAGAATATTACTCCAACAATCGTTAACAGAAGATTCGTATCAATCAGTGTTGAAGTTGATGAGCTTGGCTGAGCTTCAGGTGTAAACTGTAGATTACCTATAGGATAAGCTGTCCAGCCACTATCTACAAAATCAGGTGGAGTCCAGCCCAGAGGGTTAGAGTTTCCAGTAGCTTCAACCCAGATCCAACCAGCATCCCTGCCATCGTTTGGGAGATCCCAATAATTGTTGGCATTTGAGAATTCTGGAAGCCAAATTACTAGAGCAGCATGCTCGGGTGCATCAACTATTGCGGCGTCAAAACCTGCGGCAATATAGATTGTGCCGCATAAGAAAGCTAGATCTTCACAATCTCCGACTGCCTTAACGCCCGTAGCCTCATTAAAAGAGTGCGCCATCTCATCAGCGTTCCATGCCCATTCATCTTGAGGGACACCATTTCTGACAACATTGTCGCTATCGTAGCCATATTCGGTCCAAGTCTGAACATACTTTAAGATTGCTACGGCTCTATCTACGTTACTTGAATAGGTAGATTGAAACTTCTCACCTATAGCATATGCTAACTCTCTATTCTCATTCAGCGTTTCAGTCGCGAGCTGGGGCAAATAACCATTGGGTCCTGCATAATTGTTCCTGTCTATTTCCCAGTTATCGTACCAATCACCGTCTTTAAGCGTAAAACCTGATGCAGGAAATGCATTGACAGCGCTGAGTTGACTGAGCAGTAGAATGCAGAGAACAGAAAATAGCGGTAGATACCTAACTAAACGCATTCTGTAGCCTCAACTATGCCATGGGAAGCGTTAAACTCGCTAACATAATGAGACCCAAGAAGATTTCATAACAGAATAGGAAAATCCCAATGGCGTGAGGATGTTTGTTAATGTCATCTAAATCAATTCCAAACAATCTGAGTTTAGCAAAAACTATGTAGAATAAACCACCGAAGAGCAGACTTACAAAGAAGCTGATGATTACTATTAGGAGCCTCTGCAGGTTGAAGTAAGCACCAATGTTCACTGTCGCTGATTGAGAGAGGAAGAAAGGGTTAACCATTGAACCATAAATGACTAAGCCAGCATAGATAAAAAATCCGGCTACGAAGAGGCTGGTGCCTAAAGAGTTGCCTTTAATGCTCTCAAATTCTTTGATCTTTATGGTTACAAGAGTGATAATCTTGATTCCAATATATCCAATTAGTAGACAGATAAGGCTTGAAATAAAAGCTCGAACAAACCATAAGCCTAATGATGTGAATAACTCTAAACCAGCCAACTCAGTTCTCTCCGTTCAAGCATATTATCTAAACCAATATAACGCTTTGCCACATGCATTTCGCTGTGAGTAATCAATTCAAAACTGGAAAAAAATTTGTAAGAATTCACTCTACCTATTATACACAAATCTTAAATATTCTCTTGACTCATTATTATTTGAGGTAAAGAGACAAAAGATCTCGATATCTTAAGCTTCAACAGTCAACGAATCACTTGGCAATGAAGCAAAATAACAAAGAATTAGATTCACGTTAATAGCATTGAGGACTTTGCTATCAAACACGCGAGAAAGAGGGAATAATTAACCAAAAATTGTCTCTTTCCCTCACCCTCTTTTTTCTTCTGAAGCTAATTGCTTGTTGTAGTGATTATAGCATGTTTGTGGAGCGCTAAATCTATTAGCAGCGCTCCTAAATCAGTAAATTGGTAAATAATTTTGAAGGGAGAAAATGGTGTTATGGTTACTGAAGATCTAGATATTCTTCCTACAGTTAAAGGGCGTGCTGAAAGTTTGGGTATAAGAACTATTGTTGTTGCTTGAACTAGTGGCGCCACTGGGCTTAAAGTTGTTGAGATGTTTTAGGGGTTATAATGTTATTATGGTCACTCATAGCTATGGATTTAAAGAAAGAGATAGGACAGAGCTGCTTCCTGAATATAGAGAAAAGATCGTTGCCGCAGGTGGGAAGATTTTGGGTGCCACGCATGCTTTTGGTGGATTGGTAGGGCGGTAAGAAACAAATTTGGATACTTATCAAATTGATGAATTGATAGCGAATACACTACGGATTTTTGGACAAGGCACTAAAGTTGCGGTTGAAATTGCATTAATGGTTGCAGACGCAGGTTTAGTTAGTACAGAGGAAGATGTCATTAGTATAGGTGGAACTAGCAAAGGTGCAGACATCGCATTAATTTTACAGGCAGCTAACGTAAACAATTTCTTTGATCTTAAAGTCCGGGAGATCGTTGTTAAACCAAGGGTTTAGCCGTCATGTTTTATGGGTTGTTTTCTTTCAATTCTGTTTATCTTCAAGACAAGCAACATTAAGAACATGAAGATTACAGCCATCACTATTCCTGCGATACTTCTCTCTGTTGAACCTTCAGCTTTCGAGAACCAAACTACAAAAAGAACTTCCATCACCAAAAGCATAACTGCAAAGAGCGCGTATGGATTTGAGATTTTGGCGGGATTGATTTTAGTTCTTTTGAAGGTCATTTTTGACAAGTTTATCTTCACCTCAGTTCAAACAAGTTGTGTAAAAAACGTTGGAACTTGTTTATTACATTGATTGTAGCTGTCGTTTGTCTTTTGATTCGAGGTAAAATGCTTGGACATGCAGAAAAGGTATGGGTAATATTTTTTTGTGGACGTTATTTATACCAAAATTTTGTTTAATGGATCAATTTTGGTTAAAAACTCTATTTTTGTTGTATTTTGTAGAACGCTTTCGGGTCTACAGAAGTATTTTGAAAGGTATATTTCTTGAAGAAAAAGAACAGAACTCTGTTAGAAATCTAATCTGCGGCGGGCGCTCGTCGTC
>DATGZD010000151.1:0-22696 GCA_035297385.1 Candidatus Sulfotelmatobacter sp. | reverse complement strand
CTTGACCAGTTTAGCCCTGCGACAAGCTTTCATTCTAGCAACCCGTTCTGAAAAATCCATCGGCAAAGCAAGCATAGCCAACGCCTCTTGAGGGTTCACACCGATATCACAAAGCTCCGATAGCGTTTTCAAGGTTGAAGCATTTGAAAAAACGAAATGTCGCGTATCAAAAGCTATACCTAAGAACAACGCTAATGCTTCGTCAATGTTTGGCTTTATGTTTGCTTGCTTGAAAAAATCATATACTACTTCACAAGTAGAAGGAGCATTCTCGTTCGCTATACAAAGCTTAGCCCTTTGTAATGTTTCAGGATGTGGAGCGTGATGATCTATTACAATTATTGGTGCCAAAGATTTTGACACACTCTCTGCCAGCTCGCCAAGCTGTTGCACCGTGTTTGTATCCAACAAGATTACAACGTCTGCACTTTCCACTGATGGTTTTGCGTTAACGGTTATGGGTGTGAATTGAAGCATATGCTTGGAAAGTTTGCTGATGCCTTGTCCTGCTCCTATTTCTACAACAACTTGTGGAAGGAAATGTTTGATTAAGCCTTGAAAGGCATAGGCAGAACATAATGCATCTGGGTCTGAATTCTGATGGCAAAGTAAGAGAACAAAATTGGCATGTGCTTCGTCAAGAACTTTAAGCACAGTGTCGATAGGTGTTTTAGTGTTTTCAGACAATTTTCAGCAGCTCTCAAGCTTGTTTTAATGGCTTCGTCAGTTTCTTTTCATCAATATTTCTCACTTAAGTTGATAGTACTAAGTCTATATCTAATAGTAAGTCTAAGCGTTCTGAGCCTTGAGCTTCAACACATACATCAAGTCTCTCTACATTTTCTAAAGCAATTTTTGATAAAATGCATTCTCTTGCTGTATCTTGGGCGGTTGAACATAAAATTTCGAGTTGTATAGTGGTTAACTCGGGTAGTTCAATTTCTTCCACGAGTTTCACCAAAGCAGAACTAAGATGAGGATGGTGTTACAGGGTTCAAGTCTTCTTGAAGCTTAGTTTGTACTTCTTTAACTTGACTACGCAGCCGTTCTTCCTGCCGAGCTAACACTGTGGTACGTGTTGTTAACAGTTCTTTTCGTTCCACTAATTCTTCTGTAAGTTTAGGTTTTTCTGCTTTAACAAGCAACGAGCCTATTGCTTTATACATTATAGCATCATCTGGAGTCTTCTGAAGTTCATTTAATGTTGATTCAACTTCAGAATGTTCAGCATCTACTTGTTGTTTCTGTGCCATAACAGACTGCAGAGTCTGCTGTAATTGTTGAAGTCTAAGTAAACGTTCTTGAACTTGAGGGGGCAATCGTGAAATATCACTACTCATTCTAAATCCTTCTGTCAGCACAGCAATAAGCGAGACTCTTAATTAAGTATTTTCCAATCACTCAACATCGTTTGCGATTGATACTCATCATTTACCTTGCCATATTTGTCACTGATAGCTTCAACTACTTTGTCCCAATCTTTAGCTATTGTTGGCCACATTTTGCCCGCTAAAACATTTGTCATCACGTATTCTTTGAGAACTCTTTGTCGTTTTATGGTTCTCTGTTGCCAATCCACTTGGATCAAACCTGCACGTCTGAGATGTTGAAGATTGCGAGCAACCTGATCGGGATCAATCGGGTAAGCTGTCGTTAACCCTAAATCTTCAATTAAGGAATCGATGGAAATCTCAGCTTCATAGCGTAAACTGATTACTGCTACCATATCTTGAACAAGTCTTGCTGTTCTACTGAGGTAAGCTGACGGTCTCTTGGGAATTAATACTTGTTCTAAGCGGTAAGCGTAACGTCTATAGAACCAGTCTTTAACGAATTGAGCGAGCACGAGATAAGCACCTATCAAACCCGCCAGAATTAGGAAGAATGCAGTAGGAGGTTGCACGAATCCAAACAGCGAACCTAAGGGCGTAAATGGCAATGCGAGTGCAAACCCGACGATGATGAAAGCGCTCAGAACAAGGAATTTGCCTGGTTTACTCTTGTAGAATGGACTTCGCCTAGTTCTGATTACAAAAATCACTAGAGTCTGCGTGCACAGAGACTCTATGAACCAGGCGGTTCGGAATAGTTCAGGATGCTCTGCAGTGACACCGAAAAACAGCAACATGATGAAGAACGTGAGAAAATCGAAAATTGAGCTAACAGGTCCCAGCGCAACCATAAATCGGCGGATGAATGATATGTCCCAACGTTTCGGTTTCTCCACGTATTCTTCGTCAACTTTGTCTGTTGTTATGGCTGATTGAGACATATCATAGAGTAGGTTGTTTAGGAGTATCTGAACGGGCAGCATTGGTAAGAATGGCAAAAAGACAGAGGCTGCTGCGACGCTGAACATGTTGCCAAAGTTTGAGCTAACACCCATGAGAATGTACTTCATGGTATTGCCGAATGTACGGCGACCTTCGAATACGCCTTCAGCTAAAACTGTTAAGTCGTTCTTGAGGAGTATAATGTCGGCGGATTCTTTAGCGACATCTACCGCATTGTCAACAGACACTCCAACGTCTGAGGTTTTGAGTGACGGCGCATCGTTTATGCCGTCGCCCATGAAGCCGACAACATGCCCGTTATTCTTGAGGAGCGTTATTATCTCTTCTTTTTGTGCGGGTGTAACTCTGGCGAAGACGTTGGCATCCTCGACGACTCCCGCTAACGAGTCATCGTCGTGTAGTTGGAGCAGTTGGCTTCCAAGAACTACACCTCTAACTTCGAAGCCTAACTCCTCACAAGCTTTCCGCGTTACTAATTCATTGTCGCCAGTTAGAATTTTCAGCTCAATTCCCGCTTTAGTCAGCAACTTCAGGGATTCTTTAGCTGTCTCTTTGGGCGGGTCAAGAAACGCGACTAGACCGAGGAACGTCATATTGTTCTCGTCATTGGTTGAGTAGACAGTCTTTTCTTGCTTAATCTTCTTGTAAGCGACGCCCAGAACTCTGAAGCCCTCAGAGCTCAGGTCATAATATTTCTGTTCAATCCTCGTGCAGGTTGCATCAGTCATGTCATAGACTGACTCACCCTGCTCGTAGTAGGAGCAGACTTTGAAAATTTCTTCTGGGGCTCCTTTAGCGATGAGAGTTCGTTCGTGTTTTTTTTCAATGACAACTGAAACGCGTCGCCTAATGAAGTCAAACGGTACTTCATCGATTTTCTGAAAATCTTTTGTGTCAACTTCTTCATGCGCTAAGATGGCATCGTCGAGTGGACTTTTGAGTCCAGTTTGAAATTTGCTGTTCAAGAAAGAATACAAGAGAACTCTTGCATCATCATTTCCTTCTATATCTATGTGCAAGACAAGTTTAATTCGGTTTTCAGTTAGTGTACCAGTTTTATCAGTACATAGAACGTTCATACTGCCAAAATTTTCAATAGAAGATAATCGTTTCACAATTACCCCTTTCTTTGACATATTTATGGCGCCTCGAGAAAGGTTAACTGTGATTATCATTGGGAGCAGCTCTGGCGTTAAACCTACCGCGAGAGCAACTGAGAATAATAATGCTTCCAACACATCGGCTTTAAACAGAGCATTTACTAAGAAAACGAAGATGACAAGAAGGAAGGTCACCTGCATAATAAGAAACCCAAAATTCTTAATCCCTCTCTCAAACTCTGTTTCAGGTGCTTTCTGTACTAATCTCCGAGCAATTTTACCATACTCGGTAGAACCGCCAGTCTTAACAACAACTGCTGTGGCAGTGCCACTTACGACGGAAGTACCCATAAAAAGATAGTTGCTCCATTCAGTGAGCGAGCCTTTGCTGTTTATAGGTGCAACAATCTTCTCAACTGGAAAAGATTCACCTGTAAGGGCAGATTGATTAATGAACAAATCTTTTGCACTCACAATTCTCGCATCGGCAGGTGCGATATCCCCTGCAGAAACATATATGATGTCGCCCGGAACAATTTCTGATAATTTAACTTCCTGCTTCACGTTGTCTCGAAGCACGGTGGCTGTTGTGGTAACTTTTTCTTTCAATAATACTGCAGCTTGACTAGCCTTTCTCTCTTGATAAAAATCCAAAAAAACGCTTACAAACACTATTGTCAAAATTATACCAACATGAGCAACCTCACCGACAATGCCAGAAATTATTGCTGCAAAAAGTAGAATCAAAATCAACGGACTTCTAAAGATTAGAATAAATTCAATTAAAGCTGAACGCTTCTTTTCTCGAGCAAGCTCATTCGGACCGAATATAGCAACACGTCGGTCTACCTCCTCGTGAGGAAGCCCATTCAAAGAAGTGTCCAAACGAACCAGAAGCTCATTTATAGGAAGACCTAGAATTTCTTCAGAACTTAACATAGACTGTTGTAGAGTAAGTTTCTCGGAGCTGTTCCCGTTTGGTAACGCCGTCGTCATCCATCCCCAATAGTAATTTCACCAAAAACACTTAAACAACTATTCAACAAAAGCAATCATCATTGCTTAAAACAGTTGCTATATGATTCCTAAGAACAGGACACTAAAATGCAATTAGTACTATTATTTACAGAAAGATGGGAGCTAATGCGAGAAATAAGGAAGTAGGTAGCTTCTCATCAGTTCGGGAATTTGGCATTTTACAGACACTACAATATCTAATGATTCCACGCAAATCTGCTATTTCATAATTACGATAAACTTCTTAGAGACTCTTTAAGAAGTGGTGCTCCGGCCGGGATTCGAACCCGGGTCCACGGCTCGAGAGGCCGTTATACTTGACCGGACTATACTACCGGAGCTGGGAATATTACGGCGTCAGCCACCATGAGTAAACTCTGGGATTTAATAAGAATAGCGATCGAAAGAAAGGGTGCGGGCTGCCCGACCAGACGCTACTGGACGCCAAAGGTTACTCATGGTTATTCCCATTTCTACCACGCTGTCTTCATCAAATAAAAGCATTCTTGTAAAGAAACCTTGACTAAAAGTTAGTCAAGGTTTCTTGACTAACTTTTTCCATGGGAAAATGCTTCATTGTACACCTTAGAAACAAGAAAAGTCCATGAAACAAATAGATTGTTCGAAGAACAAATAACGTAAGACCATAGCATTAAAGAATACAGGCTGACCATAACAATAGATAGAAGTTTAGAAAAGCCATATGGAATTACACTAAAGACTTAATTTACAATAACAAGTCAACAGTATAAGCGAAAACAAAAAAAGAAATGATGACTGTTTATTCTTCGCCTTCGCCGCCAGGCATTCCGCCAGGTCCACCTGGACCGCCAGCGCCTTTTGGTGCTTTCGAAGTTATGACATCATCTATGCGGAGGATCATGCTTGCGGATTCGCTCGCTGATTTGATAGCTTGCTCTTTGACGTTGATGGGTTCGATGACACCGTTTGCTATGCTATCCTGAATTTTACCAGTGAAGACATTTATTCCTTTATTTTGGCCATCTTCTTTCTCGTGTGCTGAGCGTAATTCTACTAGTACATCTATAGCTTCTAAACCACCGTTTTCTGCTAAAGTCTTGGGGATAACTTCGATAGCGTCTGCAAAAGCTTCGATGGCTAATTGTTCTCTACCGCCGATCTTTGTAGCGTATCTGCGAAGTTCTTTGCCGACTTCAATTTCAACTGCTCCGCCACCAGCAACAATTTTGTTGTTTTCAACAACATCAGAAACAACAGATAGTGCATCGGTCATGGCTCGTTCAGCTTCATCAACCATACGTTCGAGTCCTGCACGAATAAGGATGGCGACACTGTGTGGATCCTTGCATTTTTCGACAAAGATCATTTTATCTTCACCAATTCTGCGTTCTTCCACTAAACCAGCAAAGCCTAAGTCTTCTGATTTGAGGTTTTCTAGATCAGTGACTTTTCCGCCTGTAGCTCTGGCAAGCTTGTCCATATCAGATTCTTTTACTCTGCGTGTGGCGATTATACCTTCTTTGGCTAAGAAATGTTGCACCATATCATCGATACCTTTTTGACAGAATACGACATCTGCACCCGAAGTCTTGATCTTATCAGCCATTTCCTTCATCATGTTTGTCTCTTGATCGAGGAAAGCTTTCATCTGTGTGGGGTCACGAATGCGGATTTCGGCGCTCATCTCAGTTTTCTCGATTTCTAAGGCTGAATCTAAAAGTGCAATCTTTGCGTTTTCCTTTATTTTCGGCATTCCTGGATGAACAATTTCTTTGTCCACGATTATGCCACGTATAAGTTGAGTTTCGAGGAGGCTTTTGCCTGTTTTCTTGATGAGTTGGATGTTGTCGATGTCTGCGACCATTTTGTCGCCACGTTGTTCTGCAATTTGTTTAACGGCGTCTATAGCTATTTCTCCGAAGTGTTCTCGGGCTGTTCCAACTGCTTTGCCACTCATGCTAGTTAATGCAACTTTTAGGAGCGTTTTACGGTCATCAATTTCTACTGGTATGGCAATTTTTTCTATTATTTCAATTGCCTTTTGAGTTGCTTTTCTGTATCCGCTTACGAGCAATGTTGGATGAATATTCTGGTCGAGTAATTCTTCAGCTTTCTTTAGCAGTTCGCTCGCCAGGATGACGGCTGTTGTTGTTCCATCGCCTACCATGTCATCTTGTGTTTTACTGATTTCCACCATCATTTTTGCAGCTGGGTGTTCAACATCTATTTCTTTGAGGATGGCGGCACCATCGTTCGTTATTGTGATGTCACCGAGCGAGTCAATGAGCATTTTGTCCATGCCTCGCGGTCCGAGTGTAGTTTTCAAGACTTCGCCAATGACTCGTGCGGCGGTTATGTTGTTTCTTTGGGCTTCTTTGCCTCTGTTTCTTGTGGTTCCTTCTTTGAGGATAAGGACTGGCTGTCCTGATCCTGTCGTTGTGAGGTATGCCATGTTATTCTAAACTCCATTTTTAGGTATAGAATCGTTTTTTAACGGATTTATGCAGAATTCAAACAAAAATATAAACCTTAACCCTTTAATGATGTTGTTACGTTGATGATAGGTTTAGTTTAAGCGGAGTCTACCACATTCATATGTTATAATTAGACTACTAAAAGCGTTACTAGGTCTACTGTATCCAGAATGCTTCTATATAGAGCAAGTTTTCTAAGTGCTTGCTTCTATTGCAATCGATTGCATAGACATAAACCGCGAAATAACAAACTAACTAGTAGTAGAAGGTTCTATAGATGATTTTGCTCAAAGAAACATGAAACTAAAAATCTCGGTGATAATGGCCAAAGCAGTGAAAACTCCAACCAATATTGAGATTATAGCAACAACTTGACGTTCAGTTAATGGTCTTTTGTAGGTTATTAAAGTGATTAAACTTCTTCTATGATCGGAGATCAGTTTCGTTCCATCAAACGAAACAACAGCTTTCTTTTTAGTGAAAAAAACAGTCAGGAGTATCAATACAGAATTAAATACGTATGGAAGAATCGAAATTAATAAGCCTGATTTTACATCTGCCACAACAGCAAATGAAGCTATAGTCATGCCAATTGCGAACGAACCTACGTTTCCTACAAAAATTCTGCCTTGAAAGTTAAATACAGCTAAAACAAGCCAAAAAAGGATCGGAACAAACATAAATGTAAATGGTTGGCCAGTCAACTCTGAAATTCCTAACAAACCAAACAAGACAATAACTGGACACATTGATTCTAAACCATTCAAGCCTCCTAACATATTCACGGTATTGGTTACTATCATGACTATTAATGGAATTATGATCAAATAGTAGTAGTTTCCAAATTCAATAGTGCCAAAAAGTAGCATAATTGACGTGCGCAATGGATACTCTTGAGCAAAAAACATCAAAGGTAATGCGGCAATCAATGGCATAAATGCTTTATACCGCCATTTTAAATCCATCCAATCATCCAATAAACCCATAAAACCACCAAATAGAATGCAGATCGCCAATGTTAAAGGAGCTGAGACTCCATTCACGGGTATGACTATTCCCAAAAAATACAATGAAAAAAGATAGATCGTGGTTAATAAGACGTATATTACACCTAAACCATTGGGTACTAAGGGCTTACCTTCTTTATGTTGATCAGGAACACGCGGAAACAAATGGTTTGCTCCCTTGGAAGATTAGCCTGTCATGTTAAAGTCAGCATTATATTTTGCATAGTCAATTTCGTATAGAGCAACTAAGGGTACAATACCGCCGTATGATAAGGTTGTAGCGTCTAGACCTGAGAAATACTTCTCCTTGAAGTATGTAGGTATTACTCCACCGATATTTGTGGTTATCTGTGCTTGAGATCCAACAGTGTTACCCCATTGATCTTTTGCATAGCTCATTAGTTTGTACACAGTGGAATTAGTTCCCATGTCATTCCAGTTCCATCCACTTGTTCCTTGAGTGCCAAATGCGCTTTCGTTAGTCCATTGATAGGCCTCAGTCATTAATCCTTCATTAATGAACCTATTTCTTGCGTCTCCAGAAATTCTAGCCATCCAGAACCATTTTGCTTCGTCGCCCCATTGACCAAAGTCCGCCACGTAACCGCCTTGACTAGTTTGACTGAAAGCGAGTGTAACGAATACCAGAATATATTTTGCGTCATACTGTTTGAGTACTTTTATCGCTTGTGTCTCATTGGCCATCATTATGTATCCAATATTTTCTATCTGTGTTGCGTTTACTGTTGCGTTATCTGCTAACGTAGTAACATTACCGAGAATGCCTAACCAATAACCATAATCCCACCATGAACAGACTACATCAGTTGAGTTAAGGTTCTTGCTTGTGTATGATAACATATTTACCCATTCTAGTACAGGTTGGTTCGGAGCTATAGGCAGACTGCTAGCGCTAATAGCAATGGGTACGTATGCTGAACCGTAAACTCGAGGCGTACCACCGTTTTGAGGCATAAACGCTAAATTTGTAACTAGTATGATAAAGATTAGGAATATTGCAATTCCACTGTATTCTTTACTTACACGGGCTATTCCACGCTTAGTCTTAAGAACAATTCTTGGAGCTTCTCTCAGCAACGTATAGAAGGGCTTTAGAATACCCACAATACCCATACCCGCTAATATAGCAAATACTGGAGCAAAGACTGCAAGTATACGCACCATGGACGCACCAAAGTAAAGTGCAGTTAAGCCAAAGATTAACAAAAAGACATTTCTATTTGTCGGGTTCCTGAGCGTAAAGTACAACCCCACGACAAAGAAAACTAACCCAATACCAAAATCATAAAACATGTTACTCCAAGTCGAAATTCGATGTTCTGCAACCGATGCTATAAGAGGGTTGGCTTCACGAAGGAAAGGATCTACAATAGAGACAAATTTCCCAGCAATACCTGCAATTAAGCCAAATTGCCAGAGAGCAACAAAAGCTCCGACAATTAACGCAATGGTTGCAATTGAAAGTATAGTTTTAGTCCTTATCGAAATATTATTACGTAAGACTTCGGCAAGACAAAGCAGAAGGAATACAGCAGCAACGGGAATAACTGGACCTGTCGTGAGATAGGTTAAGGAGATTTGTTGGAATTTGGTTGCTATGAAGAATGCTCCTCCAAAAGCGATACTGTATGTTATGAGTAGTCGAGGTGTGTATCTTTTCAATATGACTATTACAAATGCAAAGAGCGCAACAAGTCCTGTCAAGTAATACGCTGCACCCCAAGAGAGAACGAAAAAGGCTAACGTCAAGGTAGAGCCGAGAGTATATAACATAGAAGAACGTAAACTTCGGTTCTCATCATTTGCTCTTAAGAAAAGTAAAACGAATAAGATTAATGAGAAGATTCCTGGAACTTCTGTGTCGTAGAAACCCAAAGCAGTTCTTTGAATGTAACCCGGCGACAAGGCTAAAAAGAGCGCTGCAAGCAGACCCACAGGTTTTCCACCAAAATCTTTACCAAGAAAATAAAGAAGCAAGACAGTAATCGTACCCATTATTGCAGGCATAAATGAAGCGAAAGCCATTAAGTCTACATTTATGCCTAGAAAACTCATGATATCGTACAATACAGCTGTTAACATAGGCAATCCTGGAAGAGAACGAGTCATATCTAATCCTGCAGGATACCAAAGATGATGTTCTATGTATCCTGCACCCAAATATGGTGATAACGGTCCATTTTGAACCATAAACCGAGTCAGGATAAATTGATAGTAGGGATCGAATTCGTTGAGGCGAACGGTATTCTGGGGGATTTCCCATCTTAGAGGTAGGACCCTAATTGTAAAAGCGATGAAGAGAATCAAGAACAATGCTGCTAGGGAAATTATTCTTCCATGACTAGCGCTGAGACGTAATCTTCGAAGATTCTTTAAGCTGTCTGTCATGTTGTCTTTTGATAGTTTATCTCTAATCCCCACGTGAGCCATCTCTTTCTTACTGAAGTTAACAGGTGTTTTATTTAACGTTACGGTTAACGGCTGCTAATTATCATGAGTGATTTATTTATGCTTTCCGAAAAATCACAATTTAATCAAAAACTAGAAGTACTTACATGGGTTTAACAACGTGTATAATTACCCACGGACTTAAACTTGGAATCCTTCTTAATCCAATAATTCTTTCTAGTTTCGATAATGTTGGGATTAGTATATTTTGGGATGTTCGTCCAAAGAGTAACCAATTATATCCCGTTTTACGTTTAATCTGAAACCCAATTTTATTTAGAGTGTGAATAATATGGGCATAAGAATGCTGATAGGATTTTCCGGTAAGTTGTCTGAGTTTTGCTTTTAAACTGGATTTGTTACCGAATGATAAAATGAGTGAAGCATTGGGCTTCAGTGTTCGATAAGCTTCCATAAAGGCTTGGTCCAACTCTGGAATATAATCTAAGACTTCTATCATGAAGATGGTATCAAGGGTTTCGTTTCGGACAGGAATTTTTCTCGCATCTGCTTGTATGGCAACGATATTTTTTGTCTTGAGTCTTAATCTTTTGAGTCCATATGGATCAATATCTATACTGATGGTTTCAGGATTGCTGTTTAGTTGTGAGAATCGTCCGGCTTCTGCTCCAACATCCATTACAGTGTTCAAGCTTGTTAAACTGATGGAGTCTTGGATAAATTTGGTTTCCACTTGGGTTAGATATTTTCCCATTCGCGTTTTTGCAGCCATTTCCCAATGTGTTTCTGTTGAAAAACCTTGCTTAGCTACTTCTGCCAAAACGTACTTCACTAAATACCTATTTTAGAGGTTTAACTTCAACGTCAGCGGGTAGAAGTGAGAGTTTCTTGTTACATTTAGGACAAAAACCATTGTATTGTTGAATAATTTCGTCTGGTGGTTTAAGTTCCGCGCCTTCATATAGAATATGATTGCAGCCTTGACATTTTACGCGTTGTGGCATCAAAGCTCACTTCCAAATTACTTAGAGGATAACAATCGTGACGTATTTATTGATTACTAAAAGAATAGCGTATTGCTGTAATGTTGCATTCAATAGCAGTAATATTAGATGTAAGATTTTCTTTGAATATATACACTATACTTATTTCATTGTTGAAATGAAATCATACTGTAATACTAAGTGAGCGGAATATTGGAAGAGTACACATTAATCATCACTGAGAAACCCGATGCCGCGGTAAGAGTAGCCATGGCCTTGGATGTTAATGGGAAGCCCAAAAGAAAAGTGCAAAATGGAGTTCCTTATTATGAAGCTAATAGAGACAAGAATTTAGTTATTGTTCCCGCTTTAGGATATCTTTATACTGTTGCTAGCGAGAAAACAGGCAGAGCAGAGTATCCAGTTTTTGATTTTAGATGGGTTCCATTATACCTGGCTCAACGTAACGCTAAACGGGTACACGTTTGGTTAGAAACTATCGCGGAGCTAGCAAAAGAAGCAGATGCCTTCATTGATGCTTGCGATTATGATATTGAAGGCAGTATAATAGGTTACACAATACTCAAATATGCTTGTGGCGGTAAAGAAAAAAAAGCCAAACGGATGAAATACTCGACATTAACAAGAGAAGAGCTTGAAAAATCGTATGTAAATGCTTTACCAACCTTGGATTTCAATCTCATCGAAGCAGGCTTAACCAGACACGAAGTAGATTGGCTGTATGGCATAAACTTATCTCGGGCTTTAATGCAAGCGCTAAAAAACTATACTGGAAAATATGTGACGCTTAGCACAGGAAGAGTCCAAGGACCAACACTAAAATTTGTCGCTTTACGGGAACGGAACATAAGAGATTTTGTCCCTACACCATATTTAGTTATAAAAGCTAGCGTTTGCATAAATCATTTACCTTTTGACCTTAACTACGAGAAAAAAACTATTGAAACAAAAGCAGAAGCAGATGCAATAGTTAAAGCATGCAATGTAAAAAAAGGCAAGATTGTAGCAGTGGAAGCAGAACAAACATTCATTCCACCCCCATCACCCTTCGATTCAGGCTCTTTACAGAGCGAAGCGTACAGACTGTTCAAATATACACCTATGTTCACATTAAAAATTGCTCAATGCCTCTATTTGGATGCTTTAATATCTTACCCGAGGACAAGTAGCCAAAAACTTCCACCCTCGATTGGCTATAGAAATATCTTTCAAAAGTTAACCAAGAGCGATGAACTTGGAAGATTAGCTCATGAACTCTTACGCCAATCCATGCTTAAACCTAAGGAAGGTAGGGGTTTCGATTCTGCACATCCTGCGATTTACCCGACAGGCAACTTGCCAGAACGACCTTTGAATAGTTCTGAGCGAAACGTCTGGAATCTTGTAGTCAAAAGGTTCATGAGTACTTTCGGTGAAAATGCTGTACAGAAAACAATCAGAGCGACAGTAGACATTAATGGTCATAAATTTCGTCTTGATGGAAAAGAACTGTTGAAAGACGGATGGATACACTTCTACAAACCATATGTACACATTATAGATGCTCCACTACCACAACTGATAGAAGGGCAAGAAGTTGATGTTAAGAAAGTAAGCTCACAGGAGGAATTCACAAAGCCACCTTTGAGGTATAACCCTAGCAGTCTACTTAAGAGAATGCAGAAGGAAAATTTGGGTACAAAAGCAACACGAGCAGGAATAATCCAAACGCTCTATGATAGAAAATACATAACTGAAGAAAAAATTGAGATGACTGAACTAGGCTTTGAAATTATCAATGTCCTACAGAAATACTGTCCCACCATTTTGTCCGCCAGATTAACAGCTGAACTTGAAGAAAAAATGAATGAAATCCAAGACAAGAAAGAAACAAGAGAAAATGTACTGAAAGACGCTATTGATACTCTAAAAACTGTAACTGCTATACTGAAAGAAAAAGAAATCAGTATTAGTGAACAACTCGACCGCGTAATTGCAAAAGCTGAGCTTGAAGAAAGAACTATTGGTATATGTCCAACATGTAAGACAGGAAAACTAATAATTATACGTTCGAGGAAGACCAGCAAACGCTTCATAGGATGTACAAACTATTTCACAGGCAACTGCAGAACAACTTTTCCATTACCACAACAAGGTACAATAAAACCATCAAATAACACTTGTAGAGTGTGTGGCTATCCAATCTTAAGGGTCTGGCAGAAAATGAAACAGCCACGGAAACTGTGCATCAATCCAGGTTGCCCATTAAAAAGAAAGAATAACACAGAAACCAAGTTTAACAATCCGTGACCGTAAAGCTGAAGTTGAAGAAAGCGCTTACCACTTTTGCATAATGCACACATAAGTTTAATGGAATCTTGTCGCTTAATGGAAGAAAGGTTTAAACACTGCTTGGAACGATTATGTAAAGAGATTAAAATAGAATTGCTCCCATAAGGACAGACAAATAAGTTAGCAGACACCCATCAAGACTGGAGAAGAAAAGAATGACAAAAAGAAATAGAAGAGACGCAGATTCAATGTCTTACACGCTTAGTCGATGGTACCGAAGAATCTCTGAGATGAAACCTTCATCGGCAACAATAATCATTATTGTGCTTGCTGTTACAGTTTTTATACTAGGCGGAGGCGTGTTTCAAGTTATATCACAAACACCATTAACTGTCTACAATGGCCAGACTATCTTTTTCCTCTTCACCAGAGCACTCGGCGGCGGAAGCGGACTTGATAATCAATTAGGTATGGATGTAGTAATCTCAGCTATGTTGTATACGTTCGGAATAATTGGATTGTTGATGATGTACCAGAGCACAAAAAGTGCTTACAAGCCAAGAAACGCATACCTATCTTTAATTACGGGTGCATCACTCATCGCTTTCGCTTACATATTCTTAGAAGTTGTCATCGCAATAAAGAGCGGATAAACCCCTTTTCTTACCAAGGATTACTTTTTAGTTTCAGTTTATAGGCTGCAAAATTTGTGAGTAAATGAATTGGTGGAGTAATTATCAGCATAGCAACCGCCACCTCAATTGAAATTATCATTAGCGGTAATGTGAATATGATGGCACCAATGACAAAATCTATTTGATCTACAATCGGGAGTAATCCACCAGGAGGAATATCTAACCTCCTTTTCACAAAAGCCCCCGTCAAATCACCCAGCAGTGCACCTAACGGCGAAAGAACAATAAACTGCCATGGAAAACCGAAGAGAAAAAAATCAATTAGGCCAACAAGTATACCTATAGTTAGACCAAAGAAGAAGCCCCTGAAAGTCTTGTTCTTCCCAAAAATCCTTCGTCCATCAACAAAATTCCTGCCAAAATCTAAGGAGAGTCCGCCACCCGCAAGTACAGGAGCGGCGTTAGCGCAATATGCTGGAAAGATAAGTACTAATGATTCAACAATTATTGCGACGACATCCATTTTGTTCAGCCAAAGTCAATAGAAGTTGGAATCATGAATGCCCGTTGAATCTATCCTAAGATAGCAAGTTACTTCCTCTTCATGCTGATGTTTTTCAAGAACCGCTTTAATTTCTTGTGGGTTTTCCATAGGCTTCATGGCGATAATGGTGTCTGCCCAGAATTTTAATACTCTGGTTCCTACAGGCTCAACAATAACTTCAGTTTCGCTGAATACACTTCGTACTTGGCTAATTATTATTATTGGAATTTTAATGGTCGTTGCCGTCTGCGCAACAATGGCTAACTGCCTGTTTAATTCACGATTCAATCCAAACGCTTTGCCTTCGGATTCAGCTACTTTTACGCGATAGAGTGAGGTGAAAGTATCAAATATTACTAGTCCAACATCTTTCGCCGCATATTCGTCCAATTTATCCACAAAAGCTGCTTGTTCCTCAAAACTCTGTGGTTTAACGAGAACAATGCGCTCAGAGATCTCCTCAAATTTCTCGCTTGCTAACTGTGAAAGTCGTTTAGCTGAGAAAGTCCCATCACAATCAACATATAGGACTTTAAGGTTTTGTATTGCACAATTAATAGCACATTGCATCGCCAACGTTGATTTGCCCATTTCTGCTTCACCATAGACTAGAGTAATAGTCTCAGGTATTATACCGCCTTCTAAACTTTCATCAATGCAATTGCATCCAGTAAGGATTTTTCCACTCACTTCTCATCAACATTAATGGATATAAGCAGAGAAACCTAATAACTTGTTTGTGTTCCAAACGAGATTTAAATGGAAATTCTTATGAAAGAGAAGATTGCCGTTGCTACAGTATCAGGAAAAGCCTACTTCTTGCTAATCAATGAACTGAAAGAGAGGAACATTAGTTTTGTAAGCTTCATCCCTGGACAGCCAGTGCCAGCAACTACGAAAGTAGTTGTTACTACAGAGAAAGAAAAGCCACTGATAGATTATGATAAAATTGTAGTCTATGATGAAAAAACAGAACCCTGTACAGCTATAAACGAAGCATTAAAGATACTTCAGGGTAAAGAAAAGTACGAAAAAGTTATTATTGGCATAGACCCAGGTGAAGACTTCGGCTTAGCAGTAATTGCTGATGGGAAAGTTGTTGAGACGAGAAACTGTTTTGGCATTCATGAAATCTCAAAAGAAATTGGAAATATCATCAAGACATTCAATACTTCAGCAGATATTACAGTTAAAATTGGAAATGGAGTCCCGATTTATAAAGAACTTATGCAGACCTTGGATTCTGAATTAGCATCACACATCACATTAGAAGTGGTTAGTGAAGCAGGTACCGATCGCCCAGCAAGGAATGGTAGCCACAGACGTGGACTTAGAGATATAGCCTCAGCAATACGAATAGCAGCACGAAATGGCCGCGTTTATTCCCGTAAATCAAGACTTGAAGAAACTTCTGATTTCCTTAGCTAACAATCCTTTTCTATTTTCCAAAACTTTTATGTCACTGGTTAACCAAGATGGTAAGAAGCTTTGGCAATACCTTGTAGCATAACGATAATCTAAGAAAACTATGGCTCCCCTATCGTCAAGCGTTCTTATCGGTCGCCCCGCAGCTTGACTGGCCTTCTTCATGGCAGGCAGAACATATCCATATTCTCGCCCAAGCTTTGGGAACCGTTTTTCGTAATAATCGATTTGTGCTTTGACTCTTGCTGTAGGTTCGGCATAGGGTACACCCACAATTATCACAGAATTCATTTGATTGCCAGGAAAATCTACTCCCTCCGATGTTCGTCCGCCGAGAACACCGAGAAAAACAGCTCCTAATTCATTGGAACAGGCTTTAAATTCTGAGACTAATTTTTCATTCACTTTGGATGTCATACCTCGTTTTTCTCTGTACAAACGTTTTGACAATGCTTTATCTAAACCCTCAAGGATGAGAGCGTTCATTACATCAAATGAGGCAGCAAAAATACCCGTGTTAAGAGGTGTGTTTTCAACGACCTCACATATTTTTTCGATTATTGTCTGGTACATCTCAGGTGTTCTTTTTTCCATTGCCGTCGTCACACCGCAAGAAACCAATGAGAGCACATGCTCTTTTGGAAAAGGAGATGGTAAAACTAGTTGTACATTGTTTTCTGGGAGTTTGGTTATTCGAGCAAAGGCTTCTAAAGGTTGAAGTGTGCCAGACATAACTATGCTGGAGTATGCAGATGCAAAAACGGGTGAAGTTATTTTGGATGGGTCTAAAGCGACAATTTCTAGTTTTGCTGTAGTCGTGTTTTCTCTAGTTGTGTATTTACTGGCAACGTCAATGTAAGATTCATCACCCAAAGTTTCAAGCCATTTTAGGAGAAACTCGCTCATACCGTGAATATATGAACGTGGGTTTTTGCCCTCCGCCAATAGAGTTCTCTTTATCAGGCTACCGACCTCATGGGTATGCTCAAAGAATTCTCGGGGGTTTCTTATGTTTCCTTTTTTCTTAACAATTTCCATAATGGTTTCAGGAGCAATTATGGTTTCTTTACTAATATCAAGTGTCAGCCGTTCAATTTCTTCTCTCATAAGCTTTGCAAAAGCTGCGATGTCGTCGTTCTTGTATTCAAGTGCCTCAGCTTCTGCCTGCTTTAGCACATAAAGCGAGAGAGTACTGCTTGCGATATCGATGGCTGTATCAGGCAAGTTGTGACCTTCATCGACAACTAAGATAACCTTTTGAAAATAAGAATCTAAATGTTTCATAAATGACATGCGTATAGCAGGGTCAAAAACATACAAGTAGCTTAAAGCAACAACATTCATTTCTGGCAATGCTGCTTTTACAACTTCATAAGGACAGAGATGTTTTCGTCGGCAAAGCTGCTGGACTTCCGATGCTTTATGCGGACAAGAAATAATCTGTTCTTTCACCTGCAAAAAATCTTCGCTTCGACCCTCCATGTTCGCATAATAGGGGCATTTATCTTTGGCTTTCAGCATCTCACAGAGTTCCATGAGCGATTTAGCATCAACACCACGTTCAAATGAAGCTGGATGAAGACACATCTCATTGCGTCCACGAAGAGAAATTCCTGAAACAGGCTGTTTACGCGAGATTTCTTTTAACTCTTCGATAACACGGTCATGTTGCCTATGAGTTCGGGCGACGTATAGGATTTTTAGGTTTCTATCATGAGCTACTGGAAGACATGCAGATAAGGAGGAAATTGTTTTGCCTAAACCGTTACTTCCTTCTATGAGAACAGAACGACGTTCCTGCAGAGCATTGTAAACTGTGTTTATGAACTGATCCTGGAAAGGTCTAACACCTGTATAAGGGAAGTAGGGAATGACTTCTTTAGACAAATTAGTGATGGCTAAGTGCAACAACTCCTTGATGGGCAGCAGCTATTAATTGGACATTCATTGTGTAGTGGATGCAGTGCTTTACAGTATTTTCTTCCATGCATGATTAGCAATATGTGCACTGCCAAATAGTCGGCGGGTTTGTAGAGTGACTGAAGATTTTGACGAATAGTCTCATAATTAGCATTTACTGGTGCAAAACCCAATCGTTTTGTGACACGCTTCACATGAGTATCCACAGGGATTGTCGCTTGATCTGCAGAGAACAGTAAGACAACATCAGCAGTCTTTGGTCCAACTCCTGGAAATTGCATAAGTGTGCTCCTTGCTTCCTCCAAAGGTAACGATAGTACTGGTTTAAGGGAACCATGATATTTTTTACATATTATTATTGCAGATTGTTTTATGTTCTGAGCCTTATTCTTGTACAAACCCGAAACCTTGATGGCTTCTTCAATTTCTCCAATGTTGGCTTTCGCTAGAACTTCGGGCTTAATTTCGAATCGTTTCGAGAGCGATTCATAAGCTCTCGTACTATTTGTATCAGCTGTGTTTTGAGAGAGAATAGTGTTTACTAATGTTTCAAAAGGTTCACCGCGTAATTCTGCCCAACTGGGCAACGAAAACGTTCGTAGCAAGGTCTGAAGAATTATGGATGCCCTCTCTTCTGTGATTAGCCTTCCCCTTTTTTGGAATTAGATACACAATTGAAACGTTCAAAATATAAAAGTCATCTGGATGGAAAATTAGAAAACGCAAGATCATAGCGGGCTGAAAATAGACATAAGGTTCAGGACGGGTTATTTTGTGAAGTGTTTTTAAGCAATCATAGTAATAAAATCAAGAGGCAATATTGATGGAGCATTGGAACAGAACACTCGAAGCCGCAAAAACAGATCGTGCTCAAGTGATGAAAGAAGAACTCGTCGAGCAAGATACACGTTTTTTGGCGGTTTATGTTGAAGCTAAGAATAGTTGTCTTGTCCTCTTGAGTGAGCATGAAGATAAACTTGGAACTGTAGCCATAGCAGTGCCTAAACCCAAGGATTTATTGGGTCCCGCTTCATCATCTGTACTTCTAGGCGATAAGAACGCAATTTCAGCCCGCATGTTCGCCGAATATGTTGCAGCAAAAAAAGGAAAAATTGCTTTAGTCTCTGTATACCTCGAACGATTAAGCGAGATGCAAGCACAATCGTTTCTTATGCGTTTGATCGAGAAAGTTCTTAAAAAAGAGGCAGAAAATCAAATAGGACGAAAAAGAGAAGCTACTGAAGCCTGAAGATGTCCTTAGAGTTAAAGCTGTTGATTCAGAAAGATGATTTGTAGATTATCCATAACCGATTTTGGCGACATTTTAGATGTGATAAATGAAGCAGCCCAAGCTTACAAAGGCATAATTCCACAAGATATATGGAAAGAACCTTACATGTCTACGGAAGAACTTAATGCAGAAATTACTAAAGGCATAGAATTTTACGGCTGGAAAGAAGAAGGCAAACTTATCGGCGTTATGGGGATTCAACAAGTAAGAGATGCTACGTTAATCAGACACGCCTATACATTAACAGATTATCAAAGAAGTGGGATTGGAACAAAGTTACTCAAGCATCTGTTGAGTTTAGCTCAGACTCGAGATGTCATAGTTGGTACCTGGGAAGCTGCAGGTTGGGCAATATGCTTCTATGAGAAACACAGGTTTCAACGTACTTGTAGAGAGGAAACCAATAAGTTACTTAGAGAATATTGGAGTATTCCTGAGAGACAAGTTGAAACTTCGGTAGTCCTTAGACTTATCAAGCAACAGCTTTCTTAAGAATATGATCTGCATATCCGAACTAGGCTAATATTATGAAAGAAACGCTCCTGCTAAAAGTTAATCCAGAGAAACCAGAGATTGAAAAGATTCAGACAGCAGCAGGGTTCATTAAGAAAGGTGGCTTGGTAGCATTTCCAACAGAGACCGTCTACGGATTGGGTGCAGATGCCTTAAACGCTGATGCTGTTCTCGCATTGTTTAAGGCTAAACATCGACCATTAGATAACCCACCAATCGTACATATTGAAAATCTTAACGATGTCTATAGGCTAGCAAAACATGTTCCTGGTAAGGCCAAGTTACTGATGGAACGATTCTGGCCTGGACCGTTAACATTGGTTCTTGAATGTTCAAAATTGGTTCCTAGCGTGACTGTTGCTGGTTTATCCACTATTGCAATTAGGATGCCCAAGAACAAAATTGCTTTAGCGTTAATCAAGGAAAGCCAACGCCCGATTGCTGCACCCAGTGCAAATTTGGCAGGGAAGCCAAGTCCAACCACCGCTCAACATGTCTGGGACGATCTAAACGGGCAAGTAGATGTAATACTTGATGGTGGAGCTACCAATATCGGTGTAGAATCAACTGTTATTGATCTCAACGTTAATCCGCCACAGATTCTAAGACCAGGTGGAATATCCTTTGAAATGTTGAAGAAAATCATAAATGATGTGAGATTTCATCCTTTTGTGGCTGCTGAACAAGAAATCTCTGTTGTTGAAGCACGATCTCCAGGAATGAGACATAAACATTACGCGCCCAGAGCTAAACTAATTCTGGTTGAAGGTTCCATGCTAGCAGTTGTGAAGAAAATGAAAGAAATAATTGCGCTCTACAAAGGTGAAGGAGAATGTGTTGGTGTATTAGCTACTGATGAAACTATGTCAAAATACGATGCAGAGATCATAAAATCTTTAGGAAGTCGCTTCAACTTGGAAACTATTGCACAAAACTTGTTTAAGCTTCTTCGCGAGTTTGATAAAGAAAGTGTTGACGTTATAGTTGCTGAAAGTGTACCTGCCGAAGGTTTAGGATTGGCAGTCATGAACAGGTTACGTAAAGCATCAGGGTATAATATTGTTAAAGCAGAAGAATAAATTGTAAGACATTGAGAAAAATTTATATTTTTGCATTAGGTGTTGCGTTTAGAATTCAGAATATTTGTCTAAGGAAAAAATTGGTGAATAATGTATGTCTGCAAGTGGTGGAGGAACAGTACCAGTCCTTGTATTAAAGGAAGGAACAGGCAGAACAACTGGACGTGAAGCTCAAAAGAACAATATAATGGCTGCAAAAATTGTGGCTGAAGCTGTAAAAACCACATTAGGTCCGTGTGGAATGGACAAAATGTTAGTTACAAGCTTTGGTGACGTTTCGATAACAAACGATGGCGCAACAATAATGAAAGAACTCGATGTTCAACATCCTGCCGCAAAAATGCTTGTAGAAGTAGCTAAAGCTCAAGATAATGAAGTCGGCGATGGGACTACAACTGCTGTAATTTTGTCGGGTGAATTGTTATCTAAGGCGGAAGGACTACTGGATAAGAATGTACATCCTACAGTAATCATCGAAGGCTACAAGAAGGCTGCTGAAAAAGCACAAGAGGTTCTTGATGAAATAGCTATTCCAGTCAATTTTAATGACGAAAAAACCCTCATAGATGTTGCAATAACATCACTATCAAGCAAAGGTGTCACTGGAGCATCAGAGCATTTCGCAAAACTAACAGTTGATGCCGTTAAACAAGTTGCTGAGGAAGTTAATGGTAAGTATAAAGCTGATATTGACCTAATCAAAGTTGTTAAGAAGCATGGTCAGAGCTTAGATGATACAGAACTTGTTAAGGGTATGGTAATCGATAAAGAAGTTGCTAGTTCACAGATGCCAAAATTCATCGAGAATGCAAAAATTGCTTTACTTAATGAAAAGCTAGAGATTGAAAAAACAGAGTTCGATGCTAAGATTAACATTGAAAGCCCTGATCAGATGCAATCATTCTTAGATGAAGAAGAAAGGATGCTCCGTGAGATGGCTGATGCTATCACAAAAGCAGGAGCAAACGTTGTTTTCTGTGAAAAAGGCATCGATGATATGGCAATTCATTTTCTAGCAAAAGCTGGTGTACTCGCAGTTAAGAGTGTAAGCAGTAGTGATATGGAGAAATTGTCCCGCGCTACAGGCGGCAGAATACTCGCAAGCGTTAAGGACCTTACTGCTGAAGCGTTAGGCGAAGCCAAGAAAGTTGAAGAAGTTAAGATTGGTGACGACAAACTCATCTACATACGTGATTGTAAAAATCCTAAAGCTGTCACAATAGTCATTCGTGGCGGTTCACAACATATAATCGATGAGGCTGAACGTTCATTACACGATGGATTATGCGTAGTTCGCAATGCAATTGAAGATGGAAAAATCGTTGCAGGCGGCGGAGCACCAGAAGCTGAAATAGCAAAAGCATTAAGGAAATATGCTGTCAAAGTGGGTGGACGCGAACAACTCGCTGTAGAAGCTTTTGCAGACGCTGTCGAAGTTATCCCATTAACTCTGGCTGAGAACGCAGGGTTAGACCCTATTGATGTAATGGTGGCACTCAGAGCTAAACATGAGGAAGCAGACAGTAAATACTTTGGCATAGAAGTTACAACTGGCGAGATAAAGAACATGTGTGACCTTATCGTCCTAGAGCCTCTCCGAGTTAAGCAGCAAGTCGTCAAATCAGCCACCGAAGCTGCAAACATGATTCTAAAAATCGACGATTTAATCGCCATAAAAGGCGGCGGCAAAATGCCTCCAATGCCTCCAGG
>DATGZD010000150.1:0-7647 GCA_035297385.1 Candidatus Sulfotelmatobacter sp. | reverse complement strand
AGTCAGCGGGCCAATGGGAGTATACGAGAATAAAGAATTCAATTATGGCACTAAGAACGTCTTAGAAGCTATTGCAAACAGTAACGCATTCAGTCTTGCAGGAGGCGGGAACACAATCGCTGCGATCGAAGAGTATGGTTTAACAAACAAAATTGGCTACATCAGCACTGCAGGCGGAGCACTCATCGAATTCTTGATGGGTAAGAAGCTTCCTGGCGTAGTTGCTTTGGAGAATGCCGCCCAAACTAAGAAAGTTTAACTTTCATATTTTTCTTTTTTTGTTCATTGGCATCTTAGTTGACAATTATTTACGCAAAAGTTGAGCCTCTAGTACTTGGAAAGATGACTTGGCACTATCCTGATGATAGATTTACTGAAAGTTTTTATTTCACCTGAGCTATGTTAGATTATCGTTGAGTTTTATGTCATATAATGTGCGAGCAGATCGTATAGCGCAAGACATTGATGACGACGTGCAGAAAACAATACTTGACTTCTTGAAAACATATGACTTTCAGTACGCTACCTGTATAGATGACAAAGAGGCTTTACGAGACTTATTCATCGAACATTTTAGAGATAGACATAACCTAGCCTGGTTAAAACAGCGTTTATACAAATTAGCTTCTAAAGAGGGCAAAAACCTTCGAGGTATAGCATCATGTGCTTGGACTGAAACCAACCGACTACACACTATGGGTCTTGGAAGAGTAATTCTTTCAAAAGGCATGACTAGGTGTACTACCGTTCACACATATGGACGACCAAAATCTATGACTGATGTGTGTACGAGAAACCTAGAGGGAAAAGAATTTGATATCCAAGAAATATTGAACAATACTTTTCCAAGGACACTAAAGGAAACAACACGAACCGATATTCCCATGATCCCACAACATCTTAACTGTAGACACGTTATGGCGCCCGTCCAAAAAGAGAGACAACTAATAACAACTCCTGCTTAAATCTAAATAAAACAGCAACTTATAACAATTGAAGCATCTACAAATCATGGTTCCATATTGAACAATCTTTAGAATCTCTTTACTCTTCAATCATCTTTCAGCCCATATCAGATTGTTTATAGACCTAAGCTCCGAAATGCTTTTATGCACGAGGCACCGTCATTTTGACACGTTCGAGGCTAACATTGATGAATTCAATGCGAAACGACAATGTTTCACGATGGCGTTTTAGCTTCGACTATTACTTTTATTATTATTTTACTTAAGCCCAGGACAAACTAAAAATTTTGAGGATTGTTCTGGGCGTGGGGTGGATGAAAAGTAAAATGGAAAATACAAAAACGGACAAAAAAATTGTCGTAAAATTTGGAGGCTCTAGCTTAGCTGATCATGAACGACTATCCAAAGCCGTGACTTCAGTTGTAAACGAAGCTAAACGTGGCACAAAAATCGCTGTTGTCGTCTCAGCTATGGGTAAAACTACTGATGTCTTAATGAGTACAGCTAAGAATACATCAAACGGAAGACTGCAAAAACATGACTTAGATGATATTCTAAGTATGGGTGAACGAACGAGTGTACGTATTTTCTCTGCCGCTCTACGCAATAGTGGCGTAGAATCACGCTACTTTGACCCACATGATAATGATTGGCCAATAGTCACGGACGCATCATTCTCTAATGCTAATCCATTGCTTGATGAATGCAAGATTCGAATTAAGCAGAATGTTTTACCTATCGTTAAGAAAGGAGTTGTACCAGTTATCGCAGGATTCGTTGGTCGAACGTTGGATGGCAAAGTTACGACGTTAGGCAGAGGTGGAAGTGATACAACTGCATTCATTCTTGCTGAAGCTTTAGACGCTGATGAGATTGTTTTAGTTACAGATGCTGATGGTATTATGTCCGGTGATCCCAAAGTTGTTACAACACCAAGAAGATTAGCAGAGATTGAAGTAAACACACTAGTTGGTTTGGCAGATTCTGGTGCTAAATTTATTCATAGTAAAGCCTTGAAATTTAAACCTCAAAACATCCCTGTTCGCGTCATAAATCATGCTTACGGTGACCTTTCCCGTGAGGGCACAATAATTAAGGGTGCTCTTGCAACTGAATTAGGCGTTAATATTGCTTTTCCTTCACAGGTTGCTGAAATAACTGTTGTCGGTAACCGTATCAGTGAGAATTCCTGGATAGTCCAAGAATTGGTTGAAGAAGCCAAAGAAAATGCAACTTTACTTGGCCTGAGCATGAACACTAATTCAGCAATAATTTATGTTTCTGAAGAGAAAACCATCGATCAACTCGTAAACCAAGTACACAAGACTGTGCTAAACAGTCCTGAAACCAAAGCTATGGCAGTCAAGAAAAGTTTAGTCTTCTTGAAAATCAGCGGAGTCGGATTAGAAGAAACTCATGGTATCATAGGTAAAATCAGTGAGACTCTCAGACTAAACAGTATAAACATAAGCGGTATTCTCACTATTGCATCAAGCATCTTTGTTTTTGTAGATTGGAATGAGCGCGAGAACGCTTTAAGATTAATCAAGAATGCATTAAAGAAGGAAGAAACATGAATCAGGGAAAAACTAGACGCTTAAACCGAATATTCAGAAAAGATAACCGAACAGTCATTGTACCAATGGATCATGGTGTAAGCATTGGACCAGTGAAGGGTATTGAGAACATGCAGAATACTGTCATGAATTTGCTTAAAGGTGGAGCAGATGCTGTGGTTGTGCATAAAGGAATAGCTAAACATATAACCGTTGATAACGCTGGGCTCATTATTCATCTATCAGCTATTAGTAATCTCACGCCCAATTGTCAGAACAAAGTTCAAGTCTGCACATTGCAGGAAGCTGTACGATTGGGGGCAGATGCAGTATCAGTCCATGTAAACGTTGGCGCACAGAATGAATGCGATATGCTCTCCGTTCTCGGCAGAGTAGCAGATGAATGTGATCAATATGGTATGCCCTTGTTAGCGATGATGTATCCTCGTGGACCAAAAATTCAAAATGAACACGACGCTGAAGCCGTAGCACATGCTGCCCGTATAGGTGCAGAACTTGGTGCAGATATCATCAAAACTAACTATACAGGAAACATTGAAACATTCAAACAAGTCGTAGAAGGCTGCCCTATACCCATTATCATTGCGGGTGGACCTAAAACTGAAACAACACAACAGATCCTGCAGATGGTACACGACTCGATGAATGCAGGATGTGCAGGTTTATCCATCGGTCGCAACGTGTTTCAGCATAAGAATCCAACTTTGATAACTAAAGCGCTTGTCGCAATAGTTCATGAACACGCCTCCATAGAAGACGCATTGAGTATTTTAGGTGAAAAACGTTGAAGGAACTCTGGATAGAAATTCCAGAAACTGCATCATCTGACGAAAGAGAAGAACTTTTCACAGCGGCTACTGAAGCGTCAGCTACAATTGTTGAAGGCAACTCGGCTTCTCATCAAGGAGACAAGCAAGGAATAGCTATCATAAAAGGATTTGATGAGACAGAAATTAGCAGGCTGCATCGTGAAGGCAAAAAAATTGCTATAAGAATTGCTATAAGCGGCAAAGAAGACGAAAACAGAGCTGTTGAAGCAGCTGAGCTTGGTGTTGATTACCTCATTATTGATTGTCATGATTGGCGTGTTATTCCACTCGAAAACATTATTGCTAAGGCGCGTGGCAAAACTAAACTCATAGCTCAAATTCATACTGCTGAAGAAGCAAGGTTGATGCTGGAAACTTTAGAGCTTGGGACTGACGGTGTCCTTCTCAAAACTGACAACTCTGATGAAATCAGCAAAGTCTTCGTCGTTGTTAAGAAAGAAAACACCCGACTTTCTTTAACAACTGCCAAGATTACTTCTGTAAAACAAATCGGCACAGGCGCTCGCGTTTGCGTTGACACATGTGATCTTATGCAGCAAGGTGAAGGCATTCTCGTCGGTAGTCAATCCGCAGGATTATTCTTAGTTGAGGCTGAAGTACATGAGAACCCTTATGTACAGTCTAGACCGTTCCGCGTAAACGCTGGCTCTCTCCCATTATATACATTAGCATCGACGGAAAGCACACGTTATTTATCCGAATTGAAAGCCGGTGACGAAGTTCTTATTGTAGACAGACAGGGCAACGTACGAACAACAAACGTGGGCAGAGCTAAAATTGAGTTTCGACCATTAATATTGATTGAAGCTGAAGCTGAAGGTAAGAAGTTGAAGGCAATTCTACAGAACGCAGAGACAATTCGCCTCGTTACTCTTGAGGGCTCAAAACCCGTCACGGAACTAAAAGTGGGTGACGAAGTTGTTGTTCATATTGCCGCATCAGGTGGCAGACATTTCGGTATCTCTGTTCCAGAGGAAAAAGTGATTGAACGTTGATGCCGCGAATCTGCGCCTCAGTTTTTCCTCAGACTATACCCGAAGCGTTAAAGTTAATCGAGCGAGCAGAGAACGAAGGTTTGGGCCTGATTGAAATTCGCTTAGATAGCTTGGAAAACTATGATGGTTTATCTAAATTAGGTAAGCATGGGAAAATTCAAAAAATAGCCACTAATAGACTCACACACTACCATGGAAAATTTTTGGGCACTGAAGTTGAACAGAAACAGGTTCTTTTAACCGCAGCTAAGACTGGCTTCGACTATGTAGACATTGAGTTAGCCTCTTCAAACTTAAAGGAATTTACTACGCAAGCAAGCGAACAAGGCGCCAAAGTTATTGTTTCCTTCCACGATTTTGATGGTGTTCTAAAACTTACAGAGTTAGGCAACATACTTGAGCGAGAAATTGACTACGGTGCAGATGTGTGTAAAATAATAACAACTGCTAAACGAATCGAAGATAACCTGACGTTATTGAATTTCACGGTAGCTGCTTCCAAACGCACTAACATTATTTGTTTCGCTATGGGTGAACATGGCAAAATTTCACGCCTTTTATCGCCCTTGTTTGGCGGTTTCTTAACTTTCGCAGCTTTAGAATCTGGGCTAGAGACAGCTACCGGTCAGTTAACTGTTCAAGATATGCGGATTACCTACAAATTATTGGGGCTGTAGTTAGATGGAGCTCTCAGGGAAAACACATGTATGTGCTGTCATCGGTGATCCTATTGAGCATTCATTAAGCCCAACGATGCATAATGCAGCTTTTGAGCATCTAAAGCTTGATTTTGCCTTTCTTTCTTTCCGTGTTACATCCGATCAGTTGGAGAATGCAATGCGCGGAGTTCGAGCGTTAGGCATTCGAGGGTTAAACGTAACGATGCCACATAAGAATGCTGTCACAGAGTTTCTCGATGAGGGAGATCCAGCAGTTCGGTTTCTGCATACAGCTAACACAATTCTTAATCAAGATGGCCGACTCAGAGGCTTTAACACTGATGGTATAGGTGCAGTTAAAGCTCTCAAAAACAATGGTGTTGACTTAGCTGGAAAAAAAGTGCTCCTACTCGGAGCAGGCGGAGCAGCCAAAGCCATAGCTTTCTATCTAGCACGAGAAGTTGGTGAAATTTCTATTCTGAATCGAGATGCCATGAAAGCCAGAGAATTAGCTAATGTTTTAGAACCTTGTGGAAAGATCGAAGGAGATATGCTTACTTTAGAGAATGTTGCACAAAAACTGCAAGATGCAGACATACTGATTAACGCAACCTCTGCAGGGATGGTGCCAAACGTTCATGAAAGTTACGTTAGACCCGAATGGCTTACACCAAAACTGTGTGTAATGGATATCGTATATAATCCGCTGGAGACTAAGCTTGTTCATGATGCCAAGACCGCAGGTGCCAAAGTAATCAATGGCATCGAAATGTTGCTTTATCAAGGTGCCGCATCATTTGAAATCTGGATCCGCTGTCCGGCACCAATTCAAGTGATGCGAGAAGCTTTACTGCGAAAACTTGCAGGTGTCACCTCTTGAGTAGTAGGGCTGCAGCAATAGCTCATGGAGCCGCAACAATCGTTAATGCGATTGCTCTTGGTCAAGGCGCAGCTTTCGGTGTAGATCTATGGACAAAGGCTGAAGTACAACTTACTGAAGAACCGATGATAATTAGGGGGGAAATCACATCTGACCTAACAGAGAGTAACTTGCTAATTGAGAAAACAGTATCACAAGTTTTTCGATACTTTGGCTTGGATCATTTTGGTGCAAAAGTAAGAACCTCCTCAAATATTCCTATTGCACGAGGACTAAAGAGTAGCAGTACAGCTGCAAACGCAGTGGCCTTAGCGACTACAGCAGCCTTGAGTAAGGAACTTGATGATTTAACCGTGGTTAACCTTGGCGTGGACGCGGCTTTTGATGCAAAAGTTACAATAACAGGCGCCTTTGACGATGCATGTGCATCATATTTTGGTGGAGTCGTCATCACAGATAACATGAGTAGGAAAATATTGCAGAAATTCTCGCTACCTGAGGGCTTGACTGTACTTTTTCACATTCCATCAAAGAAGGCGTACACTGGCGCCACTGACGTGAATAAACTTAGTGGGGTGAAGCTTTTCGCCAAAGTTGCCCTTGAAGAAGCATCGAAGGGTAATTTTTGGATGGCATTATCGTTAAATGGCACAATCTACTCTGCAGCTTTAGGCTACGACAATTCTACAGCAACAGATGCACTGAGCGCAGGTGCATTAGCTGCCGGTCTTTGTGGAAAGGGACCTGCTGTAACTGCAGTCGTCGAAGACGATAAGCTTGACTCTGTAAAGGTGGCGTTGCAACGTCATGAAGGCGAAGTTTTGGAAGCGCATTTCAACAGTGAAAAAGCACGGGTGCTGAATAGCTAGTGACAGATGTTTCCATACAAAAGACTGAGACATTGAATGGCGAAGTCTACGCACCAGCTTCAAAATCATACACACAAAGAATGGTAATCGCTGCATCCTTATCATCGGAGACCTCCAAAATTTCTTGTCCTCTGCTCGCGGATGACACTGACATGACTTTACGAGCTGTCCAAGCGCTAGGCGCAAAAGTTAACATATCAAAAGATTATTGGACTGTAACTGGAACAAGCTCATTGAAACGCAGCAAAACACCCATTGATTGTGGCAAATCGGGTGCTACTCTACGTTTTATGATTCCTATAGCAGCACTAGCAGATGGAACATCAATTCTGCTTTTTAGAGAATCCTTAGAGAAAAGACCTATTGAACCATTGCTTCACAGCCTAGAAGAACTAGGAGTAAGCACCTCAACTGGTACAATTAACGACAAATCTTTTGTTAAGGTAAACGGCGGCGGAATCAGGGGCGGAAAAACTAGAATTCGGGGCGATATAAGCAGTCAGTTTATCTCTGGATTGATGTTTGCTTGTCCAAGAGCCCAACAGGACACAGAAATTGAGGTCACAACATCACTTGAATCTAAGAGTTACATTGAGATGACGCGAAACGTTCTCAACAAACATGGCATTAACGTTTTCATTTCAGATGATTTTAGGCAAATCCATATTCCATCAAACCAAACGTATAAGGCCTGTGATCATTGCGTTCCTGGTGATTTCTCATCAGCCGCCTTTCTCTTGGCAGCTGCAGCTATAACAAATTCAAATGTAACAGTGAGAAACCTGGATTACTCACTTGTTCAAGGCGATAAAGTCATTGTAACTATTCTTAAGCAAATGGATGTAAACGGTAAAGTATGCCCTGATAATGTT
>DATGZD010000149.1:0-4942 GCA_035297385.1 Candidatus Sulfotelmatobacter sp. | reverse complement strand
CTAGACCCTAATCATTAATCAATACTGTATATAAGCTCATAATATACAAATTAACGTCGAAGGATTCGAGAAAAACTTATACTTAAAAACTATAAATACTGTTGATGTGCCTCAAAAACTCTATACTTTTATTCATTCAACCTTGTTAAAAAAACCGATAAAACCACAGTTTTGGAATGCCGTTAACTTGTCAAATAGGTTTATATACAAAAATATTATTATGTATATGTTGCCCAAAATGGGAAGCAGGCTGGATTGGCTCAGCAAGAACGGTTGAGACGTTGACTGTCTGTTTACGTTTGTTCCCGCGAGGTCAAACTCATAAGGGATAAACCTCTAACGCTCAAGTCAGCAAATTAACTGTCGAGTTGAACTAATCAGGCTTAGACTCATTTTGGGCATTTCTATTTTGGACAATTGAAAGGTTTAGCGAAACGTACAAACTTTTTATTCATGAGTTAACTTCTGTTTTTATGCCGGATGATGAGAAGGCATTAGCTTGACTTATTGGATGAAAGTTCAGAGTTACACGGACGGCAAAGTAAAACGTTTAGACTGTGAGTAACAATAATACACTCTTAGTGATTAGTACCCATAGATTTGCATAATTAAGAAAAATGCACATTGTTCATGTATATTCAAAGCCGGCTTTAACACAGAAAACAGGCAAACGCCTGGCAGAACCATAGGAATCCAAATCACCGCCTCAAGTAGAGATTTCTTGTGGGCATTCCTTGCTGCCTGACTCTCGAGTTTTGATAGTCGCTTGATCCAAAGCTTGCTCATTATCTTACTCAATCGAATCAGTACGTGAAATGTGCCTGGAAAGGTTGAATATATTGTCAGAAAAAAAGTGAATTAATCTGAAAATGGGATCAAGCTGTTTTCTTAATTCATTATGGTCTGTTTTTATGGTTACATTTGCATCGGCAATAGTTACAAAAATTTATGCAACATATTTTATCCAAAATTATTAAGCTAGGGCCTGATGAATTAGTTTAGTTTTTATATTGGAACCCGCAAATTACTGAAGGTGTTAAGCCCGTCTTTGTTGGATTGTGCCTCTAATGAGGAAGACTATATTTAGGAAACTTGAAGCTCAAGGGTTAATAGCAAATTATAATCGTCTGAGAAAAAACCTTCCACCTAAACTACCAGAGAGAGTCTACGTTCAAGATGAAACTTTTCGGGAAGGCATTAAGACACCAACAGTATTCTTAACGTACGTTGAACAGTTAAGATTGGCTAAGCTCATGGATGAATCAGGCATAGCCCTTATTAACGTGGGTTTTCCAAGCTTTTCAGATGAAGATAAACGTAATATCAAACGTATCGTAAATGAAACTTTTCAGAAAGTTCAACTAGTAGCCTCAGCCTCACCCTCAAAAGTGAGTGTTGATGCATGCTTGGAAGCAGGCGTAAAACACGTATCTATAGAGACAGCCTACAATGAACTTAACCTTCAGTATTTGATGCAGATAACCAAAAAAGAAGTTCTTACAAAGATTGTAGAGAGTATTGAATACGCTCGAAAAAGAGGTGTAACCGTTGAGTTCGCGTTAAGAGATGGTGCAAGAACAACGATAGAAGATATTCTTGAAATCTTTGAAGCTGCAGTTGCTGCAGGTGCAACACGACTCTGTATTGCCGATTCAGTAGGCTTCATGAGACCTTTATCGATGCGTTACTTGATGCAGCATGTTAGGGAAGGATTAAAGGAGGAAACGTGTAAGAAAGCAGCACTTGCAATTCATTGTCATAACGATTTTGGTTTAGCTACAGCAAATAGCCTCGCAGCAATCGAAGAGGGTGCAAGCTACGTACACACATGCATCGTTGGCTTTGGTGAACGCGCAGGAATTACGCCGTTCGAAGAAGTCGTGACTGCTTTAGAACTACTCTACAACATAGATACAGGTGTAGACTTAGCAAAAGTTTTCAGGCTGGGACAATTAGCAGAGAAAGCGTTTGCTCTCCCAATTTCATTCCATAAACCAATCATAGGTGAAAACCTTTTTGCTCATGAAGTTGATGAAGAAGAAGAAAAGATTCTGACACAACCCTTACTAGTTGAACCCTTTCCACCTGAAATAATCGGTAGACAAACAAGACTCTTCATTGGCAGACACACAAGCCAAACACTCATCCAACGTCTATTAGAACGGGCACAGATTCGTGCTTCACCTCGTCAGATGGATGAATTGCTGAAACGAATTAAAGGACCCCAAGAAAGCTTGGATAAAGGTGAGGCACAAATGACATACTATCAAGTCAAGAGACTAATGAGGGATCTTCAGCAAGGGTTAGACATGGAAGAATTCTGGCGGTTAGTGGAACAGATTACAAGACAGAAACCAAAGCTGGAAACTGAAAAGAAAGCAACCGCTGCAGCTCCAATTCCCTCTTCGGTTCCAACGCCATAACCTTAGCTTACAACTTCAATATGCGTTTAATCATTCTTAATTCTGCAGATTGGATAATTCGAGGGTAATTATACAACGGTCCACTGGGTTTCTCGTTATAGAATGGACGATTACAATCTGGACAACCTGACGTCAAGAAAGGCAACCCAGACTCAACAAAACCAATCAAGAAAGATTTACCGACGCCAAAGTCTATCAATCTACTATCACGATCAAAACGCATATCCTCAACTCGAACTTTACAATTAACAATTAAGTACCGTGCAAGCTGAACACGTCTATAAACATCCAATGCCGGCTGCTGATTAGGACCGAGAGCTGTTCCTTGGATTGGAGTAAAAGCAAACAAAGCAGGTAGAACACCCATATCGACGGATTGTTGGATCGCATAGACGATCTCCTTCTCTGTTTCACCTAACCCAACAATTAGATGAGTACTAACGTTTCCTTCCCCAAAAATACCGATAGCCACACGCAAGAAAGTATGCACGTCTTGCCACTTGTAGGGTCCGGCTGCAATGTTACCTTTTACTTTGTTAAACAAAGATTCCGTAGCTGCGTCTAATGCGATACCAATTCTATCAACTCCAGCTTGAGTCAAAAGCCACAGATCTTCTGTTTCATGCGGTTGACAGGAAACCGAAACGGGTAAAATGACATGTTTTTTCAACTCTTTTACAAAAGCAGAAATAGCCTTAAACACATTTGGATACTTTAACGCTTGAACACAGACACGTTTTATCTTATCATCCAAAACTGTTTGTTTGAGTTTTTCAAGCACATCTTGGCTTGGATAAACTGGCCATGTAATCCTCGAGAGTAATTCTGCTTTGCTTGTGCTGGTTCTTGCTTGAGGACAGAAACTACAATTTGCTGTACATTTACCGTCATAGTAAGTCATTAAATAGGCTGTAGTAGGTTCAGCGTCAAGCTTGCCTTCTGCTAATCCAAGGGCAATAGCTGTGCCTATTGATATCCGAATGTTTTTTGGAAAATCGATGTCATTGGATTCTGTCGTATTTGTAGGTTTTTGCATAGATTTCAACACGGTTGATGGTAAGAATCCTATATATGGCTGATGTTATAGCTCACCCTATCAGCAACTTTTGTGATTGTTGATCATATTTTACGGATTTTCAATCATGATTCTGAGTTCACAAGTGCTTTATCAAAATTTATACAATGCCGAATTGGAGCTCAGGAGATATGGCGAAGTCGAAGCTGGAGAACTATGAAAGCATAATTATAGCATTAGTTGACAGGTACTTGAGCGTTGATAGTTTAGCGTTCAAATGCAACATGGACTGCCGTGCCGTCAAAAATCGATTAAACTTCCTTATTAAAGAGGGATTGATTAACGAAAAACAAGTTCACACCAAGAAATTGTACACCCTAACAAAAAGAGGCTTAACCATATACAAAACATTAACCGTTGCCAAACAATTAGACAAACTAAAGATTACAGTGAAAGCAATAGATGAACCGTTAGCGATATTAAAATTCAGTGATGAAAACGAGCACTCTGTTAAAAAAAAGAAAGACGAAAACTATTAAACATTCAATAGAAGGCTTAACCTAGAAAAACATGCCAGAATTATCAATCGAGAATATTTGGGGTTTAAGTGACAAAGAATTCATAAACCTGCTCGACTCAGGAATATTCTCATCAAAAGACAGAAAAATTCAATTCTATACCCCAAGTTTTGCGTACCAAAAGATTAATCCAAATTGTGCCTCACAAAAATTTCCTACAATCTCTGTGACGGGTAAGAACTGTATGCTTAATTGCAAGCATTGTGCTGGGAGAGTCCTACAAACTATGCTTGCTGCCCGAACGCCTGCAAAGTTGTTTGAACTGGCACAGAAATTAAAGCATGATGACGCAGTGGGTTGTCTCATAAGTGGGGGATGCTTATCGGATGGTTCAGTTCCTTTAGAACAATTCATACCTGTTATGACAAGGATGAAAAATGAACTTGGCTTAACAATTATGGTACATACAGGGATTGTAAACTATAACACCGCTAGAGCACTGAAAGAAGCCAATGTTGATGTTGCCTTAATTGACATAATAGGCTCAGTTAATACAATGAAGGAAATCTGCAATCTAAATATCACAACAGATTACTACGAAGCATCATTGAATGCTTTTCATTCGGTTGGCTTAAGGTTTGTGCCTCATGTTATTGTTGGACTCCAAAACGGTGTCTTGAGCAGCGAATTAGAAGCGTTAAGGATGATCAAGAAATATGAGCCAACTGGGTTAGTTATTATTGCTTTCATGCCTATTCGTGGAACAAAAATGGAGCATGTGAAACCACCATCATCAGTAAGTATTGGACGGGTTGTTGTTGCTGCACGGTTAATATTTCCGGAGATTCCTTTAGCGTTAGGTTGCATGCGCCCGAAAGCAAAACACAGAGCTGAGACTGATGTAATGGCTCTGAAGGCTGGCGTGGATGCAGTTGCATTCCCAAGTGAAGCAGTCGTTAAATATGCTAAAGAGCAAGGGTTAGAAA